>JBCCBI010000358.1:0-5957 GCA_039034155.1 Deinococcota bacterium | reverse complement strand
CGGCTCGTGCTCCATGAATATGAACGGCATCAATGGCCTGGCTTGCACCACCGCAATTGAAGATTGCAAAGGCGATGTGTCCATAACGCCGCTTCAGTTGCTCCCACCAACATGAGTGTGCCGTCCTCAACAAAGGGCAACAAAATGTCCTGCTGCGCTTTGTTAAAACGATGTACTTCGTCCAAAAACAGCAAGGTGCTAGCATTCTCGGGTAGAAGTTGCTGTTGCCGCTTACCAGCTTCCTGCGCAACTTGGCGAATTTCTTTCACCCCAGCAGATACCGCTGAAAGCCCTACAAAGTGCGCGTCCAAGTACTGCGCCATCAATCGGGCGAGGGTGGTTTTGCCTGTGCCTGGCGGCCCCCAAAGCAAACATGACGAAAGCTGACCACGAGTTAGTGCGCGCTCGAGCGGCTTCCCTTTGGCAAGTAAGTGCCGCTGCCCCACAACGTCCTCGAGCCGGGTGGGGCGTAACCTTTCAGCGAGGGGTTTCATAGCTGTATCCTAACAGCCAGCCTACTATCTGTGTGACGGCCTCACCTTGCGGTGTTTATGAGATTTTGAAGCGTGTTTATGGCGTTTTGAAGTACGTTGATGATGTATCAACTGGTAAACGCGGTATCCAATCATCATCACGACAGTTCCAACTAAGGCCATACCAAACACTGCTAGCGCACCCGTTAACGACCGCATTGCTTCAGGATAAGCCAGCATGGCAACGGCCAGCGCCAACATCACCATGCCACCAATGAGCTTGAGCACGCGCCCTTGGGCGTCTTGTAAACGGCTTGCCCGCAAGGTGATGACCACACCAGAAAATACGAATAGCTCGTCCAGCAAATACACTAACAGGTAGACGGCTAGCAAACTTCCAAATCTCATACCACTAACTGACCCAGCAAGTAAGCCCGACCAAATAACTGGGAAGCCTGCTGTACAGGGCAGTTCAACTAGAGTCACGCCAAGTGCCAAGGTTGTGGTGGTGGCAATCATGCCCCATGTTGAGGTTTGCATTTGCAAAATACCGCGCATGCCTTTGTAAAGTCCGGGTTTGTATTTGTCAGAAATTGTTAGCGACGGCCCTTGTTTAAATGCCACATAATCTTTGATGTTAATAGCAGCCATCGTAAGTGCGATAACTGCAACAGCAATCTGAACCTGCCGCAAATAGCCCACATAAGATAGCGTGCTAAATACGCCTGCGATAAACAGCCCATACACGGAAGCCGTCACCAGTAAAAAAGTAATACCCACCGTAAACACCTTGCGCCGACTGCCTGCGTGCAGCACCATAGCCAACAGGATTGATAACACCCACAGCGAACAGGGGTTAAAGCCATCTATGAATGCAATAAGTACTGTAGTCAGTAGTAGCGGTTGGGCGGCAAGTTCAACTACGCCGATGAATGGCAAACGCAATTGAGTTGAACTTGTTGAGGTTGACGTGGCTGACGTGGCTGATGTCGAGGTTGTTGAGGCACCCTCAGATGTAACTGCATTTTCAGATGTAATCGCATTTAATATTGAGGTATCTGATAATACTGAGGTATCTGATGTCTCAGCATCTAACGTCACTGTATCTAATGTCGCGGCATCTTCAGACTGATACAGCGAACTGCAACCAATGTTGACACAAAGCCCAACCTGATTATCAATCTCAGCTTGAATGTGCTCAGCATAGCCCACCCATACCTGCTTACCCACGAAGATAGCTGGCACGCCGCCTACGTCGGTGTTATAAGCCTCAGCAAAGATTTGTAAGAGTTCACGGTTGTCTGCGTTGTACCAGACTTCAAACGACTGAACCTCGAGCGTCGGGTAGCGTACCTCTAATTCAGCCAAAAACGGTTTTGCCGCTTCACAGTGCGGACAGCCGTCTCCCCAGAAAAAATACAGCGTGGCTGGTTGTTTTATGGGTTGCTGCGTCTCAGGTTGTGCTAGTGCCGTTGCGTGTAGTAGCAGCAACCAACTTAGTACAGCAACGACAATCCAGCCCACATGTGCTGTTGAATCTAAGCGGTTTCTTAAATCTGGGCGTCTTATCATGATGCATTCCCTTGCTTTCCGGCGCTTAGAAAACATCATTGGTATTGGTTGTTGTTACTGGTAGACGTCATTACACGTCACTGCTGTTCTCTAAGCTTGTGAGAACCCTGCCCTACGAAAACCGTGTAGGGTCAAACTAATTGTCTCTAGCATGACGACTGTGTGCCACCTTACCAAGGGCAAGATGTCCTCACCTACATTTATGATGGTCAAAACTATGTAAACACAAAATCTAATACAAACAGACTCAAGTTTGTATACAAGCTGACATACAGCGTGACAATTTTCCCTCTACACTGCATATATTGAAAGGAGCATCCGTGTTTAAGCTCTTTAGCATTAACGACGCAAATACGCTTATTCCCACCGTAGACGCTACGCTTCAGGACATGCAAGCGGCTGCTCGAGACCTCGCCAAATTACAAGCAACATTGGCAGACACGCCTGCTGCAAGTGTTAAGGCCCGTAACCTTGCCACCGAAATGTCATTTTTGGCAGGCAGTTTGCAAGAACAGCATCAACACTTAGCGCGCATGGGTGTGTTTATTAGCGACCTCGAGCGCGGCCTCGTTCTATTTCCGAGCCAACTTGGGGCTGAGGTTATCCATCTATCTTGGCAGCAAGGTGAGCCTGCTATTACGCACTACCACGGTCTGTTACAACGCCCGGGTGTTGTTAACGAACGTTTACCACTACCCGCTGAGTTTTTAAACCGTCAAGATGTAAATATTCCAAGTGATAGTCTTCAGCAAATTGATGGCAGCTTGAATGATGACGCTCTACCAACCTTAGTTAGCGAGCAAAGTAGTACCTCAGGGGTATCTGCTTAGACGCTAAACAGCGTGTTGAGGTAAGCTCTCTCACGTCTGAAATTATGTAGCTGGCTCAAGCCTTCAAAAGCATTCTCTATCAAGTCTGCAATCCTACACACATCAAAAACATTTTCAAACCCCGTACCTGTGGCACCAAGGTACGGGGTTTCTTTGTCAACGTACATATTAACGTACATATTATAGTGACACACGTGCACAATCTTTGATACAGCTATGAACTAAACAAACATCTTCATACACCAACATTCCGCAATAAAAAATTACACTGCACCTACGCAAATGTGAGCGATTTGTGATATAAGGCATAGTAGGTTTTGGGGAAGAATTGCAGTATTTGGTGTTAAAACTACAACTCATTACTTTAGAGGAGTGAACTATGTTCAATTACGTTGTGTCTCGTCTACGTTGGCAATGTGTTAATTCTACACGTGTCAGCCTTGCGTTGGTGACATTACTACTAGCCAGCACAAGCGCCTACGCTCAACTACCCAGTGGCGCATCCCAGGGTGCTCCCGTGCAATATGTTGACGTTCCTGCTGGTCACTGGGCTGCCGAAGCTATCAACCAACTCAGTGAACTTGGCATCATCACGGGTTATCCAGACGGCTCATTTGGGGGTACACGTCCAGTAAGTCGTTACGAAATGGCCGTGATCGCCGTGCGCATCTTGGGCTATGTGGATGCCGTTGTTGCTGCTAGTCATGGTGATATGGGCATGAGCGACCAAGCCACTAGCGACATGCAAAGCGACGCCATGAACATGGCGGACATGAGCGATGTCGATGCGCGCATTAGCATGATTGAAGACGCGCTGGAAGATACTGCCACGCAAACTTTTGTTGCCCAGCTTGAGGCCCGCATTGCCGTGCTAGAAGCTGAACTAACCGCCCTACAAGACGGCATGATGACAGGCGACATGATGGACGACGGTGACGACGAAGTTGTGGTTATTGTCGAAATGTCTGAAGACGCTGACGACGACACAGGCGAAGCTATGATGGAAATGACCGACGATGACATGACCGACATGGATGATATGGACGACACCATGG
Organism: Deinococcota bacterium; assembly: GCA_039034155.1. Lineage (GTDB taxonomy): Bacteria > Deinococcota > Deinococci > Deinococcales > Trueperaceae > JBCCBI01. Next base: position 2,027 of record JBCCBI010000358.1, on the reverse strand, counting down.
CCGGCGATGACATGGTCAGTGTAGGTGGTCCTGGTGGCGAACTTGCTGAAATTTTGCCTGCACCAGTGGCACCTAGCGAAGACCACCCGCTCTTTTTTGGGATTGGACCCGGTGTACTCTCGAGCCAAGGCTTTTACGTAAGTTTGTACGGCGGCTATGACGACATCCTCGGACCTATTAGTGTGATGGGCCGCGTGATCTTTAACGACATCGCTGACGAAGTGCGCTTTAGCGGAAGCGGCATCTACCGCTTTGACTTAGACATCATTCCACTACCTGTCGAGTACTATGCAGGTGTCGGCCTTGGAGCTACCCTACGTTCTGACGACAGCGCGTTTATCATGGAATTCCCAATTGGTGCTGAGTACTACCTCTCGCCACGGTTGAGTTTATTTGGTCAAGTCACCATGGGCTACGACTTTGCACCCATTGACGAATTTACAGCCGATGTTGCCTTAGGGATTAACGTTCGTTTCTAACCAATCTATACACACATATTTTAAGGGGCATCCAGGTGATGCCTCTTTTTTGTGTCCTACAAGCTGGTTGTGTTGAGGATAGGTAGACATACCTTGTTATTTAAGGTATACTAAGCTAGCTCGAGGAGGGCTAGTATGTCCCAGTTATCCATCACCTCTAGTGCGGTGTCCAGTTCTAGTTATCTTGTGAATCACGCCGCACCTTCCCAGGTAGATCTAGAACCATCATCCAATATCTCTTTGCAACACGACCCGCGCCCCGACCTTAGTCAAGATAGTCATTTGTGGGAGCTTGTGTTGAGCGCGCTTGCAGAAGACATTGAACCGTATAGCATCTTAAAATCGCTGCGCTTTGCGGGTGCTTACATCGACATTGACCGGATTGTTTGGCGTCACCTAGATTTGGTTATGGCTGAAGAGGATGTGCTCGAGGGTTTCTTAATGCCGCTCGCAGAAGCGATTCGTGCTGCTTTATCTCAGTTGGTACAGTCACAAGCTGCTTAAGCTTGGTATATCAACTTAGTAAGTTATTAGTCTCACCAACCTGAGGCAGTGTACGTACATTTCTTTTGAATCTACCGGCAAGCGGTAAACTAGCTTTTATGTCAGCAGCCAACCCGCTTCTTAGCCAAGATTTTTTAATTCCCTTTCAAGATATTCACCCCGAGCACGTTGCACCGGGTATTCGTGACGTCATGGCGCAAACACAAGATGCGATTGACGGCCTTATTGCGTTGGACGGGTCGCGCACATTTGACAATACAATTATTGCGCTAGATGATGCACTCGAGCCGCTCGTGCGGGCTGTCACCATCAGCTACCACCTCATGTCAGTCAATAGTAACGACGACTTGCGCGAGGCATTTAATAGCGTATTGCCCGAGTTTTCTGCGTTTTTTGCGCAACTTCCGCTTAATGATAAGCTGTGGCAAGCTGTGAGTCGCTACGCTGATAGCGAGCCTGCTCAGGCGCTCACAGGTATTTACAAGCGCCACTTAGACAAAACCTTAGATGGTTTTCGGCGCGCTGGTGCGGCCCTTCCTGAAGCTGAAAAAGCCAGAGCCCGTGAAATTAATATTGAACTCAGCAAACTTCAAAATAAATTTTCTGAAAACTTGTTAGATGCCACCAACGCGTTTGAACTTGTCATTACAGACACAGCAGACTTAGACGGATTGCCCGAGCGCGTTGTTACCCAAGCTCGTGAAAACGCCAAGCATAAAGAGCTTGAAGGCTACCGCTTCACTTTACAAGTACCGTCTTACCAGCCTTTTATGACACACGCAGACAACCGCGAGCTACGCAAACACATTTATGAAGCCTACACTAACCGCGCGTGTGAAGGCAAGCTAGATAACCGCACGCTTATTGAAGATATTTTGAGCTTACGGCGTGAACTAGCAGAGTTACTTGGCTATCAAGATTTTGCTGACTACCGTTTAGAAACCAACATGGCCAAAACCGGTGTAGGTGCGCTCACGTTTGTCCGCGACCTAACCAATAAAACACGCCCCTATTGGCAAACTGAGGCAGAGCAACTAGCAGACT
>JBCCBI010000357.1:0-5963 GCA_039034155.1 Deinococcota bacterium | reverse complement strand
GAGTGCTTACCCTAACTACAATTTCGATTATGGGCTTAGTATTGACCAGGCACTTATACTTTTCAAAAAAATGATGTCTGACCCTGATACGACTGTGTATGAACATGGCAGATTCCACGGCACGATTGCTGACGCTGCTAAAGACCGTGCAGAGTATTTAGAATCCATTATTGCCCAGCAAAACAGGGAGTAATCGTGGCAAAAAAGAAAGCTGACATCCAAACTACCGTCTTACGCCAACACGCTGAACAATGTTATGTTGAAGAACTCGCTGCTCTCACTAAAGCTGACAACCGCACCCGCCCTCCAAATTGGCAACTCTCACCGTGGGCAGTGGCAACCTACTTACTAGGTGGCACGCTAGACAACGGTTTTGAAGTCTCTGCTAAATACATTGGTAGTCAGCGCGTTATTGAAATTGCTGTGGCAACGTTGGCAACTGACCGCGCGCTACTACTCATTGGTGTGCCGGGCACAGCGAAAACGTGGGTATCGGAACACCTTGCTGCTGCTATTTCGGGTGACTCCACTATGCTCATTCAAGGTACGGCAGGTATTGGTGAGGAGGCCGTGCGCTACGGCTGGAACTACGCGCAACTTCTGGCTAAAGGTCCTAGCCTCGAGGCTGTCGTAGAAAGCCCGCTTATGCGCGCGATGAAAGACGGGAAAATTGCCAGAGTTGAAGAACTCACCCGCATTCCTAGCGAGGTACAAGACACCCTCATCACTATTTTGTCTGAAAAAATGCTGCCCATTCCTGAACTCAACAGCGAAGTCCAAGCTGCCAAAGGCTTTAATGTCATTGCTACCGCTAACGACCGTGATAAAGGGGTGAATGAACTCTCGAGCGCCCTTAAACGCCGGTTTAACACAGTGGTGCTGCCGTTACCTGCGACTGCCGAAGAAGAAGTGCAAATTGTCCAGCAGCGGGTAGCAAGCTTGGGACAAGCGTTAGAACTGCCTGCAGAAGCGCCTGCCCTAGAAGAAATTCGCCGCGTGGTCACGGTGTTCCGCGAACTGCGCAGTGGTGTAACCGAAGATGGAAAAACCAAACTCAAGTCGCCTACGGGCGTGCTTAGCACTGCTGAAGCTATCGCGGTAGTTAACCAAGGTATGTCACTAGCGGGGCATTTTGGGGATGGTAGTTTGCAGGCTGCTGATATGGCCGGGGGCTTGCAAGGTGCAGTGGTCAAAGACCGCGTGCAGGATAGCCTCGTCTGGAAAGAGTACCTAGAGACGGTGGTGAAAGAGCGTGAGGGTTGGCTTGATTTGTACCAAGCCTGTCGGGATATTAGCTGAACCGTGACCGTTCACCTCTTCGGTATCCGCCATCATGGACCCGGCTCAGCGCGAAGTTTACTGAGAGCACTTGAAAGACTCGAGCCCGACCTCCTACTCATCGAAGGCCCACCTGATGCTGATAAAGTCATCAACTTAGCCAGTCATGAAGACATGCAACCCCCCGTTGCCATTTTGGTCTATGCCCCTGACAAACCCCAAGAAGCCGCGTTTTATCCCTTCGCTGAGTATTCTCCCGAATGGCAAGCGATGCGCTACGCTCTAAACGGTGAGTTGCCTGTGCGGTTTATGGATTTAGCTCAGACCTACCGCATGTCCCTAACAACATCAAGCAAAAACGCTGATGATACAGGCGACGAACGTAGAGGCGATGATGATAGCGTCAACATTGAAGATGATGCTGAATCTAAAAGCGATGATGGCATTATGGATGATGAAACTGAAAATGATGATATTGAAACCGATTTATCCATCCGCCACGACCCGCTAGGACAACTCGCTGCTGCTGCGGGCTACAGCGATGGCGAACGCTGGTGGGACCAAATGGTTGAGTCGCGGCGTGAGGGTGAAGGGTTATTTACCGCGATTCAGGAGGCGATGGTGACATTGCGGGAAACTAGCCCAGCCTACGAGGATAAGCTCGAGCACCTCCGTGAAGCTGCCATGCGGGAGGTCATTCGCAAAGCCGAAAAAGAAGGCTATGAACGTATCGCTGTGGTTTGTGGTGCGTGGCATGTGCCAGCGCTGCTTGACAGGAAGAATGTCAAAGCCGATAAAGCTTTACTCAAAGGTTTAGCTAAAACCAAAGTCACTGCCACCTGGACGCCCTGGACCTATGGGCGCTTAACCCAACGCAGTGGTTACGGTGCAGGCGTGGCGTCACCGGGTTGGTATCACCATTTGTGGCAAGCTAGTGACCACTTGAGTGCCCGCTGGTTAACCCAAGTTGCCACACTACTGCGTGAGCAGGATTTACCTGCATCCTCTGCCCATGTGATTGAGGGTGTGCGGTTGGCAGATAGCCTGGCTGCTTTGCGCGGTAAGGCTATGGCGGGGTTAGAGGAACTTAACGACGCCGTGCAAACTGTGTTTGCGTTTGGGAGTGGCACGCCTCTCAAGCTCATTGAAGACAAATTGATGGTAGGCGAACGTCTAGGGCAAATTTCACCTGACGCGCCTATGCTGCCCTTGCAACAAGACCTTATGCGCCACCAAAAATCGTTGCGCATGAAGCCCAAAGCAACCGAGAGTATCCTCGAGCTTGATCTACGCAAAGATATGCATCTTGGACGGAGTCACCTGCTGCACCGACTGCGGCTTTTAGGCATCCCGTGGGGTGACACGCAGCAGGTTTACGGCAAAAAAGGCAGCTTCCATGAACACTGGCAGATCCACTGGCAACCTGAGTTTGCGATACGGCTGATTGAGATGGCAGTGTGGGGAAATACTGTAGTACTTGCCAGCAGTCAGTTTGTCAAACACGAGGCAGCCCACGCTCCCACTTTACCTGCTCTTACAAAGTTACTCGACGATACCTTACTAGCGGATTTACCTGACGCTGTTGCCACCCTCACCTCTGAACTCGAGAACAAAGCTGCCATCATCAGCGATGTAAGTCACTTGATGGCCGCCCTACCGCCGCTGGTTAACGTGCTGCGCTACGGCAACGTTCGTAAAACCGACGCCAGTCAGGTTGCCCATGTGCTTACGGGACTTGTGCCGCGCATGTGTATTGGCTTACCCGCCGCCTGTAGCTCGTTGGATGATGCCGCTGCCAGTAAGATGTTCCAGCGCATCATCCAAATCCATAGCAGCTTACAAGTCTTGGCGGATGATGCCTACAGCAGCGCCTGGTCAGAGGCGTTGCAAAACTTGATTAAGCGCGATACTATCCATGGTTTGGTAACAGGACGGGCGACACGCTTGTTATTTGATACAGGTGTGTTAAGCGGTGAAGCATCAGCTCGTCACTTGGGTTTGGCGCTATCTCGGGCTAGTGAACCTACTGATGCTGCTGCCTGGATTGAGGGATTTTTGAAAGATAGTGGAATCATTCTTTTGCACGACGCAAATCTGTGGACGGTACTGGATAACTGGTTACAAGAGCTTAACGAAGAATCATTTGTTCAACTTGTGCCCCTATTAAGGCGTACCTTCTCAACATTCTCTGTTCCCGAACGTCGGCAGATGGGGGAGCGGGTTAAACATAGAATTCCCCAAGCTAGTGGGTTAGACGAGGAATTGGATGAGGGCAGGGCCCAAGCCGTCATGCCTGTCATTAGACAGTTGCTTGGTCTTACGGAGCTAACCCCATGAGCGATTTTCGAGAACAGAGGAATCAAGCTGAACGCGAACGCCGCTGGCGTCTAATTCTTGGTGGACATGAAGCTGACGGCATCCAGTGCCAACTCTCTGCTGCTGATGAAGGTATGGATGCTGCCCTTGCTGCCCTTTATGGTGCAGGTGATGGCTTGGAGGGACGGTCAAGCGGTGGGCGTCAGGGCGGGCTGGGTGGTTCTGCGCCGCACGTGGCCCGTTGGCTTGGCGATATTCGCAGTTACTTTCCAAGTAGTGTAGTCAGGGTGATGCAGCAAGATGCGCTCGAGCAGCTGGATTTACGACAGATGTTACTCGAGCCAGAGATGCTCGAGGCTGTGGACGCAGATGTTCACCTAGTTGCTAACCTTGTCTCGCTAAGTGGTGTCATACCCGAAGGCACTAAAGACACTGCCCGCCAAGTGGTGCGCGGGGTTGTCAATGAACTGCTGAGAAAACTCGCTAGTCCCACCGAGCAAGCTGTCAAGGGCGCGCTTAACCGTGCTATTCGTAATTTTCGTCCCAAGCACAACGAAATTGACTGGCCGCGCACCATCCGCGCTAACCTCAAGCACTATCAGCCAGAGTACAAAACCATCATCCCAGAAAAGCGTATTGGCTATGGGCGTAAGCGTTCTGCACTGCGCGACATCATTTTATGTATTGATCAAAGTGGTTCGATGGCAACCTCAGTGGTCTATTCAGGTATCTTTGGGGCAGTACTTGCCTCAATTCCAGCCATTAAAACGCGTCTAATTGCATTTGACACCAGCGTGGTTGATCTAAGCGAAGATTTACAAGACCCTGTGGATTTGCTCTTTGGCGTGCAGCTTGGCGGCGGTACGGACATCAACCGTGCGCTGGCGTTTTGCCAGGAACGTATTGACCGCCCAACGGATACAATTCTGGTGCTCATTAGCGACCTACATGAAGGCGGCAACCGTGAAGAGATGCTCAAACGTGCTGCAGCGCTAGCAGGATTGGGTGTTCAGATGATTGCCCTACTTGCCTTAAACGATGATGGCGCACCGAGCTACGACCACAATGTGGCTGAAGCGTTTGCAGGCATGGGCATCACCTCATTTGCGTGTACGCCTGACTTGTTTCCTGAGCTGATGGCAGCGGCGATTAACCGTACTGACGTGGGGCAGTGGGCGGCCAAGCATGACATTGTGACGGCGCGGCAGGATGGCTAGAGCGACATCGCATTAAGGCTTGACCATGCAGATAATGCTTTGTAGTTGATGAAAACCTCATACACGATGTCCCCTTTTCAGCTAAGGTGATACGTCATTTTGCGCTGCTTCATCAGGTAGTGGAAACAAGGTTAAAAAACGCTTAAACGCGTGCTTATCTCCAATAAGTTTCACTGTGTCAGCTTCAATCATTTCCTCTAAATTCGCGTCACCATACACCAACCCCGCTAGCGCATCATGATTTCCCTCAAAGTAAGCGTCTGCTTGGGAAGTATCGCCCAGTGTGATTTCAAAAGACTGATGATGAACGTGGGCCACAAAGCTGTAGTCATCAAGTTTAAAGCTATACGTTGCCTCGAGCCCCTCTGCTTCATCTGCCTTAAACATTGTCCTAAACGACAAAATAAGTGACGTCAAACTGAGCTGTGCATCCGGCTTAAACGGAGAATGTACTGCCCAGCGCCCTAGGTGAACTAACACAGGCTCTAGGTCTTTGCCCCAAGGCGTAAGTTCGTAAACTTGCGCTTTGACGGGTGGTGGCAGGGTTGTTTTGCGCACAATGCCGTAGGTTTCCAAATCTTTGAGGCGTTGCGACAAGACATTGGGGCTAATCTGCGGCAGGTCAGCTCGCAGGTCATTAAAGCGTTTGGGGCTAAGCATCAACTCACGGACAACGAGTAGCGCCCAGCGTTCACCAATTAGGTCAAGTGCGTGGGCGGCAGCACACCCGTCGTCGTAGCTGCGTTTGCTCAACATAAATTTAGCCTATCAAAATTTAACTACGATTTTCGTAGTTAAAGGTTGCACTTTTTAACCTAGTGCGATAGAGTGGCTTCAGTTACACTTAATATCTAAGGTATCAAAAAGAGGGGAAGGATGTTATGAACTGGACGCTAGAAGTGGTTGTTGTACCCGTTTCAGATATTGACCGTGCCAAGCAGTTTTATGCTGAACAACTTGGCTTTAATGTTGATCACGATGTGCAGATCAATGAGGGCACGCGCATCGTGCAACTTACACCACGTGGTTCAGGCTGTTCAATTGTGATGAGGTCGGATGCAACAGAGATGCCAGCAGGGTCACTTCAGGGCCTGCAGTTAGTTGTCAATGATATTAAGGCAGCTCGAGCCGAACTTATATCGCGTGGCATGG
>JBCCBI010000356.1:0-5990 GCA_039034155.1 Deinococcota bacterium | reverse complement strand
GGCGGGGTGGCGCAGGACAACTTATTAGGCTAGGTACCGAAGCCCAAATCGTTGGTAGTTACCGGGCAAATCTAGCGCTCCAATTATTTATCTTAGGTGGCGCGCTCACCATGGGGTTTTACCATTTAGCGCTATTTATTTTACGCCGCGACGATTCTTCATCTATTTTATTTAGCATCATTTGTTTTTTAATTGCCTTACGAATCTTGGCAAGCCCCAGCGGCAACATGTTTTTGCATCAAGTCATTCCAAACTTAAACTGGCAATTTTTTGTCAAGATGAATTACTTATCTTTTTATCTTCTACCAACTGTCTTTGCTATGTTTTTGGAAAAACTATTTCCAAAAGAAATGCCTACCTGGCTTATTCGCGTCTTGCAAGTACTTGCTTTGTTTTACGGCAGTATTGTCCTAGCAACGCGCACACAAACTTTTACGCATACCTTACTCAGTTACCAACTTATTACACTGCTCATGAGTGGCTGCTGTATGTACGTGCTCATGCGCGCTGTGCAGCATAGGCGCAAAGGTGCCATCACCTTTTTCTTAAGTTCACTGGTTTTGGTCGCCACTGTTATTAACGACGTTCTCTATAATAATCAACTTGTTTACACAGGGTACTTATTACCCTTTGGCGTGTTTGCGTTTATATGTGCCCAAGCGTTTGTCCTACTAAGGCGGTTTGCCAAAGCTTTTTCAGAGGTCGAAAGCCTCACCAAGACGCTCGAGCAACGCGTTGCCAAACGCACCGAACAGTTGGTTGCTAGTAACCGCCGCTTGCTGCGCAGTAATACTGTTTTACAAGAAGAAATTACCGAGCGCAAACGCATTGGTGAGGCCTTAAATACAGCTAAACTAGCTGCCGAAAGTGCCAATCAAGCTAAAAGTAGTTTTATTGCTCGCATGAGCCACGAACTGCGCACACCTCTAACGGCTATTTTGGGCTACGCGCAACTCCTTAAGCTAGACGATCACGTGAGTGCTGAACAGCATGAGGGGCTTGATATTATTGAACAAAGTGGCGACCACTTGCTTACGCTTATTAACGATGTGCTAGATATGGCAGCAATCGAAGCGGGTAAACTTACGGTCAACCAGCAACAGGTTGAACTTGCTAGCTTTTTGCGGCGCATTAGTAACCTTGTTAAGGTACGAACCGAGCAAAAAGGACTTGACTTTATTTATGAGGCTTACGATTTTTACGAAAAAGTACCTCTAGATCATCTTCCGCAAACAGTACAAGGTGATCCAAAACTTATTCGGCAGGTGCTCATTAATTTGCTGGGTAACGCTGTTAAATTTACCGACCAAGGGCGTATTGTCTTTAGGGTGGGCCCAGCTGCTCACAATCGCTTCCGCTTTGAAATTGAAGATAGCGGAATTGGCATTGCCCATGACGCGCTCGAGACGATTTTTCAACCTTTCCAACAAGTGAGTGACCGGGAGCGTCAAGCAGAAGGCACAGGACTAGGTCTGGCCATTAGCCACAACTTAATTGAACTTATGGGCGGTAACTTACAAGTCACCAGTACCCTAGGTGTGGGGAGTACCTTTCACTTTGAGCTCGAGCTACCTGTTACCAGTATGGTGCAAGCAGCCCCCCCTGAACCAGAGCGGCGTATTGTGGGTATTGAAGGCACACCGCCGCGCCTGTTACTAGTAGATGATAACGACCTCAACCGGGCTGTGCTGTCTACCTTACTGCGCCCTTTAGGGTTTCAAATTGTTGAAGCTCAAGACGGTGCAGAGGCGCTAGAACTTGCTCAAGAACAACCTCTAGATGGCGTTGTAACCGACCTTATGATGCCTGTAATGGACGGCTTTGAGATGGCTGAAGCCCTACGCGCGCGTGAGTCTACAGCTAACCTAATTATCATTGCGACCTCAGCAAGCGTCTTTAATGAAGACCGTGAAAAAAGTATGCAAGCTGGCTGCAACGACTTTTTGGCTAAGCCCATTAAGCCCAGAGCCCTGCTTGCGATGCTCGAGCACTACTTGCACATTACTTGGCGCTACAAGCCAGCTCAGGGTCAATCTGGTAGCGAGGCTGAAATAGATACCCAGGTTGCTACTTCAGAGGCACCTGTGCTCGAGTCAACAGACACACAAGACGAGCGCAGTCAAGAAGAGTTAGCGTCAGGCAGTTTATTGGGCTAATTATTGTTGTGTTGGTGAGTGATATATCGTGCCAGCAATCTACCTTAGCGAGGACTGATTTGTGTTTTACCAGCAAACACAAAAAAAAGCGAGCCAACTAAGGCAACCCCGGACAGTACACTAAAACCCAGCGTGTACTCGCCACTTACGTCCGCAAAGTAGCCAGCGACAACCGGACCGCCCATCATACCCATGGTGACAATTGGGATAGAATAGCCCATAATTTTAGCAAACGCGCGCCTGCCAAAATAGTCTGCACGCAGCGCGCCCATAAGCGGTCCGCGCATTCCCCAAGCAAGCCCGTGCAGGATGGCAAAGACAAGCACCCAAGCAAAACTTGTGGCATAAGCAAGCGCCAAAATTGCCGTTGCATGGGCAATCATGGCACCAGTTGCAATCATACGTTTGTTGAAACTGTCTCCTAAATAGCCGCCCAGAAGCTGCCCTACCAGAGAAAGTGCGGTCATAAGGGCTACCACAGACGCGGCCCGCGTCAAGCTGTAGCCCAAACTAGCTTGCAAATGTGACACCGTGTGGACCGACACGGCTGACACAACTGACACTGCACTAGCATGACCAAGTGAGATAAACCAAAACGCACGGGTACGTAGTGCTTGAGTTACTGTAAGGCCGTCTACTTCGGGCACATTAGGTGAGGTTGTAGACGCGTTAGTAGGTATCTCCTGAATAGGTGCCCCATCTGGCCTCAGGCCGTAAGCTTCGGGGCGGCTGCGCATAAGCCGCGCAAGGGGCAAGCCAATAATCAAAATGAGTACACCAGAAACTCGAGCCGTGACCCGCCACCCTTGGGTTGCAAGTAACCAGGCAATGGTTGGTACAAGCAAGCCGCCAACGCTCATACCGACACTAACTAACGACAAAGCTGAAGCCCGTCTGCGCTCAAACCAATTCACCACAGTTGTTGTAACCGACAAAAAGCCGGTACACGTTGCACCTAAGCCTATAACCAAAAACAGCACGATAAACCCAGTCAAATTCTGAATATAGCTTAAGCCCCAAAAACCAGTGGCAAAAACAACCACGCCAATACTAATGATGCGCTTCGCCCCAAAACGTGTTAAGAGCACGCCCTGAAAGGGTGCTACTACACCAGATTGCAAGCGTTGCAACGAATAAACCGTTGATAATGTCGTTTTACTCCAGCCAAAACTTTCTTGCAATATAGGCACATAAGCACCATAGGCTTGCATCATGAGCCCGGCAACAAGCATCTGTAAGCCCATGCCAGCCCCAACAATCCACCAGCCCCAAAAGATATTTTTGAAGTTGATGTTAGCAGGGTTGATGTTAGTAAGATTCAACTGACCAACATTAAATTTATCAGTGTTGCGTGACCAAGTGGCAACAAATCTTTGCCACCTCAGCTGAGAGTTGGCCTGAGACTCTTGACGCTTCTTTTCGCCATCATGTTCACCCTGATATGTAGAGATTGACGTCTTCAACGTTGACGTTACGCTTGAAGGTAATGTTTTTGTCTTTTCTGAAAGAGGCCGTAATGATGGTTGATCTACGGGCGTCCTATGATCTGAAACATCACGGTGACGACTCATTGATATCCCTCTAGAGATACCCCTCGAAAGCTGTGATTTTGTTGCGATGTGGAGATATCAACGGTGCATCTGTCATGACCGAGGCGGTCGCAATGAAGATAATGTCTACTCAAGTAATCTTGATGAGATTGTTTCCAGTGGCATGTCCTCGGTGTCATCGGCTCGCCCCGTTCTTAATTTCTCTGTAATTGATTCTCGTAAATCTAAATTCTCGTGATTTCAGTCCTTCATCAAACGCTATTCAAAAATGCTATCATCTGAGTCTAACGAGACAGGCCTCTACACCGCATTTGGACACATTTCAAGTACGTTGTTTTCGAGTATCAGGTACATTGTTTTCAGGTACACCGTGGGCTCGAGCAGCTTAGCTACCAACCACAAACTGAGATGTGCCTTACAGCTACCTTAATGATGATTAAGGTTCTTTGTGTAGACACCTTGTAACTAAATTTGTTACACTCTCGTTGCATTCTAATGCATGACTGCAATAAATTGTGACGTACTACACAAGATTTTTGTGATTTAGCCAAGTGTCCAAATCAGACAAGTTATTCTGTAGTACGCCCAAGTTTGTTACATCATGTAGATCATATGGTGCTAGAAGCATCGTATTTGCCAGAAAGGAAGGTTACACCTATGGCGAAGTCCAACTCGCTTCTCTACACGCCCTTTAACCGCAGGTTCAACCGCAGAAAGTTTTTGAAGTATAGTCTTGCAAGTGGGTCAGCAGCTGCTGCAATGTCTATGGGCATGCCTGCCTTTGCTCAAAGTGCCGACGGCGGCACCATGGTTGTCTTGGGGCACCAAGAAGTTGCCGGCTTAAGCCCTATGGATAGCGGTCCCACAGTTCAAGCAGTGGTCATTTTTAACATTATGAACCCGCTGTTCCACGTTAACCATCTGACTGAGCTAGAACCTATCTTGGCAGAGTCCTACACGGTGTCTGAAGACGGGCTTACCTATACCTTTAAATTGCGTGAAGGTGTACTCTTCCACAACGGTGATGAGCTTACTGCTGAAGACGTAAAATATACCTACGAATTTTATAGTGATCCCTCGAGTACAATTGCCAACGACTTTTTGAACATGGAAAGTGTGGATGCTATTGATCGTTACACTGTCCAAGTCAATATGTCAGGTGTCAACGCAGGCTTCCTAAGTACTGCTGGAGAAACGCCTATTGTGAATGCGGCCTATCACCAAGAAGTCGGTGAAGAGGGCTTTAGAACCGCACCAATTGGTACAGGTGCGTTCAAACTAAGAGAGTGGCGAGCCGCTGAGTTTACTGATCTCGAAGCATTTCCCGATCACTTCCGCGGCGCACCTTCTCTAGCTAGCTACCGGCTTGAAGTTGTGCCAGAACCTTCTGTACGCTACATTGCGCTCCTTACCGGTGAAGCAGATTCATCTGCTTGGCCACTCCTTGTTGAAGACAGCCAAAGCTTTGATGCTGAACCCGGCTACCGCGTAGTACGCACGCTAGCGAACTCAGTCAAGCACATTTTGCTCAATAACGAAATTCCCCAACTATCTGATAAGCGTGTCCGCAGAGCCATGCTCCACGCACTTGACCGTCAACGTATCATTGATGACTTGTGGAACGGTGCTGCTGAGATTGCTCACTCCAACCTCACGCCTAAAAATGCGTATTACCACAAAACTGACTTGCCTCAGTATGCATTCGACCCTGCTGCTGCTCGCTCGCTTATGGATGAAGCAGGTTGGGTGGAAGGCTCTGACGGCATTCGTGAAAAAGATGGCCTTAAACTTTCTTTTACCTGCACAACTATCACCGGCGACCAAGCACGCCGCCCCATTGCTGAACTCTCGCAGATTTTCTTGCGCGACATCGGCGTAGATATGCAACTTGCCGAAGCACCTATCTCCACGATTTTGGCAGGCTTGCGTGAAAGCACCATGGAAGCAAGTCTATTCAACTGGACCTACGGTTCAACTCCTGAACCTGATCCATCTTCTATCTTGCGGTCAAATGGTGGTAATAATTTTAATAGCTTCCGCAACGCTGAAATGGACGCGCTGATTGATGAAGGCATCTCAACGGTCAACCCAGAAGACCGCTTACCTATTTATCACCGCATTCAAGAGTTATTTGTTGAAGAAGTGCCTTGCTTGTACCTTCAGTTTGACGAGTGGATTAACGTCTACTCTCCTGATATGCAAGGTCTGCCCGAAGAAGTTTTAAGTGGTGACCAAGTCTACTACCGCGCATTTGAGTTTTCTAAAGGCTAGGACGTAGCCCTAT
>JBCCBI010000355.1:0-5996 GCA_039034155.1 Deinococcota bacterium | reverse complement strand
TCTCTGGGTCATAAATCACCGAGCTAACATCTGCCGTAAGTTCTGGCTCGCTGTAACTCGTGAGTGCATCATAAAAATGCTGACTGTCCTCACAATAAAAACTCTGTGCAATGCCCCGAACCAAACGCGGCACCGCAAACCCCAGCCCACTAATCGACGCGCCACTAAGCCCCATCGACGGTAACGCTCCAAAGGTGAGGTCATACAGATGGCGTAGATGGGGCGCAGAGCCGGGTTTACGTTCCCTCCACTCAAAGTGCTTGCCTAGGTAAGGAAACTGCCCCAAACGCATATCTGCTAGATCAGGTGGTGGTGTGTAACAATCTGCCCAACGCGCAACGTCAGGTGCAATTTTATCGAGTTCAGGACGGCGGTCAAGGTTAACCTCAAAGCCAGTCCCTACAATGACAAAATCAACCTCTAAGCTGTAGCGCGCGCCATCTAACCGCAGCACGTCGATGCTAACGCCCTCAGGACGATTTGTTAACGCTTGCCATTGGCTGCTAGGGTGTAAATGAAAGCCTGCGTGCTTGGCAGTGCGCAAAAAGGTCTCTTGCGGTGGGGGTTGGTTGAGGTCGAGGATGTGCTTGGTAAACGCCCACCGCTCAGCATCGGGTAAGTCTGCTTGATGCTGTAAAAAACCGCTAAACTCCATCCAGCGGTAGGGATTTACCCGTGGCAGTTCGCGCCGGCGGAAACATAGGTGAACGTTAGCAGCACCGTGCTCGAGCGCCGTGGCAGCATTATCAAACGCAGACGCCCCTGCACCCAATACAGCGATACGCTTGCCTTGTAAAGCAGCAAAGTCAATATCCTCTGCTGTGTGTGCGTAGCGGTCTTTTGGAAGGACTTGGCTAATAAACTCTGGAATTACCCACGTACCGCCGCCAGCCATACCCGTTGCCCACACAACACGCCTTGCACGCAATTGTTCACCATTGGTCAGTTGTACTGTAAAAATCTCATTAACAGCAGGCGGAAGAATCTGCGCAACCTTAGCATTATTGCGGACAGGTAAGTCTAAAACCTGCCTGTACCAGCGCAAATAGGCCATCCACTGCTCTTTAGGAATTTTGCTAAGTGCATGCCATGCAGCCTCACCAAACTGAGCCTCGTACCACGCGCGAAAGGTCAAACTGGGAATACCGAGGTCGGGACCTGTCACCTCTTTGGGGGTTCGCAAGGTCTCCATGCGAGCGTAGGTTTCCCAAGGGCCTTCCATACCCATTGGATTATCGTCTAACACAAGCACACCCGAAATACCCTGCCGACTTAATCCAAACGCTGTGGCGAGGCCAGCCTGACCTGCCCCCACAATGATGACGTTGTAGATATTTTCTTGGTCCGTGACCCAAACCCGAGATGGGTAATTAAGAAACTCGAGATCGTGCTGAACGCGGGCGTTTAAAGCCTCTATTGAGGTAAGGTGCGACATGGCATATCCTTTCACGTGAGTGCAGTTAATGATGAGAGGACTCGAGCTTCCAGCATGTAGAAACTTTATACAACCTTCGTACAGTCCAATATTGATAGAATCGTCTTACAACACACAATTTTACAGCACATAGCACAGGACAAATGCCTCAACCAAAGGTGGAGTTTATGCAAAACTATGTATATATTCAGCTAAACTAACGTATTTAGCCTCAGCTGGATCCTATTACAAGTTGGCTGTGACGGTACAACATGCGCTAGACTAAACTCATGGACGAGCTCCGTGTGCTCATTGCTGACGACCATCCGCTGTTTCGGGTGGGGCTTAAATATGCGCTACAAGCACAAGGCTTTGAGGTCGTTGCTGAAGCGGCTAACGGTCAAGAAGCTATTGAAATGAGTCACTACTACGAGCCAGATGTCGTCTTGTTGGACGTCAAAATGCCCGAAGTGAGTGGTATCTCAGACGGCATTGTGGCCTGCGGCAAAATCCGCAGCCAACTCCCTGAGGTTATTGTGGTAATGCTCACCACCTTTGAAGAGCAAGCCATTATCCAAGCGGCGCGGGCGGCTGGTGCCCACGGCTTTTTTTCTAAAGAAACCGATCCCACCCAACTGGCGCGGCAGCTCGAGAGCATTTTGCAAAACCCTGACCAAGACTGGCTCCCCAAAGTGGACCTTCCTGAACTCACCCCGCGAGAAATGCAGGTGCTACAACTTTTAGGCGAGGGGAACACCAACAAACAGATGGCCAAAGTTCTGGACCTTAGTCCAGAAACAATTAAAGACTATCTGCATGGGGTTTACCGCAAGTTGGAAGTCAAAGACCGCTTAGCTGCCGTCAACAAAGCACGTAGTCTGGGGATGTTACGGCTAGACAATTAACTTTTGCTGTCAACTTACTCCCACTCAATGGTGCCAGGCGGTTTACTAGTGATGTCGTAGACAACACGGTTAACTTCAGGCACGCTGTTGACGATGCGGTTGGAGATAGTAGCTAAAAAGTCGTTGGGAAAACGCGTCCAGTCTGCTGTCATGCCGTCTTGGCTCGAGACGGCCCGCAATGCCACGGTGTTGGCGTACGTCCGTCCGTCTCCCATAACCCCCACCGAGCGCAGGGGTGTGAGGACTGCTAGTGCTTGCCACGTTTCGTCGTAAAGTCCGAACTCGCGTAAACCGCTAATAAAGATATCATCGACGTGCCGTAAAACCTCGAGCCTCTCCTTGGTAACTTCACCTAAACAGCGAATCGCCAAACCAGGGCCTGGAAACGGATGCCGGTCGCGCAAGTGGGGGGGCAAGCCAAGTTCACGAGCAAGCTCGCGGACTTCATCTTTGAACAGCGTGCGGAAGGGCTCGAGCAACTCAAACTGCAAATCTTCAGGTAGCCCGCCTACATTGTGGTGCGACTTAATATTAGCAGCCCCATGTCCGCCCGACGACTCAATGACATCTGGATAGAGTGTGCCCTGTGCTAAAAAGGTAAACTCCTCACCAACTTGCATATCAACTTGCAACTTGCGGGCCTGCTCACTAAAGACCTCAATAAACTCTCGCCCAATAATTTTGCGTTTAGCTTCCGGATCAGTCACGCCAGCTAGTGCCTCTAAAAACCGTGCCTCAGCATTCACGGTGATGAGGTTGATACCAAGTTCGCGTAGCGCTCTATCGACCTCATCAGCCTCAGCTAGGCGCAAGAGGCCGTGGTCAACAAAAATAGCGGTGAGTTGGTCACCTAGCGCATGGTGGAGGAGGAGTCCTAGGGTGCTCGAGTCAACCCCACCAGAAATTCCCAGTAAAACCCGCTTCTTGCCCACGCGTGCGTGAACATCCCTAGTGAGTTCACTGATGATATGCTCCGGCGTCCACGTTTGCGAAATACCTGTTTTAACAACAAAGTGCCGCAACAACTCGCGTCCTTTAGGCGTGTGCTGAACTTCTGGGTGGAACTGTAGTCCGTATAGGCCTTTGCTCTCATTCGCCATGGCGGCAACTGGCGTGTCAGTCGTGCTAGCACAACCTGTAAACCCAGCCGGCATCTCTGTCACACTATCCCCATGACTCATCCACGCTACAAAATCACCCTCAACATAGTCAAACAAGTCACCTTGATAGTCAGTGAGAAGCGCTTTACCGTATTCGCGTACGCGGCTTGCTTGCACTTGTCCACCGAGCGCCCGCGCTAGCAGGTGCATGCCGTAGCAAATTGCCAATATAGGTAACTCAGTTTCCACAAGCCCATCTGGCAGTTGCGGTGCGCCATCATCGTAGACACTGGCAGGTCCACCAGATAACACAATGCCTTTGGGAGATAGTGCCAAGACCTCAGCAGTTGTGCTAGTGGCTGGCAAAATGATGGAGTAGACATTGAGCTCGCGCAAACGCCGGGTAATAAGGCGGGTGTACTGCGAGCCGTAATCCAATACGACAATGCAGTCACCTTGATAGCTAGCTTGCTGCACAAATTTTTTGGGCTGAGGTGAGGGTTGCGTCATGACACACAACGTATCGGACGTCGCGCGTTGCTAGTGTAGTTTGAGATTATCGTAATTTGGAACTACTGTAGTTCGGGATCGTCTTCAGGTAGAGGAATCTCGAGCGTGATTGCGCCTGTTTGCGGCACAGTGATGGTTTGGACATCCGACAAATTATTACGAAAACGCGCCCGCACTTGCCACACGCCTTCACGGTCTAAGAAAATTCGAGCTGGCACCGTCGCAACCTCATCTCCAGGCTCATGTACTGACCCTTCCGGGCTAGCTACAACGACAAGCTGTGCTTGCGAAATACGGTTTGGGCGGATATTGACGTTTAGTGGATAGAATGATGTGGTATCAACAATTGTTCCACCACCCCCGAGACCGCCACCCCCGATCTCAATAACAATATAAATAAGAACGCCCAAACCAACAAGCAAAATAGTCATCCATACTGGCCGCCACGAGCGCTGTGGTTTCTGTTTTCTGGTCGGACTGTAGTTTTTAGGAAATTTTTGACTCGCCGCAGCGTCTTGCGAGCTACTTTTTTTCTTACTTTCAACGGTACGTACTTTGGCACCTGTGGGTAAACCTTTAACAAACGTGCCATCTGTTGTTGGGGCAGTTAAAACACCCGACATAGTGTCTTTGGGGGAAGGTTGACCGCTTGCAGCACTACTTGTAGGGCTTGAAGAACTCGACGGCAGAATATCAGAAAGATCGCTGAGGCCGCTAGCACCTCCAGATGTAGACGGCACTGGCTGGGGTGGCGTGTCGACGAAGTTAATGTCGTCAGGATTAGTTGCTGCACCTACAAACTCATCGTCAGCACTGCTAAATGCGTCAGATGTTGAATCACTATCGTCTGCTCGAGATTCAGGTATGGGAGTTACCTCGAGCGCTGTTTGTGCTAGTGGGCTTGCAGATGCTGTTTCATCATCTAAAAATGAAGGCGGTGGTGTGGCTATCTCACCTAATCCATCGAGGTCAAAATCTGCTAGACGCTCACCCGATTCAATAGCAGCATGTGCGGTGGTTTGAAAGGTTTCTATATCGTCGTCTTTAAAATCAAGTTCAAAATCTAGGTCACCAAAGCTACCTGCAGTATCCGGCATGCTCGTCGCGCTATCTAGGCTTGTTTCAGTTGCCTCAGTTGAGTCTGCCTCTGCACCAGGCCACATAAATTCATCATCCGCTGAAGTAGGTGCAGGAGATGCTGCAGGATCTGTTTGAGGAGACACACTATTACTAACCTCACTTGCACTTTCACCGACAAGTTCCTCGAGCTCACTGAGCAGTTTGGGTGCAGCAGGACGTTTTTCAGGATCATCTGCTAAACAAGTTGCCACGAGTTTGGTGACGGCTCGAGGCAAAATATGCCCGGCCAAGTCATAGACTGACTGCCCCCACGAGAAAATATCCCCTTTAAGGCTCACGCCCCCTTCGGGTGGTGCAAAGCGGGCATCTTGAGCAGGCCAGTTAATCCCATAGCCCTCGAGCAAATAATGATCACCTTCGACCATAAACCGACTTGGTGAAATGTCACCATGAATGACCTTGGCGTGGGTGGCTGCGGCCAGGGCTTTGGCTGTATCTATTAGCAAACTTAGGGCGTCTTCTTTGCTTGCTACCGACGTCACCGTTTGGCGCTCGTCGCTGTGAGCCACCACAACTTGGCCCATGGTTTTTTCACTGTTGTAACGCGCTGCCAGAATGCTAGGAATGGCATCTGACTCGAGCCGCCCTACAGTAACCCGGGGACGGTCTGGAAAGACATAGATCAGCACAGGCAAGCCCGTCAGCGGATCAACGCCCAAAAGCGTACGGTGCTTACCGCGCTTATGGAGCGTGTCTTTAACTTGATAGCGCGTTGTTTTTGTCATAAGTAACTACCCAATCTTACAACTCCAGCTTGTAATTCAACGACCCGAATTTCCAGTAAACAATTGTAATACCACAAGACAAATGGTTGTCATTGCGTGTTCCTGTATTCTACAGCTATACCTATGCTCTAAGTGCATAGCCCTCAGGGATAACGATTTAGATCAATTCAAGCTTAGTTTCCTGATATAGCTTTGGGTAGGT
>JBCCBI010000354.1:0-6014 GCA_039034155.1 Deinococcota bacterium | reverse complement strand
ATTGAGGGTGACATTGAACAATTTAACGCCCGCAGTGTGGCTAATATTCTGCAGCGTGGTGGCACCATTTTGCGCACCGCCCGCTGTCAACCGTTTTTAACCAAAGAAGGCCGCGCGCTAGCTGCCAACAAGCTGCGAGAACACGGCATTGACGCCCTTGTGGTTATCGGGGGCGACGGCTCCATGCAGGGGGCTACCAAACTCAACGAAGAACACGGCTTCCCAGTCATTGGGTTACCCGGCACAATTGATAACGATATTTACGGCACTGACGTGTCTATTGGCTTTAACACGGCCATCAATATTGCGCTAGATGCCGTTGACCGCTTGCGCGATACAGCAGCTAGCCATGACCGCCTCTTTTTTGTTGAGGTGATGGGCCGCCACGCGGGGCACATTGCACTTTACGTTGGGGTCGGTGGGGGTGCCGAGGCTATTTTGCTCCCCGAGGTTGAGGTTCACGCCGACAGCCTCATCAAATTAGTTGAAAACGCGCACCAGCGGGGTAAATCTTCGAGTATCGTCGTCGTTGCTGAAGGCGCTTACGAAGGCGGCGCGCTAGCCCTACAGCACGACATTGCTGCGCTGTGTGGCTACGAAGCGCGCACCAGTATTTTGGGACATATGCAACGCGGTGGCAGTCCGAGCACACGCGACCGGGTGCTTGCCTCACGGCTTGGCTATGCTGCGGTTAATGCGCTGATCGAAGGACAAACCAACGTGATGATCGGTGTGGATAAACGGGTGACATCTTCTGTACCGCTCGAGTACACCTGGACTAAGAAAAAAGAGATTGACTCGGATTTATTGGAAGTGGCAAGGGTGCTTGCCATCTAACTTACAAACGTTTTTGTGCTTCTAGTTTTGAATATTACCAGTTTAGTTGATGCTAGTTGCAGACAAAGCTCGAGTACCTTGCCGGGTTACTCGAGCTTTGTTCATTTTGGACTGCTAAAGCACGTTAGGGAAGTAAGTGTGTTGCAGCAACCTGCGGCCCAACCCCAAGCCCTTCAAAACTGCCAGCTACAGCAAGCGCATCCTCCAAACTCAAGCGCGGCAACCACACGTCGCTATCAATTGTTACCGTGCCAGCTTGTAAGTTAAGCCCCAACATGCTGCGCCATACGTTGGCATAACTATCTTCTGGATTCACAGACGCTTCAATCGCGTTGCGGTCAAGCACGCTGCGTGCCAGATAGGCTTCCCGAAAGACTTCCGAAACAGGTAAGGTCACGGGCGCACTGCTGTTACCGCCTTCATCATAAAGATAGTAGGCATCGTCAAGAATCTCGTCAGCGCGCATGAAGATGTCAAACTCGAGGTAATCCGCTACCAAACTGCCAAACAGCACACTATTCGCTAAGCTCATCTCTTCAGCTTGGGCCGCGTTGTTGATGGCAACGTTATCACTAAACGCCAGCACGCTACCGACAATGTCAACACTTAGCTCGTTGTCCACAATGACCGCAGACCCACCGATGTTGCCGTAAGCATCGTGCTTTTCGGTAAACAGCGAAGCGTTGTTGGCAAAGTTAAATTGGGCAACCTCAGAGGCCGAGCGCCACTGCGTATGTAGGGCAAAACCGTTCCCCGTGTTGTTGATTGCAAGGTTATTCTCTACCGTCACAAGGCTATTTTGATGCCCCCACAAACTAAACGCGCCAACGGTTGGGGCCGTGTTAAGGACAATGTTGTTGCGCACAATAAGCCTGTCCTCATGCGCGAGTTTTACCTGCAAGCTGCCACTTTCGGGGCTGGGATTGTGACCTGACGTTGGGCTAGCACTGCGCACAAGGAGTAGCTCACGGTCATCTTGGTAGTGGTTGCGGTCACCGTTGTCAAAAATACAGCCGTCCACCACGACGGTATCTTGTTCATAGTTGCGGTCTTTGGAAAGGTCAATTTTAAGGCGGTAGTCACTGCTGGCATTGCTGCTGGTGTTGTCACCAGAGAAGATACTTGCGTGTTCACCCCAAGGATCGCGCTGGCTAAAATTACTGTCATAACCGCAATAGATTTCAACAGGCACATTAATGAGGTCGTGGCCGCTATCGCCGCGCCCGGTGTAGACGCCTTCAGCTACAAAAATACGGTCACCTGCAGCTAGTTCACGCAAAATATTGCTGATTTCTTTAGCAGGTTCGTCAATGCTGCCTGTGCGCCCGCTACCCGTATTCGCAGATACATACCAGTCTCGAGCCATGCCAACTTGTGCGAGGTTGAAGCTGATGAGTATGGTGAAGATGTAGCAAACGACGCTCATCTTGGTAAATACCATCGAACGTTGGTGTAAGCGTGTGTTGAGGTTTGTGTTCGTCATAATGTGCATTCCTTTTCTTGAGATGTGATGAATCTTGAGATGTGATGAATTTTGAGATGTGATGAGTTTGTGAAATTTGTTGATAGATACCCAACGCAGAGGTGAAATTAATTTTTTGCTGAGGTCGGCATCGTCATTATCAGGGCAGTACGCAGGCATCAGATTTATGCATCACGCTTTTTCAATAACCAACGAAGCAAAGCTAGCAATCTTGGCAACAACCTCCTGAATCATGCTTTCTTCAACCGCGTAGTCATCAAGAGCCTCTTCTAAATGCTTCACCAGTGCGTCCATGTGCTGCTTTCTAATCTTTAAGCCCTTGTGGGCAGTAGCTAAGGCGCGCCCGGTGTAGGTGTTATCGGCACCGAGTGCCATGTAAAAAAAGGTCTTTTGATGGTTCATAAGCCGCGTTAGGTTGACGTTCTCAAAAAACGGAGCGAGGAGCGGGTCAGCTAGGGTGCGCGCGTAAAACTGCTCAACAATTAAGTCCACGGCGTCTGCGCCAAGTTGCTCGAGCAAACTAAGCTCAACCTCTGGGCGTGGGTGGCTCAACATGGTGTGTCACCCGTGTAAAGCGTGAGTCCGTGAGTCATCACAAGGCGTCTTAAGTAGTGCGCTGTGTGGCTACTCATGCTGTGATTGCAAGGTCTAACTGAGTTGCTGCGTTGCCTATTTATGCTGGTGTGAGGTTTGTGGTGAGGGGTGTATAACCTCATAGACATCTTCCTTTGAAGGGGTGGCTCGAGCAGATTGCTCGAGCCTGTATGCGTTGAGTAAGTTAGTCGGCAATTGATATCTAAGCCTTACTGAACCTCAAAGTGCAGTACCGTGTTGTGCATCCGCACGCCGCCGTAGAGCGTGCCAATCATGACGCCGTTACGCCCGGTGGGTAAGTTACTCAGCGTGATCTCAAACACGTACTCATCGGTGCCGTCGTTATCAATGTCTTGCAAGCTGGCGTTAATTTGCTCGCGGGTGAGTTTTACTGCCACAGCGTCGTTCACACGGTAGCTAAAGACATCCAGCGGGCAGTTTTGACTACAGATAAAGAAGTCGATAATGGGCTCGACAACGGCAGTCACGGTGATGTCACGGGCGCTTGTGGGGGTTACGTCCCACCAGACAAAGTTGTTCACATCTGCTGAGAAACTTGGTGTTACTCCGGCTGAGTAGTCCATAGCCCCTGTGCAGGTGCCGTTAGCATCGCGCAAGCACTCTCTGAGTACTAAAAAGTCATAGCGAATCTCTTGAGTACTGCCATCGGCATAACGTGCTTCTAAGTAAATAGTGTTGAGACCGTCCGCAACTTGGCGCAACGCACCTGCTTCGTAAATGCCCATGTAAAAGAAGTTGAGTTGGAACACACCGCCATCGTTCACAAGTTTGCTGAGGTCGTAACTTTCAGACGGACGGTAGTTGAGGCTGTAGCGGAGTTCGGTAAGTCCCTGCGTGCCAGCTTGCCCATAAATATGCACGTAAGGGTCAATAACGGAAACAGTGGCGGCATCTGGTGGGGTGGAGTTTTCGATGACTGGACCGATACCCGTAATCTCGAGGCTGGTGTTAACAGCTTGAAGTTCGCTAGCGGTTAGCTCAACAGCACCCATATCACAACTTGCCCCAGTTTGGCGGGCTTCACCGCGAATGTCGGTACTCGAGCCATCACACACGCCCGCATTTACAACTAAGCTTGTTGGGGACGGTACAGGACGCCCTTGTGCATCTGCTACTAGGTTCGGGTCAAGGGGTTGGGCAAAGTTCTCGCTACCAATATCACCTGAACCGAGGGGGAATTTGTCCATGACGCTGTAAAAGCTGTTCGTGGAGGTAAACGATACGCCGTCTGGGTCGTCGGCATCCACATCGCTCATGAAGCTGTCGCCGCCCTGGTTCATAGCGATGATGCTGCTAGTTACGTCTACACTTGCGCCATTAGCTAGGTAAATACCTGTGCCGTACTGCCCTTCTACCCCGTTGTTGTTCCAGATGGTGACGCCGTGTAGCTCGAGTTGCGCACTTCCGTTGTTATTACGCCCGCTGCTGTGTGTACGGCTACGCACGATAGGACACCTTCCCGAGATGTAAACGTCCAAACCAACCTCAAACACACCATCATCTTTAAAGTCGTTGTTGTAGATAAGCGAAGTACGCATGGTGACTTTAGGACCGCAGGTGTCCAAGGCCACGCCGCGCGATGTTTTGGGTGAAGGTGCTACTGAGAATATCCATGTCTGCACCGCTATTGAAGATAGCGCCACCATATTGGGCAGTGTTTGCCTCAAAATGGCCACCTTCTACAGTGAGGTCACCACGTGCGTCGTTACGGATAGCACCACCGTAGTCATCTGCGTGGTTGGATCTAAACAGCGTGTCACGCAGCTCCATCTCACCTTCGTTGTAAATAGCACCCCCATGAATACTTGCTTCGTTACCCATAAAGTTGTTTTCAAAGTCAGGATAACGATTACCCACTTTTTTGATGATAGCTGCGTCTTCGTTATAGATGGCACCACCGTATGCAGCACTGTTGCCTAGGAAAATCAGACCGTCTTCCTAGTGGGATGGTGCCTTCGTTATAAATTGCACCACCTCTGTTATTTGAAACGTTGTCCAAAAATTTGTTATTGCTTTTGGCAGGTGTTCTATCACGGTAGATGTTGATGAACCCGTAGTTGCGAATAGCGCCGCCAAAGCCGCCACTGCGGTCAACATTTTTCACGAAATTCACCGCATGCAAATTGGTGATGCCATAATTAATCAGGGCTGTACGTGTGCTACCTTGGATGGTAATACCTGTCAAGAAAAGATCGCCGTTGACAACTTCGATCATGGAATCTGCAAAGCCGCTCGCAGGTGTTAAGGTCACCCTGTCAAATTCACTGGTAAGTCGGTTCTGGCGGGCTGTAATATTCACCAAGGTGTTGACCGTTAAGGGTTCACTAAGCTCAAATTCGCTGACACCCTGAGCAAACGTGACAACATCTGCGTAATTAGCATTGTTCACGTAGTTGGCAAGGTCTGCGCCGGTGCGTGCATATTTAGGGGTATTCCACTGAACTTGCTGGGTGGTAACAGGTGGGGTTGGATTGACGATGTAATGATTCGCCACATCCCCAAACGCACGTACATTGAGGCTATCAAGTTCACCTATAAGCTCTAATTCAACGCTTACGTCTGTTTCATCTCCAGCGAGTAAGACCTCATTCGCCCATGTGCTGGGGTCAATCTGAAGGCTCTGACGAGTGATTTGACCGTTAGTATCTACTGCCTCGAGTTCTAAGCTGAGGCTGTTAAGCGCAAACCCCGGCATAGCATTCGTGAACATGCCTAAAAACTGTACGCGGTTACCTGTTTGAACAAGTTGTACATCACTCACAGCAAGTTCTAAACCTGAGCGAAGTTGTCGTTCATCAGCACCTTGGGTGACGGCTGACCCTTGAAAGTCTGTGCCGTCATCTGTGGTTGTGGTGACTGTACCTGCACCGTCCACCCGAAACATAAAGTCGGCTGAGGTTGAGGTTGTGCTCGAGCTGGCTACTAGGCGAGACACATCATTGGTGCCACTGTCAAACAATGTTGCTGTGGGATTGCTCGAGCTGCCCATAATACGAATGTCTGGCAGCAAGGTGAAGATATTTGCGTCTATATCTGCTTGGCTGACCACGCGCTCATAAGCCCCTATCAAAACAACAGT
>JBCCBI010000353.1:0-6042 GCA_039034155.1 Deinococcota bacterium | reverse complement strand
GTGGGTAGATTATAAAGGTGGCTGTAGGAATGAGCCATCAGCTCATTTGCTTTTTTGGTAGCTGCATAGAGAGAAACAGGGCAGTCTACGTAGTCATTGGTGGAAAAGGGAGCTCTGGCAGTAGCGCCTCGTCCCAAGTTACGTCATAGCCTGCTTGGGTGAGCTTGCTGGCTAGAGCGTTCAAATCACTTACGACAAACGCAGGGTGGGCTTTGCGCGCAGGTCGAAAGTCCTTTTCAACCCCTAAGTGAACCGCCACACTACCGTGTTCAAACCAGCAGCCCCCACGGGACCTAAGGGGTTCTGGTTTGGTAAGTTCGCTCAGTCCTAGAATGTCTTTGTAGAAGGCTCGAGCCTTGGTTTCTTCGCCAGCCGGCATGGCTAGTTGAACATGGTCAAGTGCAGCTAGTAAACACGTCATGCAGCCAGTTTACGCTGAACGCCGTACAATGAGGGATGCTCGAGCTTTTAACACCAACGTTGCCTTCAGCTTTACGCACTCCAACTTTATGACCGTCAAACCTCCTGAGCGCAAGCTCATCAAAAGCCCTTTGCGCTATCCTGGCGGCAAGTCCAGAGCGCTCCGTCAAATTTTGCCGTTAGTCCCTGAGTTTGACGCTTACCGCGAGCCTCTTGTAGGCGGCGGTTCAGTCTTTTTGAGCCTCAAACAACACGCGCCTGAGGCTAGATTTTGGATTAACGACCTCAGCTATGACCTCATGTGTTTTTGGGAGATGGCGCAGACGAATCTAATTCCATTGGTTGAGGCTATCACTGACATTTACGAACACGCTGGTAATGGGCGCGAGCTGCATCAACGTTATGTGCAGCAGGATGATGAGTTGAGTAAGCTCGAGCACGCCGTGCGTTTTTTTGTGCTCAACCGCATTACCTTTTCCGGCACGGTAGATGCCGGCGGCTATTCGCAAAGTGCTTTTGAGCGACGCTTTACGCGCTCGTCCATCACGCGTTTGTCACGTTTGGCAGATGTTTTAGGTGACACGCGCATCACACACGGTGATTATCAATCTGTCATCGAACAACCTGCTCAACATTTAGAGGAAAATGTCTTCATCTTTTTAGACCCACCGTATTACCGCACGAGTGGCTCGAGGCTATACGGCAAAAAAGGCGTCTTACACACCTCATTTAACCACGAGCAGTTAGCTAAATCACTCAAACAATGCCCTCACAAATGGCTGATGACCTACGACGACTGTCCAGAAATTCGTGAGTTATATGCGTTTGCCAACGTGCAAGCGTGGCAGTTGCAGTACGGCATGAACAACTACAAACAAACAAATGCTGCCAAGGGTCGTGAGGTCTTTATTGCCAACTACGACCTCGAGCTGGTTCGCCAGCACAATTACTAAGACACTCACCAGCAAAACCGCACCTCAAATCAATAGCTTCATGCCTTCATGACTTGCTGTAAACCCCAGACGTTCATAAAACCGTATGGCGTCATCTCGTTGTTTGTTGGTCGTCAGTTGCACCATGTGGCAGCCTTTAGCCTTACTCAAATTAATTGCGTGCTGGATAAACGCTTTACCAATACCAGATCCACGCTTGCTTGTATCTACTCGCACGGTTTCAATGAGCGAGCGCCAACCACCTTGGTAACTCATGTTAGGTAAAAAGCTCAGTTGCAAGGTTCCCATAACCTCACCATCCAAACACGCTACTAGCAAGTGCTGATTGGGGTCTTGGTCAATAGCATTGAAAGCATCCCAATAAACTTGTGGGATAGGATCGCCGTAGGCTTCACGGGTTTTCCCCAACACATCATCTGCCAGCATACGGACAATGTTGGGAACATCTGCTTCTATTGCCTCACGGAAAGATAGCTTGGTAGAGATAGCATCAACTTGGGGAACATCAGGGTCAGGTGATGGTGTCATAGCGTCATCTTAAACTTGTATCTGGAAGAGAGTACCCTTGCGCGCGTTTCTGGCAGTGCAAGATCACATAATGCTATCAAACTTGTCTATTTAAAGATTTTACGTCAAATAAAGGCTAAAGTGCATTATGTTAGATCGTGTCAAAACTATTGCCAGAATAATGATGATAGGAAGTGTCATCTCTTTCTTTGTTCTTTCATCTCTATTTGGGATGCCAGTTATACAGGAAATTGATGTCTATGACGACCTTCAAAGAGAAGGTTTGACTGTCATAGAATATTTGGCTGCCGCAACTTGGCAAGGGCTTACGTATATGGCTATTGGGTTTATTCCAACGCTACTTGGTTTGGGACTTCTCATTTTTTATATTAGACAAGCATTTGGGGTGAGCAAGAGAGCTAAAGCGTTGTGGTCAGCCTCGGGACTCTTCAACGCTTTTGGTTTGGCTCCAGCAGGTTTGTTATCCGGGGATTTAATGATTGTATCGCGTGTAATGAGTACTATCTTGTTAATGTGGATTATTACAGCTATATTTTTGTCTGCTTATGCACTGCGTTTGATTGGAGTTGAAAGAATTCGCGAGCAGCAGATAGTAATAATGAATCCCTAAAATTCAAGTAACTTCCCAACTACTTTAGCCTTAGAATTTACTCGGGCTGTGGCAAAAGCTATCACCCACTCGTAGCCACCTTCTTTATGATGGTCATATGGTGAACGGTTTGATGATCTCGTGGCATGGGTTAAAACGCGTTGGTAAGATTTTGCGAATTACAGCGAGTTGTATGCTTGCGCTTTGGCTAGTGGCTTGTTCAGGGGACGGCTTTGGGCCTGGCAGTAACACGGCACCTAGCGCGAGCCTCGAGGTTGACCAAGCAACCGGCCCTGCGCCACTTACCGTTAGTTTTGAAAGTGACGCTACGGACGAAGAGGATGACGACCTCACTTACGTTTGGAACCCTGGTGAGGGTGAGCCAGTTGCAGGTGGACCGGATTATACCTACACCTACCTCGAGCCAGGTACTTACGTCGCCACCGTGACCGTGTCTGATGGTGAAGATACAACAGTCGAAAGCGTAACGATTACTGTAGAAGGCGACCCGCTCGAGCTTAACCTCACTGCCAGCCCTAGCGCGGGTAGCGTGCCGCTCACAGTTAACTTTGCGTCTACTACAACTGGCACTGATAATGCTAACCTCACTTATACCTTTGACTTTGGTAACGGCGACACCACCGCACTCAACAGTGGCAGCACGCTAAACTATGACTACACCTACACCGAGCCGGGTGTGTACGAAGCTGAGGTACTCGCGCGCAATGCAGATGGCGAACTAGCGCGCTCGAGCATCATCATTACAGCCAGTGAACCTGCCCCACCTAGACAAGGACCTACTGCTATTTTGAGTGCTAGCGCCGTTGCAGGCGCAGCACCTTTAACAGTGAACTTCGATGCCTCTGCCTCTACCGATGACACGGGCAACCTCATCGCGTACACGTGGACGTTTGGCGATGGTAGTAGCGCCAACGGCGTACAAGTCAGCCATGTTTATGAACAAGAAGGCGAATTTACCGCTGTACTAACTGTTACCAACAACAATGGTGAGATTGCCACGGCCCGCCAGACCGTCACGGTGGGTGTTGTGACCAATCAACCACCTACCGCTGCCTTCAGCACTGAACCTGCCACAGGCACAGTGCCCCTCACAGTGGTATTCAACGCTGCAAGTTCAAGCGATAGTGATGGTACTATTGCCTCCTACACATGGAATTTTGGGGATGGCAACGTCGCTAGTGGCCCAGTTGTCAGTAACACATTTACAACAGCAGGCACCTTCCCGGTGACCTTACTTGTGGTGGATGACGATGGCGCATCTGCTGTAGCGAGTGAGCTTGTTACCGTGGACAGCACACCTTGATGGTGCAAGACACACTTTACAGCCATCAACAACCTAACTCAGATTACTGCTTTATCTGTGGACGTAAAAACCCCATCGGCTTAAAGCTGGTGTTTTTTGACAACGGTAACGATGAGGTGATGAGCACTTGTGTCATCCCCGAGCACTTTAACGGCTACCCGGGCATTGTCCACGGTGGCATTGTGAGTGCTCTGTTAGACGAAGGCGTTGGCCGGGTCTCACTCATTCACGACCACCACAACCTGATGATGTCAGTGACGCTCGAGGTCAAGTTTCGTCAGCCTGTACCCACCGAAACCGAACTTCGCATCATCGGCAAGCGTGTGAAGATGCGCGGGCGTTTAGGGCAAGCTGTTGGCAAACTCTACTTGCCAGATGGCAGCGTGGCGGCTGAGAGCAAACTCAACCTCGCTAGCCTACCCGCGCATATTTTGAAAAATAATCCAGAGGCGTTGTTAGGTTGGCAGATTGATGCGTAAATATCCGATGAGGTTGTTAGAAACCTATGGCGTCAATCTAGCGTTATCCCCCCATATTTTTTTGATACCATAGTCCAAAATTTGTAAATGATAATGAAAGCTTTCCTCAATATCAAGGGGAAGACCAAAACCACCTTTGACTTCTAAAGCTACGAAGCCGTGAATACTGCTACGGATAGCGCGAATAGCGTGGAGTGCGTGTTCTTCTTCCAGGTTATAGCCGCGCAAAATACCTATAAAGATCTCGAGGGCTTCTTTTTCAGCGACAACCAACTCAGCATCCTGACCTTCGTTAGATTGTAAGGTAATTTCATAAAAGCCAGGCTGGTGTTTAGCAAACTCGCGGTAGCTGGTAGCAACAGCTTTAAGCGCGTCATAGCCTGCCCGTCCCATAGCTGCTTCTTGGCCTATTTGGGTAAACTTTTTAAGACCTCTGAGAACAATCGCTCGCTGCAAGTCTTTCAAACTATTCATGTGGTTATAAAGGGAGGGAGGCTTAACATTTAACTTAGCTGCGAGGGACGCTATAGATAAACTAGACACTCCATTTTGGTTGATGATGTTTATAGCAGCATCAACCAGTTTTTCTTTAGTCAAACCGGGTCGCTTTGGCACAATGTCTAACTCCTAAACCTATGTACTCCTAAACCTATGTACAAAAACAGTTCGTGCTACTGCAGGCAACCTGCTCTGCGAAGCCAAGAGACGGTAATTGTTTTAACCTCTCAGCTAACACTAGCTAAAAACTCGAGGATAGCTGGCGTCGTCTTCTCAGGCATTTCAGTCTGAGGGTAATGCCCTGCACCTTCAATTAACACGAGCTTGGCAGATAGTTGTTCCTGAATGAACTTAGCTTCAGCAACAGGGTCAGGCCAATCTGGATCTTTTGTACCCATAATGACAAAGCTTGGTGCGCTCACTTGCCCTAATCTTTCCTCAGCTGCATCTTTAGGCGCAAACGCGACCTTCCTAAGAGCTTCAAAACGGCCTGGCTCCTGTAAGGTCGTTTTTAGATCGTTAAGGTAAGCATCAAAGTCAGCGGGTTTAGTGGTTGGATACATCGTTTTGTAAAACGTATTCCACAAGGCTACTTTTCCAGGAAGACGCATGAGTACCTTTTCTGTTAACCACGACATAAAGTTGGCTTTGGGCGTCCTAACAAAGGCACCTATAAGCGTTAAGGAACGAATAGCATCTGGTTGTTCTGCTGCTGCCCAAACCGCTGCCCCTGGTGAAAAAGAAGTGCCAATAACATGAGCAGGCCCAGCATCTAAATATGTGATGAGGTCAAGAATGTCTTGTCCTGTGGCAACTATGCTGTAGTCGTCCCAAGCTGCGCTTGACTCACCATGTCCTCTTAAATCAGCACTCACAACCCGATACCCCGCCTTGCTCAATTCAGGTGCAAGAAAACGGTACTCGCTTCGCAGTGCACCGACACCGGGTAAAAGAATCACTAATTCACCAGCAGTGTGATTGTCGTCATAGGCTATGGTGCCTTCTGGTCTTGTAAAAAACTCGGTTTCTAAAGGTTGATGCATGTGTGGTTCCTCCATGAAAAAACATTGCAGCCTAGAACGGTAAACTTTCTAAGCTAAGATTAGTAGCCAATATACTAATTAAATTAGTTTTTGTCAAGCAGAGAGCCTTGGAGGAGCCACAAAAAGAAATACTAAATAAAAAAGAACTACTTTTTAATCATTGTATGATGATGTTCTACAGTTACACTATTGCTATTGTCTCTGGGTC
>JBCCBI010000352.1:0-6048 GCA_039034155.1 Deinococcota bacterium | reverse complement strand
TCGCCATCAAGGTCAAAGCTGCAGCCCTTGGCAAATCCCGCTACGCGCTTGTCCACGACCTACTCTACGATTTCCTTAGAGCAGAGTTGCAGAATCCCCATATTCCTGCTCTACTTTCTGCTTAGAAGCGTAAGTCCTAAAATACTTTCTACCAAAATGCCCGCTTGACATTCAAGCGGATTAGCAGCTCTGGTAGCAATCCGCTCTGGTGGCAATGTACATAGGAATATCTCGAGCAGCGGCAGTGACGTCACTGCCTAAAAGCTGGTGAGCAAATGAACGTCCGCCTACAGGATCAGTTGTCTTCAAAAATTGTCTGTATGTGATTTGATTTCTTGAAGCATAGATCCCCTTTGTTGACAAACAAATCTTTAATGCGCTGCTTGTAACAACTGCCTACTTTCCTATGTTTGATTTTGTGACTTGTGACTAGATTGTAGGGCGAGTTTAAGATACACGTGTATCTTTGTGCAACTCTATATGTGAAGATTAACAAGACTTCTTCATGAAAGCGTCGGGTTTTATTTTGTAGGAATTCAACCTTGAGAACTGAACTGGGAATCCAGAAAGTTTGTAGCCAAGCTGCCGCGCAACAATATGTTAGGAGGATTAACCCCATGAATCAAAAGGGGGCAAAGCCGATTTATATAGACACAAGCTAAATTTTATATTGCCCAGTTAAAAGTACATATATTTTGTAAGCATTTTGCTTAATGTGATTTCCACCATACTTTTCTTCGCCGCTTGCCCTAGCGTAATCTCATTATTTTTATGGTACCAATATGACAACTAATGAACTTAAAAGTCAGTTTTATAGTCATTTGAGTAAAGATGAAAGCATCTTTCAATTTATTCAAACTTCAGCTTCTGGTGGCCTATGGTTTTGGAACCCTCTTAAACCAGAAGAAACATGGCATAGTGATGGGTTTTGGAAGCTGTTGGGGTATAACCCAGATGAAGTAGATACGTATCCTGATTGGGATAAACTCATCCATCCCGATGATCGTAACTATGCTTCTCGAAAAGTACGTCTCCATCTCGAAGACAACAATAATCCTTATGACGTTGTACTCCGCTTTTACACCAAGGATGGGTCAATAGTATGGTTACGTTCACGGGGTAAGGCTATCTACGATGAAACACCCTATCCAGTCGGTATGCTCGGCACATATGTTCATGCTGTAGATGCCCATGCTGCAGATGTTCATGCTACAGATGTTCATGTTACGGATTCTGAGCAGCAATCAGATACCTCGTTTGCACATTCACCTCTAGCTGAAGCCGTCTTCAACAATGAAGATGTTTATATCCTTACGATCTCACGCGAAGGTGTTTACTCTTATTTAAGTCCTTCACTCTGTAGAGACCTTGGCACGGATCCTAAGAATATCGCAGGGCAATCAGCTCTGATTACAGTTATTCCAGAAGATCACCATAAGTGTATAGAAGCTGCTGAGTTTTGTGTTCTAAACCCTCGTAAGTCCTTTCATACCACCCTGCGTAAGAAATTTAGAAACGGTAGCCTGTATGTAACCCAGTGGGAGTTTATCGGCTTGTTGGATAGCAGTGGACAAGTTGGCAAGATCTTAGGAATTGGCTTAGATATTACAAAACTTGCTGAAGCTGAAGCTCAACGAGACTATCTAACCAGCATTTTTGAAAGTGCAGAAGCCATTGCCAATTTGGGAGGCTGGGACTATCAAGTTGCTTCTGATACGTCAACTAATACTAAGCAGTTTTACGCCATTCACGAGGTGGACACTAATTTCTCATTTAGCTCAGAAACAGAGTTACAGTTTTATCATCCCGAAGATCGACCAAAGATTTTACAGGCTCTTGGGGATGCAGTATCTAAACGCCGTCCATTTGACATTACCACCCGTTTCATTACCTCTAAAAACAATCATCGTTGGGTACGTTTAATGGGTGTACCCAGTGGAGGTCGTGCAACTGCGACTAATGTGCGGGGTGTCATCCAAGACATTACCGAACAGAAAAACGCAGAGATTGCTTTACAAAACTTAATTCATGAAAAGCAACAGCTCATTGAGGAAAAAGATGCTTTGCTCAAAGAAATCCACTATCGCGTCAAAAATAATTTGCAACTTGTAGCCTCACTCCTTAGCTTACAAGCCCGCAATCTTACAGATATTGATGGACGCATAGCATTAGAGAGCAGCTACAAACGCATGTTGGCCATGGCGTCCGTTCACAAAGCACTTTACGAGAGTAAGTCTTTGAGCCGCGTTGACTTTAAGAGGTATTTGAGAGAACTCGTAGACAATACGGTGAGAACTATACGCACATTCAATATTGATGTTCTCTACGATCTTAAGCCTATTACCTTGACGATTAGGGATGCCATTCCTTGTGGGCTTATTGCCAACGAATTTGTAATGAACGTCATCAAACACGCCTTCTCAATAGAGACGCCAAATCCTAGACTCACGGGCATCTGAGTATGTCGGATGATACGGTTTACCTCAAAGTTATTGACAATGGAATTGGTGTGTCAGCGCAGGACATTATCGAAAATAAGAATCAGTCAGGGCGCTTGGGGCTAACCATCATGGAATTACTAGCCATGCAACTGAAGGCCACCCTAGAAATTCTTCCGCTAACTAAGGGGGGAACTATAGCAATCTTGCAGTTTGTACCTCAGACTCAGACCAATATCCACAATTGATACGGCTTAACAACTTCAAGTACGTCGATATGTAATTCCCTCAGGAGGGATAATAATTATGGCGGAGCGCAACCTTTCTTCATCCTCTAACACCAGCTCCTCACAGGATGCCCTTGCCAAACGCGTTGAGCAGCTCGAGGCTCAACTCATAGCTTGTCAAAAGCAATCTCAAGGACTTCGCACCAGCTTAACCAGCGTTCTCAAACATCACTTTAGTGCCACAGCCATATTTGACACAGATATGCGTTACGTCGCTGCCAATGATAAGTGGGTACAAGATTATGGGCTCGAGCAACACAACATCATCGGTAAATCCCACTACGACATTTTTCCAGATATTAGTGATGCTTGGAAAGATGTTCACAAGCGCTGCTTAGCTGGGCATAGCGAGTCACAACAGCAGGACCCTTACCCCAGAGCTGATGGCAGCCTCATGTGGCTGGATTGGTCGGTTTACCCTTGGCTAGATCTCGACGGTGACATTGCTGGCATTGTCATAAATACAGAGGTTGTCAGCGGACGGGTACAAGCCCAGGAAGAAGCGCGGGTGTTTCGCAAGTTAGTTGAAGCGAGTTCAGATGGGGTAGTGATTAGTGACCTCAATAACACCATCACCTATGCCAATAGTGCCTACCAAGCGATGGTGGGTGCACCTGATAGCGACCTTATTGGGCAATCTCTGGTACCTTACATGGGGACAGGTTACAACCTAGACGATGTTAACGACACCACTCGCAAACAAGGTGAGTGGCACGGTGTTATTGACCATAAACAAGCTTCAGGGGACACGTTTTTAGCCAAAGTTGTCTCATTTGCAATGCGCGATAGCACAGGTGCACTTACCCAGCGGGCGTCTATTTGTAGAGATGTGACTGATGAACAACGCTTACGCCGCAGCCTTGTTGACAACGAACAACACTTGCAAATGTTACTTATTGGTCTGCCAATTATGCTCTTTGCTACTGACCTAGCTGGCACCATCACTTTGTCCGAAGGACGCGATTTAACCTACTTGGGAGTTCAACCAGGTGAAGCTGTAGGGCAATCTATTTTTACGTTTTACCAAGATATGCCTGAACTTCTTACGAATGTTGAGCGTGCCCTCAATGGTGAGAGCCTCAGCTTCGAGGTGTATTACCCAGATTCCCAGCAACATTTTGAGCGCTACTTTGCCCCCCTTAAAGATAGCTCGGGGACCATAACTGGCATGATGGGGCTAGCGTTTAACATCACTGAGCGTAAGCAGAGTGAGGTAGCTTTAGAAAACGAGCGCCGCCGCTTACTCGCATTGAATCAAGCTGTACCAGACTTGATTATGCGCTTTGATCGTCAGGGTACATATCTTGATTACAAACCTGCTAGCTACTTTAGATCTTATGCGTCACCTGAAGAGATTATTGGTAAGACCTTGGAAGAAGCTGCACCAGCTGACATTGCTCAAAAACGCCGCAAACTCATTGCGGTAGTTTTGGATACAGGTGAGATGCAGACCAATGAAAGCTCACTTGTTATTGATGGCGAGACACGCTACCGTGAAAACCGCCTTGTTAAGCTCAATGACAATGAGGTACTTGTATTTGTCCGCGATATTACTGATCTCAAGCAAGCTGAAGCTGCTTTGCGTGAAAGTCAGCGGTTACTTGAAGATGCCCAAAGCATCGGCAAGTTGGGCGGTTGGTCATTTGACATAGCAAGCCAAGAAATCTCTTGGTCTAAACAGATTTACGACACCATGGAAGCACCGTATAACAGTGAGCTAACAACGCCTTTTTTGATGTCGTTTTACAAGGACACCACGGCACTTCAGAATGCTATGACTGGTGCTGTCAACAACCGTGAAGCCTATGACCTCGAGCTTGAAATTACAACGCTCAAGGGTAACCACCGTTGGGTACGGGCTATTGGCAGACCTGTTGTGGAAGATGGCAAGGTTATCAAGCTCGTTGGTACCCAGCAAGACATCACCGACATCAAACAGATTGAAATTGAACTTCTGGACAGCCGCCAATTCTTAGAAGATGCCCAAAGTATGGCACAGGTAGGCGGCTGGTCCTTTGATGTTGCACTACAACGAAGCGTGTGGTCCAAACAGGTCTATGACACCATGGAGGCTCCTTACGACAGAGAACCAACGCTTTCCTTTGTCCTCTCCTTTCACAAAGACAAAGATACACTCAATGCGTTAGTGACCCGAGCGATAGAACATGCTGAACCTTACGACCTTGAACATGAAATTGTTACTTTCAAAGGCAAGCACCGTTGGATACGCACCATTTGTAAACCCATTGTTGAAGATGGCAAGGTTGTCAAGCTCATTGGCAGTCAGCAAGACATTACCGACATCAAGCAAGTTGAAACCCAACTCTTGGAAAGCCAACAGTTCTTAGAAGACGCCCAGAGCATGGGCAAAATGGGCGGTTGGTCCTTTGACTTGATCACTCAAGAACTTTACTGGTCTAAGCAAATTTACGACATCTCAGAAGTGCCTTACGACACTGAACTTAGCGTTGAGCTTGCTGTCTCTGTTTATGTTGACCCAGCAGCCATTGAAGCAGCTATGGCCAACACTATTGAGACCCACGAGCCTTACGACGTTGAATTAGAAATTATTATGCTCAAAGGCAATTACCGCTGGGTTCGGTCGATTGGTAAACCAGTAGTTGAGGACGGTCAGGTCGTTAAGCTACTTGGCACACATCAAGACATTACTGATATGAAGCAGGCTGAGCTAGGCTTACAAATTGCCAACGATAACTTGGCTCGGCTAAATACTTTAAGTGAACGTCTAAATCAAGTTGAGTCCTTATCAGAGATGCTCGAGGTGGTCCTAGCACCCCTACCAGAAGACACACTTGCATCTACCCTTTACTCAATTTATGAAGACGATAAACTAGTGGCATTTGAACAAATAGCAAGTGTTACGCCAGATAACTTCCCACCGATTGAACAAGGTGTTCGCTATCCCATCAGTGCATTTCCATCTATTGACCTGTGGCACAATGGCGACGATAACGTCCTTGTCATTGATAACATTGCTACCGATACACGCTTAGACAAAAATATACGCGACCTTCATTTACAACTTGGTTTAGGGGCAATGGTGTTTATCGGCTTAGTTCAAGCTGACAAGCTTGTTAGTTTAGTTGGTCTTTACTGGCTAAAACCGCGCCACTTTTCAGCACAAGACATCGATTATTTTAAGGCACTTTCATCGCTTTTAGCACCTATTACAGTTAATCGTCAGCTCCTTGCCAATCTGGAAAAAACGGTGACCACTCGCACCCAAGAATTACAAACCCAACTCACCGAGACCTTGCGCTTTCGAGCACTCTTTGAAAGCTCGCCAGACATCGTTGGCTATG
>JBCCBI010000351.1:0-6069 GCA_039034155.1 Deinococcota bacterium | reverse complement strand
TGATATTGCCATCATTTTCAAATGAAATGCTCATATTTAAGGGCTTTTGGTATCAGATAAGTGACGTTGTTAACGAAAAGTTTGCTTAGGAGTGTGTTGCGGTGTGTACTTAATATCAACCTCTATACACTTATCATTCAACCTCAGCTTGTGTTG
Organism: Deinococcota bacterium; assembly: GCA_039034155.1. GTDB lineage: Bacteria > Deinococcota > Deinococci > Deinococcales > Trueperaceae > JBCCBI01. The sequence goes on along the minus strand of JBCCBI010000351.1, from coordinate 5,913 downwards.
TTTAGGGTGGGATTGCTAGATGATAGCCACACATGGACAGATTCACGCCACGTTCACATAGCGCCTGTTCAGCCTTCACGTGCTGCCCCCTATGCTAGTGCCAGCTCGAGCCACTACTTAACAACTTCCACGGCTCGAAGAAAGGACATAACATAATGAGTTATGCACTCGTAGGACACGGATTTACTGGCGCAGGTTTTGGACCTCATGGCATGGCTGGCGGCATGGGCTTTGGTCTTGGGTTTTTGAACTTGCTGGGAACAATTCTCTTTTTCATTGTGCTGGCAACGCTTATTCGCGGGATTATTCACGGACGTAGATACCGTATGGGCGGCTGGGGTGGCTGGTCAAACAGAGGCCATCAGCAACGTACACAGGGTAGCGATGACGCGTTGAATACAGCCCGTGAACGCTTTGCCAAAGGTGATATTAGCGCAGATGAGTTTGCTAGCCTCAAAGAAGACCTCGCTGGTAGTCAAGCTGAGCAAACATCACCATCCAGACCTGTAGGCATGGGCTTTGGTCCGTTTGGTGGCTGGGGGCGTGAGCGTGCGCTCGACATTGCTAGAATGCGGCTTGCTAAAGGTGAGATTACAGCAGAAGAGTTTGCGACGGTGAAAAAGACGCTCGAGGCTTAAGCAAAATCATCATCTAGTAGCTAAAACGACACAACCTTAACGATAGCACCGAGTCAACCCTCATTTTGGCTCGGTGTATGCTTGGCGTATAAACAAGACATCCTGTGCGTCTCTGTGCACGCACGTACTCATTAAGGCAGAACTTTCATGGCAGATACTATTTTAATTGTTGAAGACGAAACCCGCCTAGCAGATATTTTGGAAGATTACCTCAAGCGTGAAGGGTTCCGTACCGAGCGGGCTAAAGACGGTCAGCGGGCGCTCGAGCTGTGGCGCACGGCTCGCCCGGACATGGTGCTCCTAGACCTTATGCTACCTGTGCTAGATGGCTTTGAAGTTGCCCGGCGCATTCGCGCGGAGTCAGCAGTGCCGATTATTATGCTCACTGCTAGAGATGAAGAGGTTGATAAACTTTTGGGCTTGGGTCTTGGTGCAGATGACTATGTTGTTAAACCCTACAGCCCGCGCGAGGTTGTGGCGCGTATTAAAGCAGTTTTGCGCCGTGCTAGCGGGCAGTTAGTCGCCCCCGAAGTGTATAAGGTGGGTGAGCTCGAGGTTGATATGGGCCGTTTTGAGGTACGCTGCGGCGCTGATCTCATTGACCTCACGACTAGCGAACTACGCCTCCTTGCGGTACTTGCTAAAGACCCTGGCATGGTGCGCGCACGGTCTGAACTGTTAGCGGCATCTGGTGATGGCGAGCGTTATGCAGATGAACGCACGGTAGATGCCCATGTTAAAAATTTGCGTAAAAAACTCCAAGGTTGTGGTGCCAAGTTAGAAACTGTGCGCGGTGTTGGTTACAGGTTGCGTGCTTAAATGGCACATCATCGTTCTTGGAAATCCTCTAAACACGCCCCTTTTAGCGCACCGCCTTGGGCTAAGCATAAGCGCAAACGCAAACGTCAAGGGCTTAGACACCGCCTTACCTTCATGTTTGCCTTTGTTGCCCTAGCAGCGGTGAGTTTAACGTCTTGGCTTACCTTAAACGCTGTATTTGATGCCCAGCAAGACCTGTTTACTGGAGAGTATTTAGCGGATGTTAGCAGTATTCGTAACAAAGTTGAGAGACCACCTGGCTCGGGTGATACTGTGCCGCGCCAATCTAGCTCCCAGGCTGATAGTCGTCAATGGCGTAATCCGCCTTGGTCAAATTTTAGGATTGATGACGAAAGTAGTTGGGGGAATAAATCCCACTGGCAACCTTGGGGGAATAGTAATTGGGGTGATGATGTCCCGACACCAGTGCGCCAAGCAGCCAGAGAAATCACCCAAACGGCTTTTCGGGCAGCAGGTTTGTCGTTTGCGCTAGCGTCTATTGTGGCAGCGTTGGTAACACGTGTACTAACGCGCCCACTCAACGCCCTGACCGATGGTGCTAACCGCTTTGAAGCAGGCGAGCGTGGCCTCCGGCTAGAACTACCGCGCAACCGTGATGAACTGCGTACCCTAACCGAGGCATTTAACAAACTTGTGAGTGGCTTTGAGCGCCAAGAGATTGCCCAGCGCAATTTGGTTGCTGTCATTGCCCATGATTTACGTACGCCACTTGCTGTAATGCGCAGTGAGCTCGAGGGAATGCAAGATGGTGTAGTACAACGTGACGATGCTGGCCTCACCCGCTTACATGGCGAGGTGATGCTACTCTCGAGGCTCGTTGACGACCTTCGTACCCTATCCCTAGCAGAAGGCGGCGGGCTTTCCCTGAAGCGCGAAAGTACATTACTAAAGCCCTTGCTCGAGCAGTGTGTAAGCGCGTTCCAAACTCGAGCTACAGATGCTGGCATGACCCTCACCCTAACCGAGGTTGCCCCCGGACTAACCGCGTTTATTGACCCCTTTCGCATTACCCAGGTACTCAACAACCTCTTAGACAACGCCATTCGTTACGCAGCGCCTGCTGTTGTAGAGGTTGGCACACAAGCAAGTGCTGGGCAGGTTGAAATTTGGGTGCGTGACCACGGGCCGGGGTTGTCGCCAGATAGTCTAGGGCGCGCGTTTGAACGCTTCTACCGTGGTGATGCGTCCCGAACCCGCCTAGATGGTCAAGGGGAAAAGACGGGTTCGGGTTTGGGCTTGGCAATTGCTAAAGCACTGGTTGACGCCAACGGCGGCAGTCTAGATGCGCGTAACCATCCAGAAGGTGGTGCTGTTTTCACCTTGACGTTGAATGTCAGCTAGGTTGATAAGAGCATCTTTAAGATGCCCTCTAAAAAGTCCTCAGCGAAGCTCATCAATTGACTTGCTCGAATAGGCTCTAACGTTATGTCATCAGGATTGATGATATGGCTGATATCCTCAAAAATCCTCTAAGCAAAAATACCTTGAGACTTTTGCAAAAGCTTACTGAGCCAATCTATATCGACATAATTTTGCTCAAACGCAAACTCAGTGCGGATAACGTTGCTAGGTTCATTGTCCGTACCAAGTTGCTCAAAAACGGCTTGTGCCTCAGAAAAATCTTGCTCGCGGGTGTAGTCACCTGGGGTAGCTATGCAGATGATTTTGGCTGCTCGAGCAGCTTGTAAACTCAATGTAGTGTCTTCAATAGCAACCGTGTTTTCAGGGCGGATGCCGAGTTTGTGACGGGCAAAGGTGTAAACCTCTGGATCAGGTTTGGAGTTGGTGACATCAGCAGCGCTGGTGACAACATCAAACTGCTCGAGCGACAGCCCTTTTACCCCAGCAGCAATCGCCTCAATATTGGCACGTGAGGTCGTTGATACAAAGCCGAGCTTGACGCCATGTTCATGGGCTTCAGCAATAAGCCTGCTCACGCCAGGACGCAACTCAATACCTGCGTTCAGCATGTCTTGAAAGTGCTGGCTTTTGCGCTCATGAAGCTCGCGGATATCCGCCTCACCAAGGAGTTGATTACGCTGCTTGGCATAGTGACGTAGGCGGTTTTGCCCACCAGAAATAGTCAGCATATCCTGATATGCTTGTTTGTCCCAGCGCCAATTAACCGAGGCGTCTTCAAACGCCTGATTAAACGCTTGGCGCTGCAATTCTGAAGTTTCAACTAAGGTGCCGATAGACCCGAACAAAAGTGCTTGCATGTGTGTTCCTCTCTTTATTACCTTGCAACTACTGCTGATGTGAGATGTAAATGGATGTGTTGCTATCTGTTGCTGCTACCTATTACTCTGTTACCTATTACTTAAGTCATCATGTATGTCTGTTTATGAAGTGGCAAGTGACATCCAAAACGACCTAGCTAGGTACACATGTCATTTTAGTGAACGCAAACTTTTGACTAGAGTTGAGTACACCCTAGTCAACGCGTACACCCATATATAATACATGATACTTTCAACTATCTGTATTTTCATCTACAGAGTTTTGAAACACAAGTAGCTAGGCTACAACTTATGAATCATTCTGTATTGCAACCGATTGGCACTCGTATTGATGGCATTGATTTGATAACTCTATCAGCAGATGATGTGCAGGACATCAAAACTCTTCTTGCCGAACATGGTGCGGTCATTTTTCCCAAGCAGAGCGTAGGCGATAGTGCCTTTGTGACGTTTTTGCGCGGCTTTGGCGAGATTGCCTTTACCCAAGGTGAAACGTCGGTAGAAGGGTTTGACAACCTCCTCAATATCGTCAGCAACGTTGGGCGTACGCGCCCACCCCGCAGTGTGTTTCACGTAGACACTAGCTACGTGCGCTGCCCACCTGCCTACACGGCACTGCGGGCTGTAGAGATTCCTTCCCAAGGTGGCGAAACGCTCTTCACCAATCAATACCGTGCGTATGAGACATTACATGAGGACTTGCGTGAGCGACTTGCGGGTAAGCTTGTCCGCCATGTTGTGAGCGGCCTCAACCTTGACTCAGATGCTGAAACGGAAGCCCGTCACCCGGTGTTTCGCAAACACCCAATTTCAGGTAAAACAGCGCTATTTTTGTCTACGCCAGAACGTTGCGTGGGTATTTCTGACATACCAGATGACGAAGCCAAAGACATCATCACCCAGCTATTTGAACACTCCACGAGGGAAGACAACATCACCCGGCACGCTTGGGCAGCCGGCGATGTGGTGATGTGGGATAACGCGTGCGTCTTGCACCGTGGCGACCACAGCCGCGTTGTTGGAGATAGGGTCATGCACCGTGGCATGGTCGCCGGTGACGTGCCTGTTGCTGCTTAGTCCAATTCGCTTAAGGATGCATCTTCGCTTAAGGATGCATCCGCGTCGGTATATTTAAGGATGCATCCGCGTAAGCATTCTTGGAAACGGAATAACCTCCCGCAAATGATGTACGCCGCAAATCCACGCCAGGGTGCGCTCAAGTCCAATGCCAAAGCCAGAATGCGGCACGCTGCCGTACTTGCGCAAATCGAGATACCAATCAAACGCCTCGAGCGGTAACCCGTGCTCCTCAATACGCTGTTTCAGCAGGTCGTAATCGTGAATGCGCTGGCTGCCGCCAATCAGCTCGCCGTAACCTTCCGGTCCAATGAGGTCGTCACATTTAACCCGAGTTGGGTCGCCGTCAGCAGGTTCCATGTAAAACGCTTTGGTTTTGGTGGGCCACATGTCTACAAAAACCGGGCGGTCAAAACTATCACCGAGCAAAGTTTCGTGGGGTGCACCAAAGTCCTCACCCCACGTAAGCACCTCACCTTTGTCTGCTAAAAGCTTGAGGGCCTCATCATAGGTCAACCTTGGAAAGTCACCTTGAGCGGTGGGCTCGAGCCTACTAACATCTCGCTCTAACATGTCCAGCTCGAGTTTGCGCTTTTCCAGCACTCGCCCCACCAAATAACTCACCAAGTCTTCTTGTAACTTGATGTTGCCTTCGTGCTCCAAATAGGCAACCTCAGGTTCAATCATCCAGAATTCTAATAAATGTTTGCGGGTTTTGGACTTTTCAGCCCGGAACGCTGGGCCGAAGGTATAGACCTTGCCAAAGGCCAGCGCGCCCGCCTCAGCGTAAAGCTGCCCAGATTGGGAGAGGTAGGCACTGGACTCATCAAACAAGTTTATCTCGAATAGATTTGTTGTTCCCTCAACAGCAGTCGGCATAAAGAAGGGCGCGTCAAAGCGAATAAAGTCGCGCTCATGGAAAAAGTCATGAATGGCCCGCTCGAGCTCATCACGAATGCGCAAAATGGCCCACGGGGCACGGTGGCGCATGTGTAAATGACGGCGCTCAGCTAGAAAATCGACGCCGTGTTCTTTGGGGGTAATTGGGTAAGGGTCCAGCGGGGTAGCAACCTCTTGCACGCCTGTGACGCCGAGTTCCACGCCGCTGGGCGCGCGGT
>JBCCBI010000350.1:0-6084 GCA_039034155.1 Deinococcota bacterium | reverse complement strand
GGGATGTTTTAATGACGCCGTATTTTGAGTCGTTGAGACTCGTGTTAACTAATTGGATTGATGTTCAGTCTAGAAACTCCTGTATATATTTTGATGATGCAAATGTTGGCGTGGTTATCATTGCTGACGAGACCAAAGTTACCTGCCAAACGTTTGGACGTTCACAACCTCACCTGTTTCAAGTGAATGTTGAGCGGCTAAGGCAAGTCGTGAGGACTCGAGCGCGTCCCGTGCACCCGGCCCAACGGGTTTACCTGCGTGAACATTTCTGGCAAAGCTAATCACCTCATTGGCGTAAGCTTCGGGAAAACGCTCATCAAAGTACTGGGGGTAGTCGTGCTGGACGCCGCGTTCATCCCAAACCTCGAGGTTGAGTTGCTGCTTTTTCTGCAAGTGGTATTTGCCTTTTTCACCGAGTAGATCACAGACAATTTCATAGCCATAGCTGGTGTTGAGGGCGTTCTCGAGCGTCCCCACTGCGCCATTCTGAAAGCGCATTGTAGCCACTGCTAAGTTAAACAGCCCAAATTCATCTAGTCGGTCATCCCGGACGGCACTGCCGATGGCGTAGACCTCATCTACCTCACCAAAAAAATAGCGGGCGCTGTCAAAGTCGTGAATGCCCATATCGACCAGCAAGCCGCCGGAGGTTTTCAGGAACTCGAGCTTGGGTTGCTGGGGGTCGCGGCTAATGGCCCGAAAGTTTTCGGGTGCGCCAAGTTCGCCAGCCTCAATGCGACGTTTAACCTCCAAGTAAGCTGGGTCAAAACGGCGCATAAAGCCCACTTGACAAGGCACGCCAGCTTTTTCGACCACCTCGGCAACCTCAGCACAACTGTCTAGGTCGTGGGCGAGGGGTTTTTCGACAAAAATAGCTTTGCCTGCCTTTGCTGCTTGTTTAATAGACGCCGCGTGTGCGGGCGTAGGCGTGGTGATGAACACGGCGTCCACGTCTGGATTAGCTAAAACCTCAGCTTCGGTGCTGACGCTTGCACCAAAGACCTCAGCAACGCGTTGGGCGTTGTCGGGTACAAAGTCCACGATGTGGGTAATGCGTACCTCGAGCAGGGTTTTAAGCACGGCAGCGTGGGTTTGACCCATGCGGCCGGCACCGATCATGGCGATGTTTAGGGGTTTCATATAGACGTGATTAGCTAGTGACTAACCTAGCTCCTTTCGAGTTCTCTGGTTGTGTATTGATGTTTGAACAGCTCGAGCGCCTCACGAATATTAGGTGGAGTATGTCCTAGGGCGCTGGCAGTGGCTTTACTGTTCAACCGTGTGTCTTTGGGAACAGGAATTCCGTGTAAGTTAGCAGGATTTTGTGGGTCCGGTCGAATAATGCTGATGTTGCTAGAATCAAATCCAAATATGTCAGCCGTGAGTTGACACAGCTCGAGCTTGCTGATGCCTTCACTGCCTACACAGTGAAACACCCCTTGTTTATCCTGCTGGACAATCTTCATGGTCATCTTGCCAGCATCTGTCGTTAACGTGGGTGTGGCAAATTGGTTGACGCTATCATCAAAAGGAAGTTGAAACGCCCCCGTTTGCTCAAAGGCACGAATAACGGCGTTGGGCAAATAGCCAAAACCAGCATCAGGTGCGGGTTGCCAGTTGTTGCGCTCCCACTGCACCCCAAACAACCCAGCAATGCGGGCAATTGCGCCGTTCTTAGCACGTTCTTGCACAATTGTCTCACAAATGACCTTGAGCACGCCGTATAAGTTGATGGGGTTAACAGGTGTGCGCTCAGTAGCATCTATTTGTGTGCCGTCAAAGACCCAATCGGTGGAAATAAGCACCATTTTGGCACTTACAGCATTGGCAGCATCCACTAGATTGCGCGTGGCGGTCACGTAGGTTTGCCAGGCCATGTCGCGGTCGGCGTAGATTTTAGGGAAATCACCCTCGAACGCAAGGTGGATGATGGCGTCTGGTTGGAAAGCGTGTACGGACTCGAGCACATCACGCCCGTTCGTCAAATCAACTTTGTTAAAACTTAAGTTGTCTTTGGGTTTGGGGGTTGTGCGGTTGCAGGCAGCAAAGCAAGTTGCACCGTAGCGTTCTAAGGCAACTTTTAGAAAGCCGCTACCCACAAAGCCAGTTGCGCCTGTGAAATAAAGTCTCATAAATTAAGGTGATTTCCCTTTCAAACTACTTACTTCTTGGTGGAGGCCTTCGGCAATGGCGTGTTCAGCTGCTGCAGTTGCCTCGAGGCTCGAGTCTTTGCCAGCAGCTCTGGCTTGGTCGGCACGGGAAAACTCCTCGAGTTCTGCTTCTAACGCCTCGAGTTCTTCTTTACCCGCCATCATCGCTAGCACGTCTTCGCGGCTTACGTCGCTTTTCATAAATGTGCCATAAGACTGCCCGCGTTTCAGAATTGTAAATTTGTCTGCTACCGGATACGCATGATGCACGTTGTGAGTAATAAATACCACGGCTAGCCCCTTAGCCCGCACTTGGGCGATGTATTTAAGCACCACACCCGCTTGTTTCACGCCAAGTGCTGCGGTGGGTTCATCCAAAATAAGTACCCGCGCACCAAAATAGATGGCCCTAGCAATCGCTAAAACTTGCCGCTCACCGCCAGACATAGTGCCAACCACTTGGTTAGGGTCGCGAATGTCGATGCCCATTTTGAGCATTTCGTCTCTAGCTGTTTGATCTGCGTGTTTGTGACGAATGAGTCCTAGCGCGCCAAATATCTTATTACCTACAGGCTCGCGGCCCATAAAAAAGTTACGGGTCACACTCATAAGGGGTTGAATCGATAAGTGCTGGTGTACCGTGGCGATGCCGTAGCGCTGCGCGTCGCGTGGGGAACGAAAGGTGACAGCTTGACCCTCTATATGAATTTGCCCGCTCGTAGGCGTATGTACGCCTGACAAGGTTTTAATGAGTGTGGATTTGCCCGCGCCGTTATCTCCGAGCAAGCACAACACTTGGCCTTGATCCACCGACGTACTTACGCCGTTTAAGGCAATCACCGACCCGAACGTTTTGACGATGTCTTTAAGTTCAACCAAGGGTGTACTCACCTTCTAGCCTCCCTCATCCTTTAGCTTCTGTAGCGCGTTTGCGAATGTAGGTGTTAAAGATCACCGCAGCAAGTAAGCCGACCCCCAAAAAGATACGGAACCAGTCGTTGGGCATCCAGCGGACAATTTCAACGCCGCGCGAAATCATGCCATAAATAAGCGCGCCCCAAAAGGCCCCGCGAATCGTGCCGTAGCCACCCGTGAGAAGCGTACCGCCAATGACGGCTACAATGATGGCCTCAAATTCTTTAAGCTGACCGCGCAACACTTCTGACGAGCCTGTTTCAAACACTTGAATGATGGACAACACGGTTGCGCATACGGCCGTGCCCATAAATAAGATGATCTTGACGCGGTTGGTGGGCACGCCCATATTGCGGGCAGATTCGGTGTGACCGCCGGTGCCATAAATCCAGTTGCCAAGTTGACTGCGTTGCAAAATAATGATGGCCAGAATCGCTAGGGCAATCCACCAGCCAACTGCAATGGGGATGCCGTCCACCACAGGCAAGCTCACGGCAGTGCGCACGCCCGTTGCAGCATCTAAAATACGTCGTTCATTATTAGGGATGATGCCAAGTTGAGATAACCACAGCATGAGCCGAGGTGTGCTAAAAATTTGTCCAGCGGGTTGCCAGGTGACGCCGTCTACTAAAATACTGGACTGCGGATAAAAAACTTGCGCGAGCCAGTCGCCGCGAATAAGCGCCCTAGCGGCATCAACATTGGGCACATTGATACCGTGAACGTTGGGTTCACCTACCAGGGCTTGAATGTCTACTCTGGTTGCGCCACCTGTAAACGCCCGGGTAGTTACCAGCGTGATTCCCCGGTAAATATACAAAAATGCCAGTGTGACAATAAATGAAGGTAGCCCAGTTGAATTCACCAACGTGCCGTTGAGCCAGCCCATCGCCACAGCTAGCGCGAGTGTCAGCAAAATAGCTAACCAAGGTGCCCAGCCATACACGACAATTGGGGTGAGTACAATTAAGCTGGCAAAGCCAATAATTGACCCCACTGATAAGTCAAACTCGCCGCCAATCATCAGCAGGGTTGCACCAATGGCAATAATGCCAATTTCGGCTGAAAACTTGAGCCAAGTTGAAATTGCCCGTAACCGCAAAAAGCCAGAAACACCGCTGTCAGCATCCCAAGCAAACACAGAAAACATCACAAAAACTAATAGCGCACCTGCGAGCGCGCCAAATTCAGGACGGCTGAGCAGACGGTTCCAAAAACCAAGCTGTTGAACCCGCTCGTCGCGGCTTGCTCGAGACGTTGCCAATCTAATATCCTTTCCAGCTAATTTCGTAAGAAATTCACTCACATAGTTGTGAGTGTAAGTGAGACGACCCTCATGTAGAAACAGTGCTAATCCCACAGTGCTAATCCCACAGTGCTAATCCCGATGTAAACCACATAAACGATGTAAACCAGGTAAACGATGTAAAGCCCAAAAGTGGGTTACGGAGTTTTGAATCGGAATCGGTAAACCCCGTACAAAACACTAACAACAGCGCTATAAAAACAGGGGCTTGGTCACAAGCCCCTAACTAACCTTACAAACACATTATGCTGATATTTTTTGTGCTTATTTATAGTGCTTATTAACAAGGGACTTCAAGTGAGATAAATCTATGTACAAGGTATAGATTTGCTGGTCTTAAAGCTTGCTACTAAAGTTGATCAATGGAGTATCAATGACTTCTAAATTACAAGAGGTTGGAGACGCCATCAACTTTACTTGAGCACAAGGAATACAAAGAATACTCGAGCGCCTAACGCTTACCTTGCGCGCTTAAGTCAATCACGTCTTGATAATTGCTAGCATCTACAAAGCCGGGACCAGTCAGGATAATTTCAGCGCCGTTAAGGAGTTTGTACTGATCATATAAAACAGCACTTTGAATGGCAAGGTAGCCTTGCAAGTACTGCTGTTGATCAACAAGGAAGCTCACCGTACCGTCGCCGACAGCCTCGAGCAAAATCGGTGACAGATCAAATGCACCTAACAGAACTTCGCCGTCTTTACCAAGGTCTTGCAGCAAACGAGCAGCAGGCTGACCAGGTTGCGGACCAACTGCCAAAATAGTGTCTACATCTGGGTTGTTAGCTAAGTAGCTGTCCATGAGGGAGTACAGCTCGGACTCGTCGGAAGATACTGAGGCAATAACCTCAACTGGACCGCCAAAGCCGTCGGCAAAACCTTCGCAGCGAAGGTCAAGTGCGAGGTTGCCTTGCTCGTGCGAAACACATACGCCTTGGGTGCCACCAAGTGCAGCAAAACGGCGTCCAGCACCCAAACCAGCTTCATACTCGGTTTGACCAATGTGACGCAAAATGCCTAAATCTTGAAAAATATCGCTACCCGAGTTAATCGAAAATACCGGAATACCCTGCTCAATTGCACGCTCAATAGGCTCACCTAGGGTAGCAACATCTGGCAAAGACACAATAAGTGCGTCTGGCTCGCGGGCAATGGCAGAATCAATCATTTGCGCCATGAGTGGTAAGTCGAAGGTGTCAGGTGCGTCGTAGGTGCAAGACACCCCAAAGTCGGTACAGGCGTCATTCACGGCATTAAACACCACGACCCAAAACGGGTTGTTCGCGCCACCGTGGGCGACAACGGCAATATCAATGTCCCGCTCTTGCGCAAACGTACTTCCCAAACTCAAAATAGCAAGCAAGCAGCTCATGGTTAAGACGACTTTTTTCATAGTAAACCTCTCTGAACATAAAATATGGATGACACTTTCAACCTGACTTACCTAGTTGATGCCAATGGATGCACAAACGAGTGACATTAATAGGGTCTATTTTGGCTATGACAACTGCCTCAGACAAACGAGATTGTTGTCAAGCTCGAGAGATGGTTCGGGCTGATGATTACGTAACTGAAGCAGGGTGCTGCAATTCATTACGTTGAGAATTGACTCGAGCCCATCACGTTGTCCGTGCATGTTTGCACAGAGCATCTTTAAGGCAACCAGATTGAAATATGTACCTAGCAAATATACTAGAGTTTGCAGTGGCTGTC
>JBCCBI010000349.1:0-6101 GCA_039034155.1 Deinococcota bacterium | reverse complement strand
GTACCACGTCAATCAACGCTACTGCACCACTCTGGTCGTAGTCGCCTAAGGGGAAGTTCGCAAAAGAGGCTTGTAAATTTCCCGGAATTAATATGCTACTGATTTGCTGAGTCTTGATAGGTTGGGGTGGTGTTCGTACATATGTAAGCGCATGCGTTTGTAGCTCGCTTTGCAGCTTCAATTCATCGCTAATAGTAATACTACTTGTTACGTCTACAGCAGCACCTTCTTGATTGACTTTGAATACAACATAGCCAAGTGTGTTTCGGGTGGCTTGGGCACGTACTAGGGCAACGTTCAGGCTTGTCGTTGTTGTGTTATCCAATGTGCTTTGTAGTTGATGAGTTAGCGCGTGTACAGTGCCAGCGTCTTGGCTAACAACCTCTACAAACTCTAGCTCTGTTGGGTTGTAGTTTAGGGTGAGGGTTGCACCATAAGCAGATTGGGATGGAGCAATGGGTAGAACTGCATATTCAAGGGATGTTGCTGGCAAAGGCGTTAGATAGTCACTGCACGCAGTTATAAACAACAGTACAGAAATGACAATAGCAACGCGCCAAGTGCGTTGCGGAGAGTTATTTACTTTTGTATTTTTTGAGTTACGGATTTGGTATTTGACTCTTTGCTGTACAACTTTCATGACGCCCTTTCTACAAGCACGCCATGCTAGTTGAGCGACTAACGCACTATGTATGCTATACGCGGTTTTTTATAATTATGACGTTCATACATGAAAAGAAACCGAGCCACCCATGAGATTGTCTCAAGATGGCTCGGGGTATTGCTTATGAGAGACTTAAAGTTTTTAGGATATTGAAGCTACATACCTTGATCTAACAGAATTTACTGAACTTCAATGGTGGTTGCGTCGTTAGCAGTGTTGCCGAATCCAAGGATAGTAGGGGCGACTGAATCTGGTGTAAGAGCAGCTGGATCACTAACAATTTGAGGGAGTGTATCATCATCTGTAGTAACATCAGCTTCATCAAGTTGACGTGACAAGTCTGTTGAACGGATGATTAAACGATAGAAACCAGGAGTTTCAAAGGTCAACTCAAGTGGTTGGAATCCTGCACTACTAGTCAAACCCGATTGTGCAAATGTAAGCGAACCAAAACTTGTTTCAGGTGCAGCTGTTGGATCAATAGTCATCGTCTGACCATTAACTAGTACTGTAGCTGCAGCAGATGACCCAGCACCAAATGTTCCATCAGTATCATCACGTTGAATGATCACATAGCTGTTGTTCAAATCAATGTTAGCGTCTGTGATACGAATCGAACCAGATGAGGTTACTGTAGGACTACCACCAAGTGCCACAGGTGTCACATAGCTTTGGAAAGAAACATCCGGTTCGGTACGGTCAATTTCGTGGCTAAAGTTTGTGCTTGCATCAGGAGCGCTTGGGGTGGTCGCGTTACCTACGGCATCGTAGAAGATAACGTTCAGATTAACTTGGGCATCACCAATGCTAGAACCACTTTGTACGAAGTTGTAAGTGTTAGCAGTAGCTAATGTACCACCGGAAAGGTCAAGGGCATAACCATTATTGTCAAAGTTACCATCTGGATCATCTGCACCAACAGCAGCAGCAGCATCCGCAGCCGCAACAAGCGGTAATACGACACCGTTTTGACGCACAGCTAATGTCTTGTCAAAAGGACCATCAAGTGCCGTAGCTACATCTAACGGTGTGTCTGTTTCAATGTTGCCAATAATGTCAACAGCTGCCCCCGAGTTACCATCTAATGCAGGAGGTGTTGTCGCTGTGGTTGTAAATTCACCAGCGTTAGCTGGATCACCAAAGTCGTCATCAGTAACACCTGAGCGGCTTGTGAACGTATCGACATCGTTAGTAGCATCAGCATCATCAAGCCCAGAGTTTGTATCTGTCACTTCTGCACGGAAAATGCTATTAAAAACAAAGTCTTCACCAGCAATGTAAGCACCAAAACCATCAGGCTCAACAATAGGCCCAGCACCAGCAGCAAGTTCGCCAATCGCAAGGACAGGCAAGAAGCTATTGCTGTAAATGCCGCCCGCATTAGCATTCGTAGCAGGCGCAGGACCAACATTGGCAATAGCAGGAGCATCAAAGTCAAAGCCTAAGAGACCTGAACGTGATTCGTCAATTTCAGTACCAGCAATCGTGTTGCCCAAACGGTCTTCAGTATCACTGGTGAGCTGGATTTGGAACCCACTGATTGGCGTCACAACAGCTGTGCTTGTGAAGATGTTGAGTTCATTGGCAAGGTCTTGCCCTGTGGTCGTATCACTGACTGCCAGGGTAGCAAGAACGTTAGTTGCGTTGCCAGGAATGACGTCAATACCAGGTTGATAGCCCACAGGTAAGCCCACACCTTCATCTTCAATCGTTGCGGGTGCAGCAATTGGCGTACGTGGTCCAATGTAACGGTTGGTGTCGGCTAGGTTAGTGGTGCTGAGTGGTACAGCTGTGGTTTGGAAGAATGGGGCGGTGGTGTTAGTCCCGAAGTTAAAGCGGCGGTACTGCACTTGTCCGGTCACTTGGGGACCTCTGAAGTCGAGGTAGAACTCATCGGAAACTAAGCTAGCGATGTTGAGGGAGCCTGCATCGAGCGCATCTACTTCGAAGAAGGTGGTGCGGCGTACAGGTGCACGGGAATCTTCGTAGTTGCTGTTAGGTGCTTGGGCGGCAGTGAAGGTGAAGAAGTTAGGAGCAGTGCCACGGCTAATATTACGGGGTAAGCCAGCACCTGCACCGATGTTCAAGGTATCGCTACCATTGTCGCGTTGTGGGTTCACAACAACTGTTTCTACTGAGGTACCAGAGGCAATGTCGTAGATGATGGGGCAGACGCGGAACTCAACATCGCCACCGCCATACCAAGTTACGCCAGATGCTTCAACGCTGTTACCCGAGAGAATCTCGAGCTCAACCGTATCTGCGTTACCAAAGGGCACGTCACCAAAGATGCCAGTATTACCATTGCGAGCATTCACGAAGCTGTTGTTAGCCAAAACTAAGCGCGCGCTAATGTCGTAGTCGCCATTGGGGTAATCGGGGGTGAGGGTATCGCAGTCGAAGGCGCTGGTATCTACGGAGAGATCAGCTTGTGACTGGGTACCGAGAACAGGTTGGCTTTGCGCAACAACGCCGTTGAGGAGCAGTTCAATACGCTCTGCTTCAGCGCCGCCGAGGTCGAAGTTGGCACGGACGGTGAGCTGGCCAGTGATAGGGTTAGGGTTCACAGCTGTGCTGGTATCGGTGGTGTAGAAGACAATGTCGAGCAGAGGATCGCCGGTACCGCCGCCACCAGTGCCGCCTTGAATAGGCAAGCTAGCTTGGTTAGCGCCACCTGCGTTGATGGTGAGGCTACCTGTTGCACCAGAGCCAATAGCAACACTGTAAGCGAAGCTTTGACCGGAGATAGAAGGGCTAGGACCAGTTACAGTCACGTCGGCTGGCGCGTTGATGACGGGGGTGGTGCTGAAGCTATCGCTACCAGCGTTGAAGAGAACCAGAGTAACGGTGGTGCCTACCGCTAAGGAGTCGGAGGTTTGCACAACTAAGTTAGCTGGGGAGCCAACGACTTTTTGCAGGGCGGCGATGGCATCAAGCAGATCAATGCGTCCGTTGGCAGTGAAGTCAGAGATGAAGTATTGGTAATCGCTAATGGAGCCGGGGGCAATTTCGCCAGTTAGAACTTGCAGGATACGTACCACGTCAATCAACGCTACTGCACCACTCTGGTCGTAGTCGCCTAGCTCGAAGTTTGCGAAGCTGCCTTGCAGATCAGCAGTAGCAGGAATAAGCACGCCATCTAACTGTTGAGTACTAATGTTGGCAGGCGCTTCTGGACTGCTGATGAGTTCACCAGAAATGGTGAGGCTCTTTGTGCCGAAGTCTGCCGTAACAGCTTCAAAGCTGCTGGTGGTTACGCTGCCGCTACCTTGGAAGACAACCGTGGCAAGCCGACCAGACTTGGGATTTGCACTTGCAAGGGCAACTGTTAGGGTGCCGTCTTGCATGTCGGTCACACTGATGGTGTCGCCGTCTGCGGTGACAACATCAACAAGTTCTAGACCGTCATCATAACTAATTTGCATGCTGCCGCCGTAAATGGCGTCGCTGCTGTCAATGGGTAAGAGTAGATAGTTGGCATCTACGCTACCGTTGAGGCTTTCGGAACATGCGGCGAGCAACACTGCCACCACAAGTCCGAGCACCAAAGAGATAGCTTTCCTATTCATCGGGGTTTCCTTTCTAGACGTAATAAACATGGGGTTTGGAAAAGAGGACGAAGGGGTTAACCGGGGACAAAAAAACCGGGGGCGAACGGATCCAGCCTGGGGTGGCAAACTGGCAGAAGAAGGGGGTTTAGAAGACGGCATTGCTGTTATCTCCATCGATTGCTAAAGTGGTGCCTTGATCAAGGTCAACAGTAAGTTCACCATTTTGAATTCTCATCGTGTCACTACCATTACCAACACGCTCGAGCAAAACTTCAACAAGTGGTCCACTCCCTGTAAAAGGGGCTAAAGAGTCACTAATCGCTGCAATTCTTTGCGGACCAGCAAGGATGAGCATGCTACTAGTTAGATCAGTAGTACCTTGCGTTCCAGCACGTAGGGCAAAGTTGTTGTTAGCAAAGGTCACATCGAACAAAAAGGTGTACCAAATAGCGTCATAGTTAACTAAGTTGACAATCACGGAGCAAGTGTCACCAATCACAATGGCATCTGTACAGGTACTGCTAGCGGCATCAATCTGGAAACTTGCATCTTGGGGTGGTGGTCCTTCACCAGGGTTCACAGTTACAGTCACAGTAGCGGTGGTAGATAAACCACCTGTGTCTGTTACAGTAATTGTGAGTGTGCTACTGCCTACTGCCAAAAACTCCAAGTTCAAGATCGTACTGCTTGTTGTTGCGTTAACTGCAGCATTGTTACTGTTGTTAGTCACGCTGTAGGTAAGCTCTGTATCGCTATCTTGGGCATCGGAGAAGAAGTCACCTAAGTTAAGCGTCTGACTACCTTCTGTAATGACAGCTGTCACGTTAGGAATGCTGCCAGTCCGTGTAGGGGCGGTGTTGCCCGGCGTGGGATCAGGGTCGGGGTTGCTTGGGCCCTCACTGCCGCCACATGCAGCTAGCAAGATAAGGCCCAAGGTCGTGAGTAAGGTGATACTAAAGCGCTTATAACTCATAATTTAAGTGCCCTTACGGCAGCGTAATGCTGCTTCCTGAGACAGTGACTGGGGCACCATCAGACGCATTTAAATTAGTTAGGACGTTGCCACCTTGAATGGTGAGCGTACCTGTGCCCGACACAGTTAGGATGGCAAAGTTACCGCTGCCGTTAATCGCATTCAGCCCTGCACCTACTGTGCCGTTAGGACCCGTGCTAGTCAAAAGTCCGGTACCCACACCTGTGGATGCAACAGCGTCCACAGATACACTACCTGTTGTGGTAAAGCTGAAGCTAAACCAGTTGCCGGTAAAGTTATCTAGTGAGACAGTAACTTCGTTCGCACCAGGACCAGCAGTCATGTTGAACTGAGGTGTACCGCCACCGCCACCAGCTAGGCTTACAGCGATGGTATCACCAGCTACAGCTAGCTCAGTACCTTGGTCGTCTAGCAGCAAAGTGCCATTACTTAAGGTGAGGGTATCGCTACCTGCGCCTTCTAAGTTGAGGATTGCAAAGGTACCATCGCCAACGATTGGCGTAGTGGTCACGCCGCCAACAGTGATAGGTGAACGGTCATTTGTGCCATTGGTAATCGTTAAGCCGTTACCAATACCTGTACTTTCAGAACCAAAAGGTGGGTTTTGTAAGGTGACGTTGCCACCGCTGCTAATATCAAACTGGAAACCAATCCACTCATTAGGTGCTGGGAAGTTAACCAGGCGCACGAGCACTTGGTCAGCACTACCACCGGCAAGGACTTCAGCTCGGCGTCGCCCTGCATCTCTTCTAAGACCTCAAAGCCATCCATGCGGGGCATTCTTAGGTCGAGGAAAGTCAGCAACGGGGTCGGTGCCGCGCGCAGAGCTTCCATGGCTTCTTCGCCATTCAAGGCCCAACGGGTCTCTACCCCGCAGCCGGCCTTCTGCAGC
>JBCCBI010000348.1:0-6104 GCA_039034155.1 Deinococcota bacterium | reverse complement strand
GTCCGGCATTCGTGCATCGGTTGATCACGGCAGCGATCAGGTGACAATTTCGATATTCGCTGAGCCAGAGGAAGATTCACTCGACGAAGATGGCCACGCCAATGTACGCCTATTTTTTAGCTTGCCATGGCCTTTGAAAAACGGCTGGAATTCACTGTCAAAGTTTAAGGCTGCGCCCAATAGTCCACTCAATATTCATGCTGAAATCTATTTCGGATGGCACGAGAATGGGACACAATGCTTGGTTGAACTCAGCGACTATGAGAACGGCGGATTGGCTAGCGCTGGCCCAATCCCAGGTAAACGTTCTAGATCAGTTGGCGTGGCGTTGTTGATGCTAATACGCGTGTCGCCACTGCTGGTTTGCACACTGGGCACAAAGATGCTCGAGCTAGCATCCAAACTAGCCGCCAAATTTACTAGCGCAGGGTCAGCATCTTGCGTAAACCCACCTGCTGCCACCACCAGATCATCAACGGTTGCACCCCACGCCAGTGTGTACACACCTGGACGTACAACTTCGCCCTGAATGGCAACTTGCACATCGTCTTGAACAGCATCCACCGTTCTAGGGCGGCTGTGCAAGCGCGGCACAATATTGAGCGTTGCTAATCCCAAACACACAACAATCAAAAACATTGTGAGTATGTTTTCTTGCTTTTCAGTCACAATACCAGCCTAAGAATATTGTTGGGGTTTGTCTAGTCTTGATCTGAGGATTGCAATCATATAGCTTTGTTAATGACGAGTTTTAGTGAGAAAAAGCACCCGTGACCCCCTCACAAATGACCGTTATGATAGATGTATACAGTGCGTCAAGCTAATTTCGGTAAGATGATGTTCAAGCTTGGCTCGAGCTGAAAGGAGTCATTATGCCTCGAGGTGCAGGCGGAACAAGCGGCGGTATTCCTCAGTTTTTTGTTGGTCTTGCTATGATAATTGTCGGCGGTTATTTACTGCTCAATGCTATTCGGGTCACCCATAGTTTTGGCTTGGGAAGCGTTCTCTACAGAGTCAGTGGTGTGGGCGTAACTGGCGGGATGGTGCTTATTCCTTTTATTGCTGGCGTCATGATGATTTTTTATGACTCGAGAAAAATCATCGGCTGGATCCTGATGATCGGGGCTGTTGCCTCACTCATTTTTGGCGTCATCAGCACGATTCAATTTCGGCTCAACACGATGTCTGCGTTGGACTTACTAATTATCTTAGTACTTTTGTTTGGTGGTATCGGTCTCTTTTTAGGTGCCCTTAACGACGCAGACAAAGGCATTCGCTAAACTCCACAAATTGATACATCGGGCTATTATGAACTAGGGCTGATGCCTTTATCTAAGGTCATGACCTCAACCAGCAGCTCTACCTCAGCCGAGTAGCAAGCCAATCCCAAACAGCAAGGTAAACGCCACGCTAGTTAGGGTCATTTGTTTAAGCATAGGCGCAAGTTCAGCGTCTTGATGGGTCCAAATGTGGCGTCCATTGATACCAAAAAGTGGCGCAGACACTACAAATAACCACTGCCACAAGCTGCTGTAATGGGATAGCGTGTAAATTGTTGCCAGCACAAACGGTAACAGTAAAAGTAACGTGTGATAGCGGCGGGCAGCAGCTAGGCCAATACGCACGGGAACAGTGCGTTTGTCGTACTTGGCATCGTTCTCTAAATCGCGCATGTTGTTAATGTTGAGAACTGCAACCGCCAAACAGCCGCTTGCACTTGCAGGTAATAGCACCGCCCAATTGAACGAGCCTGCTTGCAATATGTAGCTACCTAGTACCGCAACCAAGCCAAAAAAGATAAACACCATTACATCGCCCAAACCTGCGTAGCCGTAAGGGTTGTCTGTCGCAGTGTAAGCATAAG
This sequence comes from Deinococcota bacterium, assembly GCA_039034155.1. Taxonomy (GTDB): domain Bacteria; phylum Deinococcota; class Deinococci; order Deinococcales; family Trueperaceae; genus JBCCBI01. The sequence goes on along the minus strand of JBCCBI010000348.1, from coordinate 4,240 downwards.
CAGCCCATAAACTAGCTGCCCCCAGTGCCAAAAATATCAGCATCGTCAACGACAGTTGCCCGAAGGCTAAAATTAGCAAAGTGATACCACTAACTGCTGCTAAACAGCCACAGATAATCATAGCCGTCCGTATTTCAGCAAAACTGATGATGCCCTGCTGCAGCACCTGTTTGCGTGAACTTGTGGAGGTACTGTCGGTGCCTTTTTGGGTATCTCCGTAGTCGTTGGCAAAGTTAGAAAGAATCTGTAACAGCGTTGCTGTAAGTGCAGCGGTTAACGCAACCGCTAAGCGTGCGTGACCGTTAGCAGATGCAGCAAAAGTACCCATACTAATGGCCGCAAGTGCAAGTAGCAAGGTGGGCGGGCGAATGGCAAGTAGCCACGCTTTAAGCGGTGAAAGCTTAGGTGCTGAGGAAGGATTTGCAGACGTCATACCTAATTGTGACAAAGTTGCGTCGTTAAGACTATTGGCTTAGGCAACTTTGCTCAGTGCCTAGTTGTGACGGTTGAGATTCGCAACTCGTGAAGCTCTAGAATATGCAACTGATGTTGACCTTTATGCCGTTCCCTTGAGTCGTATCTTCATCTTGATAATTACAAATGTTTGAGCAGTATCAAGGTCATACAAACATGCTCGAGTCAACCTCATCTAAAAACCTTAAAAAAGAACATGATTCTCTACCCTAGAACACAAATTGCAATCACTCGAGCAACACGCTAAAGTAACCCATGGCTCAAAAACGTTTAACGCTTTCTCAAACAGATAAAAAGGTCGCTGGTGTATGCGGCGGTTTAGCCGAGTATTTTGACATGGACTCAACCATTGTGCGGATTATCTTTGTGGTATCTGTGCTGGCTTTTGGTTTTGGGGTGTTGCCCTATCTTATCTTGTGGCTGGTGCTACCGAGCGAGTAGGCTGTTCTTGCACAGTTAGGAGCATCACAAAGCCGGTAGCTACGACTGCAGCTAGGGCGTACCAGGCAGGGCGGTAGCTCGAGCTGGCATCGACCAAAAGCCCAAACAGCGGCGGCCCGCTCATAATCCCAAGCGAGGTAAAGGTGGTTGCCATGCCCAACACGCGCCCTTCCCAGCCGCTATCACTTAATTCAGTAAGCAGCGTAAAATAAAGCCCTTGCCATCCCAATGCCGAGGCTGCGTAGATCATCACAATCATTGTTACTAATACGGTGGGCGTTTGGGGTGAAAGTTGCGCTATCGACAATGCACTCACGCCTGTCATCGCTACAACAGCTAGCAGCATAGGTTTGCGGCCAAAAGGCAAACGGTCACTTAAAGCTGCCAAGCTCACCCGGCTTAGCGCGCCAATCAGTTGCGCCAAGGTGAGTAAAGCGGCACCGCGCAGTTCGGGAATGCCCAACGTATCGCGCAAATAAAGCATCAAGTACGTCACCATGATGAACTGGGCAACCGGTAAGGTTGTACCCGCTGCACAGGCAATGACTACAGGCTTTTTGAAAAGCTTCCCAGAAACGTGCCGGCTAGCCTTGGTTACCGTACGTGAATGATGGCGTACGCGGGGCTGGCTGTAAATAACCAGCGTGATAACAGCAGCAATTAGCGCCATCCCTCCTGAGATACCCGCAGCCGTGCGCCAACTAAACCGCACTGCTAGCACAGGCAAACTAGCTGCAGCTAACGCCCCACCTAACGGTACACCCATTTGCCGCAGGCCCATGGCTAGACCGCGCTTACGTGTGTCGAAGGCTCGAGCTACCGCTTGTGCGCCCGCTGGCGTCGCCGTTGAACCCATGAGCCCAAGCACCACCAGCAAGCCCACTAGCGCAAGACGATCAACTTGGAAATAGCCAATAACACCAGCTAGCAGTCCAGCCGTAGCTGCGCCACCAATCAATACCGTGCGGCTACTCAAGCGGTCCGTAAGCCAACCGGACAGCCCAGCACCCAGAAAAAAACCTGCAAAAATGTAACTAGTAAATAGCCCAACCTGAGATTGTGACAGCGACAAATCCGCTTTGATAAACGGGGCCAAGGTGGGAATACCCTGGGTGACATTGGCAACGACAATTTGGATAAGGAGTGCACCTATGAGAATAAGCCACGCAGCCATGTCCCAGAGTCTACCTTGATTTTGCGCAAGCTGACTTGTGAATGTCTTGAAGACATCTAGCAAAGCATCAAGTAGACCTCATCTAAGTAGCATGATTTGTTGTCACTGACAGCGTATACTTAGTGAGTACAGCAAATGTTTATTGAACCCATCTACCCGCAGTGCCTGACGCGTTACTCATCAACGTGCTTGCGTTCTACACTTACGAGAGGAAGATAATGAACCAACTTCAAGCTTACCAGCACAACGTTTCTTGGCAGACATCTGTTTCTATTTTGATAATGCTGTTGGTCATAACCGCCTGCGGTGATAGTGATGGCGGTACACGGGAGCCCATCACCCTGACAGACGTGAACGGCCAAGTCTGGCAAGATAGCAATGACAACGGAATTCGGGAGTCCAGTGAAGATGCGCTCGAGGGTGTGCGCGTGTATTGGGACCGCAACGAAAACGGTGCATTTGACTCAGGGGAACCCAACAGGCTCACCAATACAGATGGTCGCTACAGTTTCCGCTTTGAACCAGGTTCCTACCAACTTGCGATTGAGCCACCTAGTGGAAGCTTGCAAACCCTTCCTCGAGCAGGTGAATCTCTTACTTCAAGTAGCATTTCTAGGGCAGCAAACAAAGTCATTGGCGGTGAAGTCAGTAGCGTTGATGAATTTCCGTTTGCTGCGGCACTAGTACCTTCTGGTGAAGTTAACGCCCGCGTGAATATCTTTTGTACAGCTAGCTTAGTGCGTCCCCAGTGGCTTGTGACCGCTGCTCACTGTTTACTAGATAGCAACGGCGAGCCTATTGCTGACGTAGCTGGTGTAGAAGCTGTGCTGGGTCGCACTACACTACTATCGGAAGCTGGTGAGCGTATCCCTGCCTCAGAAATAATTTTCTTCCCTAATTTTGTCAACCGCTTTAATCCATTTTGGTTAAATGATGTGATGTTGATTCGGCTCGAGCGACCGTCATCTCAAGGCACCGTGCGCCTCCTCAGCCCGCCCCTAAGCAACCTAGCTAATGTCGGCACAACAGCAACGATGGCAGGTTGGGGGAACACGAACTTGCGGTTGGATTCCAGTGATCCTGAAGAACTTGCCAACGACCTCCAAGCTGCCACTCAACCTATTGATGATTTACCCGAGTGTATTCGTATTTTAGATTTAATTTTAGAACAAAGTCCTACCGAAACAGCCCGCCCTGACCTCGATCCGGCTGCTGTCTTGTGTTCTGGTTTTGCTACTCCAACGAATAATCAGGACTTTGCCTCATCTTCTGCTGGCGACAGCGGCGGACCACTTCTCGTGCAGGATGCAAATAATAGCTACTATCTAGCAGGTGTGACTAGCTTTGGGGCAGATACCTCCTATGATTTTCGCGCGTACATCCCTTCTTATGCTGATTGGATCGAAACCACTATTGGCGAGCGCGACCCCGGCCATTACAGCCTCACGGTAAATGGCAGCGCATTAGGCGGCATCAACTTTGGTGTGCGTACGGCTAATATTGTTGATGACCCAAGTGGACTCGCGTTTGTAGCGCGTTAACGTACAAAACGTACAAAGCAAAAAAGATGCTGTCATCAACATAAAATGGCAGCATCTTCTATTGATAAGCTTTCCGTAGGGCTGTTATTAAGTTACTTCCAGATAATCACAAAGTTCCTGATACGCTTCATTAAGACGGCGTGTCACCTCGCCTGCGGTGTGTTGCTTGCTGGCATCATCGTAAAAACGGTCAGGGTGATACTGCTTAATTAAGCGGCGATGGGCTTGTTTGACAGCGTTAAGGTCGGCACCATAAGGTAGCTCGAGCGCCGCATAGTAGGGCGCAAGGCGTGAGTCGTAAGTTACTCGCGCACCATCTGCTGTCTGCCGCTCTTTACTAGTTGTGTTTGTATAAGCACCCTCTGTGTAAGTACCCTCTGTATAAACATTGTCTGTGTCAGCATCTGGCGAAGGCTTTTGATTTGTACGAGGCACGTGCAGACGACCCTTTAGCTCAGCGCGTAACAACCGATGAAGCCTCGAGACCAATGACATAACAAGTTGAGTTTAGCACGTGTCACACGACATTGTGTATGTGACAATCATGTATTCAACCCAGTGTGGTCATAGCTACAACTCACCCTTAAAGCAGTACTCATTATTTTATTAT
>JBCCBI010000347.1:0-6117 GCA_039034155.1 Deinococcota bacterium | reverse complement strand
GCTGCTGAGTTTGATACTTATTGTGCTTCAACTTGGAGGTACTTAGTTAGTGTCCGTCAGTTGATGTGCACCTAAATTAAGGTTGTTTAAGTTGCGTGATGCCATTGTATCAATCGTATTAATGTGAATTAAGACCTTCACAAGATATTTATGAGGTACCTGCACAACCACTACAGAACACAGTGAGTTGATCTCATTGGACTATTGTCTTAAACAAGAAACTACGTTGTGCTCGCGACCAACGACACACCAGCTTGAAGCTTTCTACTCTATACGTTGCATTAGCTACGATGAGGACAACATTCATGATGATGACACTTGCAAGCGTCAGACGGCTATCCAAACCAGTTTCGTGTAAAATGCGTGGTTATTCATGACAAGACGCTTTGGACTTTATCTAATTCGCGAAATTATGCCGCTGTATGCCGCTGGGCTAGTTGCACTGCTCATGTTGCTGCTAGCCGTAACCTTGTTGGGTGTGTTGGCAGATGTGATTGCTCGAGGTGTGAATCCAGCCCTAGTCGCCCAGTTTTTGCTCTACAGTTTGCCTGGTGCCGCAGGTTATGCTGTGCCACTCGCGCTTTTGTTCGCAGCGCTTTTGGGCATGACCCGGCTGGGGCAAGACAGTGAAATTAAAGCGAGTTTGCTTTTGGGTTTATCCCCTAAACAATTTGCCTTACCTCTACTAACCTTGGGCTTGTTGGTAAGTGGCCTAAGCTTTGTCAACAACGAACTGGTTGTGCCGTGGAGTGACGGGCGCGTGCGTGAAGTTGAAAAAGACATCTTTTTGCAGAGCCCCGAAACGCTGTTGCAAGAGGGCAGCTTTTTTACCGATGCGCTAGGGCGCAGTGTTTATATTGAGTCGCTCGAGCCCGGTGGCATTGCTAACGGCATCGTCATCATTCAATCTGGTGGCTCGCAAGGTCCTAGCGAGGTCATTCGTGCAGAGCGTGGCGTGCTAGATGAAGAAGCTGGGCTGTGGCGTTTAGAGAACGTGCGCTTTTTAAGCTACCGTAACAGCGAGGTTGCTTTGCAGAGTTTAGCGTTGGAAGCACGTTTACCTGTTCGGCGGCTGGCAGCTGGCTCGAGCCGTCGCCCAGAACTTCACCGACTGCCATTAGATGAGTTGCGACCGCGCTTAATTGCGGGTGAACGCGGCGCGGAATGGACAGCCCTTCACCGCAAATTTGCAGAGCCGCTTGCAGCCACGGCGTTTGCTGTATTTGCGTTAGCTGTTGGGTTATATAGCTTCCGCAGTGGTTTTGGTTTGGGACTTGTATCGGTTTTATTTTTGACCTTTGTTTATTATGCGACCTGGAGTGTCTCCAACTTACTGGGTGACCAAGGTACTGTGCCTGCGTGGTTGGCGGGCTGGTTGCCGGTGTCTCTGTATGCACTAGCAGCAGCCATTTTGCTGGCGCTTAGCTGGAGACGTTAATTTGCAGGCGGCGAACGTGTTGATGACTGCGTTGGCACTAGGGTTAACATTGGGACTGATATTAGGGGTAGCATCAGACTTCGTTGTGAGACAAGTATCATTGCTTGCTATGAGTATGGACGATGTCAGTATTATTCAACCTAATTTAGAGATTGCTGATGTGATGTTTGCGTCACGCAAGCGTAAAGTTGTCAGACAAGGTAAGCATTCACCATCACAGAATGAGCTTTTGTTACAACAAAGTCAATATCTACTGAGGTTTAACGGATGACGTTTTGGGTGACGGGACAGGTGAGGAAGGTGCAGGGAGTTTTACTACTTCTTATCTCCTTCAGTCTCATGAGCTTGGCCTACGCTCAACCTACCCAAATTCGGGTAGAAACCGACCCAGACGATCCAACGAGCCGTTTGGAACTTCGCAACATCACCTTGCCAGATGGCAGTGAGTCTGAAATTTATGTGGTGCAAGGCTCACCTGTGCGTGTCACTATAGATGAAGACATCATCATTGCCAATTACATTGAGTTTGATCTCGATAACAACCTCTTGCGCATTGTGGGTGAGGGGCGTTTTATTTCCACCGACGAGTCAATTGAAGGCTCAGATTTTACGGTGGATTTACGCGACAACGCGTTTACCACCCGTGATGTTGTCATCACTACAAGTGCGTTAGATTTAAGTGGGTTAGAAGCTACTCGTTTTCCTGGACAAATCAACATTGGGCGGGGCTACTTTAGCCCGTGTAGCCGCTGCGGGCAAGACCGCAATGATTACGGCTTTCGGGCCACACGGTTGCAGCTTTACCCCGGCGACCGCCTCATTGCTTACAACGTAGTGGTAGAAATCCGCGATTTGCCCGCCTTTTTTTTGCCACTTATGGTGATTCCCCTTGGTCCTGCTGAACGTCAACCACGGCTTAGCTTGGTGGCTGCTACCGAAAACGACCGTGCTGAGGTTGCTTTAACGTGGCCCTATGTGTCAGGTGCCAACGCGTTTGGGAACACGACCTTGCGTTACTACGCAGATGTAGACGTGACTGAGAGCGGCAACTTTTTTGAAAATACCTTTTTAGGTGGTCGGGTTATCGAAAGTTACGTGGGTGGCGCAGTGGAACATACCTTTTTTGGTGATAACGGTGAGGGTACCCTCGATCTGTCTTATACGCCGGGGTTTATTGACCGGGACTCGAGCACCATAGACGAAAACGGCAACGAAGTTTTTGAAAAAGAAGACAACGAGTTTATTTATGACTTTCACTATAGTACGTTTGATTTTTTGCCCATCGACCAAGTTGAAATTAATGTTGAGCGTGACGACACCCGCCGCCAGCGCATCAGTGAATACGACCTCACGGTAAGCGGGCAGCGTGACTGGCTAGAAGGACGCTTTGTCACCCAAGGCTTTATCGACCATTCCCCCAACGATGACGTCACCGACCCGTCTTATGACACGCGTAGCACTGCACGGCGCACCTTGGGCGAGTTTACGCTCACTGCGATTGATCAGGATGTTTTGGAGCGCGGTCAACAGAGTGGGGGACAAGCCACACCCGCTAACCTTACGCTGGGCCCATTTAGCCTCACCAACTTGCAACTGCAACTAGGCATGTATGAAGACGACAGTAACCCCAGTAACCGTAGTGCTGCGCAACGGGCTGAGCAGACACTAGCGCGGGTGCTCGAGCAGCATCAGCTTTCGCTCAATCCCGTAGACTTGTGGACAGGTGCAGTCATCAGCGGCACGACCGATTTTGAAGGCAAATACTACAGCAGTAACGAACGGCAGATTAATTGGAATACAACCCTTAACCTCGAGCAAAGCTTCAGCATCGGCACGTTAAACCTCACCTTTCAACGCGACACCAACGAAGGTGAAACACCTTTTCGCTTTGATATTGAAACCCTGCGCAGTCGCACGGATTTTACAACCCGCCTCGACCTCACCCCAGCCGACTGGCTAGCTATTAATATTGAGCAGACCTCTGTCTTTGTGGATAGCCGCAACCCGGATAACCTTGGTGCAGGCCCTATCAATACAACAGTGACGCTGTTTAACAACTTGCGCTGGTTGGATATTCGCCTTCAGAACGACTTTGACATTGAAGAAAATGACCCTGGCGAGTTAGATGTGAACGCCACCCTCCGCTCAACCGATTTAGACTTTAACGCCCTGCTAGATGTTGACCACACTCAGGACTTAAAACCCACTGTCAACGAACGCCTTGATCCAGATGGTGAGGCGCGTGATACGTCCACAACAGACGTGCGCGGGGAGCTTGGTTACCGAGGCATTTTTGCGTTGGATGCGTCGACTGGCTATGTTTACGATCCAACTGAACCTACCGAAAACCTCAACGACGATCCAGACGATGATATTCCACTGCCGTTTTGGGATCCGCTCGAGCTTGGGGCAACGCTGGGGACACTCGAGCAAGACGATCAAACCCCCGGTTTACGCGTGAGTTATGAGCGCGACCTCAACCTAGGTGAGGCTGTTGACCTAGGGATTCAAGCCACAACTACCCTCGGCTTTTTAGGGCTTAGCCGCATTGAACTGAGCCTAGAGCAAAACTTCAACTTTGAACGTGACCGTCTGGGGACGAGTCAATATAGCGTCATTTGGCGAGATGCCGTCGCCTTTGAGGCGTCTGGTTTTGCGATTATTCCGCCTAGTTTTTTTGGACTCACCGTCGACGAAGAGGCCAGTGAAACGTGGAACTTCACCTTGCGCGATGAAACTCAGTCCCAAGCACTTTGGCGGCTTACCTACAGAACAACCAAAGACCCCACCTTTTTAAACCGCTTTGATGAAGAAGGCGGCTTTAGAGATAGTGAAATAGAAGCGTTTATCAATGCTGAAGACGCGTTAATTGATGACATCCGCTTTAGCGTAGATTTTTTTGGTGAACTGCAATTAGCCGATGACCGCTTACCGCGCACCTATCTAAGCCAAGTTCGAGCGGAGTTTTTTTCTGACTTTTATTCGAGGGTTGGGTTTCAAGGAGATGTTACTTATAACGCGCGTTACAACATTGCCGATGACGAGATTACTCGAGCCGCCCTTACCCTAGACGATGTCGGCATCACCGTGCGTGCTACCGACGAACTCTACATCTCAACCATCTTTAATGATGTTTGGGATTTTGCCGTGATAGACGGCGAAGGTAGCGTGGATGAAAGTCCCTTTAACTTTCAACCCGAAATTCGCGTGGTTTGGGACCGCTGCTGCTGGGCACTTTATGGCTCGTGGGATACTGCCAGCGGCGAAATTAGCCTAGCTATTGCCGCGCCCGGGGGCGACCCCAATGTGCAACAGCAGTTTGACAGCGGCTTGCGTTTGCCGGGTCGTGAAACGGGTGCAGAAGACAGCACGCCCTAATGTGAAGCGCAGGTGTTTGCCCAATGTGCAGCAGCTCGAGGTTTTAAGTAGCAGTTCCAGGATTGGTTTCTCCACGCTGAGTGGGTCTATTTCTACTCCCCTAGGTCGCACGCGCAACTGCCTGGGGCAGTTATTCGTGGAAACGCTAAAGGATAAAACAAGCCTAAAGTTTCACGATAGGTACACAAATCTCACAGGTTGCGGGTTCAATGGTGACATCAGCGTTAGAAGCACCCATGTACCTCTCAAATATTGGCCTAGTGTCGAGTTGATAGGCGCTGTCTGGCAGCCAAGTGGAGAAAATTTGCTGCCACGCAGTGTTGATAGCCTCAGCGGTGTGCTCGAGCAAAACCACCGCATACTCACCCCCCGGAAACGTAGTTTCATTGATACGTTTGTCCAGGTTGTAGTCGGCTGCTAAAACAATGCCACAATCGTAGCGGCATTTGTCTGCTGGGGTAAGCGCTGGATCGTCGTGCGCAATTCCCAAAATAATTGATGAAGCATCAAGTAAATCTTGCGTGACTGCCCACGTTTTGAGCTTTTGCATCAACTGAGCATTATTTACGCCGTAAGGCCCAATTTGCCGCATGTAGGCAATCCGGTAGGTAGGTAAAGTTTGGAGTGTGACGTTCATTGTTTTTCTCCTATCAAGTATGGATTGCAAATCCTGATCTGAAAGATACGTGATAGGAATGTTTGTTGCTTGTCCCGTATTGCTGGTCGCTGTTCTAGTCTTGCTCAGGGATGTTCCAATCTTGCTTTTTTTGGGCAAATGGCTACCCCGATACTCTGAAGGGCTCATGTAGAAATGCTTTTTGAATGTTTTTGCAAATGACGAAGGCGTCGAAAAACCGCATGTCATAGCAATTTCTATAATCTTTGTATTAGGGTTGGCAAGCAGTAATGTACAGGATTTTACTAACCTCATACGCAACACGAACGCGTGAAGTGTTTCGCCCGCCACAGACTTGAAAACCCTATGAAAATGAAATGGCGACAAAGCTGACATGCTAGCAAGGGTCTCTAAATTTAAATCTTGGTCAAGGTGAGAGCAAATGTAGTCTTGAACTTTATGAATTCGATATTCGTATTTGTGATGATGTTTTTGGGTCATGAGCGGCCTCAATTTTGATGAGACTAAGTTCTAAGATCGGCGATGTGACTTCTCACACAAATATAGGTGTCAACTGCATAAGTTGTGACCTAGGTAAGCATTTCCTAGCCGATTCTTAACCTACTACGCTTTAAAGCAACAATCTAGTACTAAATATGAACAACCTAAACCAATAGAAAAAGCG
>JBCCBI010000346.1:0-6133 GCA_039034155.1 Deinococcota bacterium | reverse complement strand
CTGTGCAACGTCTCCTTACAGACATTACTGATGTTGGCTACTTTCCACCTAATTTGGAGAGCGTAACTGCCTTACAACCAGACTTGATTATCGCAGGTAGTTACCTTGAGAGTATTGACCAGTTAAAAGCAATTGCGCCTACCGTAGTGCTGGACTTTGAAAGTACAGTGGCTTGGAAAAACGTGGTACGTCTAACGGGCGAGTTATTTGGACTTTCTGAATTCACTGACGCGCTTTTTGCTGAATATGAAGCGCGCATAGACAGCCTCAACGAACTTGTGGGTGACCCTGCCAACATCGAGGTGTCCATTGTCAGGTTACAAGAGGATAGTGTAAACCTAATGCTAGGTGTCTTTTCTTCAACCATTATTGAAGATGCAGGCTTTAGTCGCCCTACCTCACAGGCTTATTCAGCAGCAGAAGCAGCAGAAATATATGGCAATTCCCTAAGTGCTACGATCTCTCTGGAGAACCTACAACTTGCTGACGCTGACTACATATTTGTTTGGGGAGCGTTTTACCTAGATGAGGTTAATACCTTTGCTGATGGCATTTTGGAAAATCCGCTTTGGCAAAGCTTAGAAGCTGTCCAAAGTAATCGAGCCTATCGCGTTGGTGAACACTGGATAGGCAGAGGGTTTTACGGCGCACACATGGTCATTGATGATCTTTTTGTGCACGTTGCTGAAGTTGACCCAGCTGAAGTAGCACCTAATCCGTTTAAGTAAAAATTTTGCCATAGCTCAATTTACAAGAGTACTTATGGTAGTGACTCGTATACGGATGATAACGCCCTAATAGTCAGCAAAGAAACTGGCTCGAGCCGGTCATCATCCTACATCTGTAATTTTTACAGAGGAAGCAGATCACCATGATCTGTCCCATGCTTGGACAGTTTTCAAGATTTTTGCAAGTCAGCGTAAGCCACAGCAATTTTCCCGCCAACAACAGCATTGTTTTTGACCAGTGCAATATTGGCTTTTAAGCTCTCTCCGCCAGTTATCTCGCTGATACGTTTGAGCAGATATGGGGTTGCCTCTTTACCTTGAATACCCTGCTCGTTCATTTCCCGAATCGCTTGCTCAATCACTTTATTAATTTTTTCCGCAGGTATTTCGCTTTCTTGAGGAACAGGATTGGCAATGCTCACGCCACCTTGCAAGCCCAAACACCACTTGGTATGCATGAGTGCAGCAAGTTCTTGGGGTGTATCAAGGCGCATAGGAGTTTGAAAACCACTCACCCGCGAATAAAACGCAGGAAAATCATCACTTTGATAAGTGATAACAGGTACGCCCAATGTCTCTAGTTTTTCGAGCGTTAAACCAATATCTAAAATGCTTTTCACACCTGCCGATATAACCGCCACGTTGCTCGTCGCTAGCTCACTTAGGTCAGCAGAAATATCAAAACTATGCTCAGCGCCTCTGTGTACACCGCCGATACCACCTGTAACAAAGGTAGTAATACCAGCCAAAGCCGCAACAATCATGGTGCTGGCAACGGTCGTTGCACCGTGCTGCTTCTTACTGATGACATAAGGCAAATCGCGGCGACTGACCTTGTGGACCTCTGGACTGGTTGCTAGAAGCTCGAGTTCGTCATCGTTCAAGCCAACCTTAATCTGACCATCTAAAATAGCAATAGTGGCAGGTATGGCCCCTTGCTGCCGAATAATGCTTTCGACTTCTTTAGCCGTTTCAACATTTTGCGGGTAGCGCATACCGTGAGAGATAATGGTGCTTTCTAGTGCAACCACAGCTTGTTTGTGCACAATGGCAGCTTGAACTTCAGGGTGTAGATTCAGGTGCAGGTTCAACTTCATAAACAACTCCTATGGCTTAAATAAGGTGTAGTTAGTTAACGTGCTGTTGCAAATAGGTCTGTAAGTCTTTGTGGGGTTAGCTCAGGGTTGACCGTGTGTGTAGATGCAAGGGTGAGGCTGGCAGCTGCATGACCGTATAAACAAGCATCTGCTAGGCTTGCGCCCTCTAAAAGCCCGTAAATGTAGCCTGCTAAAGCAGCATCACCTGCTCCAGTAACATCGGTTACATCACTTTGAATGGCTGGAATCCAGTGGTGCTCACCTGTTTGGCTTGAAAGTAAAGACCCACGTGCACCCAAGCGAACCCAGACATGCTGAACCTCTTGTACATGTAATTGGTAACAGGCAGCCAGTAGATCATCATCTGTGTTGAGAGGCTTGTTAACCAGAACAGCCAGCTCGTCTTGGTTAGGGGTCAGCGTGTGCAGGTTGTAGCCCAAAAGTTTATGAAGTTTACTCGCCTTAGCAACTGACACCGGGTCAATAATGAGCCGCCAGTCATGTTGAGCAGCTAGCTCTACGACAGTTAATAAGGCCATTTCAGGAATGTTGCTGTCTAGCACAATTAGACTAGCGTGCTCGAGCACGTGTTGTTTGCTACGCAGATACTCGGGATCAAGTTCTTCAAATATATCCATGGCTGCTACGGCAATCACTAACTCACCACTAGGCTCGAGGATAGCGCTATAACTCCCTGTATGCGCTTGGCTAAGTTTAATATGGTCGGTATTTACACCAGCCAAGCGAGTCTTGGCTAGCAGTTGCTCGCCTAGTGCGTCTAAACCTATGACACTTAACAAATCCACACCCATAGCTAATTGTGCTAGGTTCTGAGCTATATTTCGACCAACCCCACCAAAAGAGCTGTACGTACGGCTAGGATTAGAGCTTGCAAGCGTACTCGGTGCTCGTAACTGGTGTTTGTAATCAATATTTGCACCGCCTACAACTACAACATTTTGGCTCTCTTTGACAATAAAGCCACGTCCTAGCAACCAGCCTTTTTTACTTAAGTTTGATAGATGTACCGATGCTGACGCTCTGCTTATGCCAACACGACCCGCAATCTCCTCAACGGATAACAAAGGATTGTGTTGAATGATGTCATAGATTTTTTTTTCAGTCGGCGTCAAATTCATATTTGTAAATCTAAAGAAGGTTAGCATTTATAAAAGCACATGTCTAGCTCTCACAACTATGCTTTTACAGCAGGCAGCTGGGATGAAGCAACGCTAGTAGGGACTCGAGAAGTGCTCAAAAGTTGTACAGTCTCGCGCTAAAGACCAGCATGACCAGCAGTCACTAGACTCATAGGTTTCAACCTCAGCTAGTGATGTTGAGTGGATCAACCTTCTTTGAACTGAACATAAGCTTGTTGATTTCGCTTGAGATTAGCATGCTATTTGCTGTCCTACACGCCTTACTCAAACCCACCTTAAACACGTCTAACAGTTCCACTGTACGCAGATACACCTCGAGGCGAGGTTGAAGTGGTATGTTAATCCCGAGTAAAATACTTTGTTTTAAGGCTATAATATTTCTACCTATCCGAAAGGAGGCATTATGCCCCTTATAGCTGTCCCAAATCCGCCCCAACACGACAACGCCACTATAGATTTACTCCTTCGGCGGCGCTCGTTGGTTGTAGCTAAGCAAGTTGAGCCAGGTCCTAATACAGAGGAGTTAGAGACCATCCTTCGCTGCGCCATCCGCGTACCCGACCACGCCAAACTGACGCCGTGGAGGATTCAAGTTGTAGAGAGTGACGCCCAAGTTGAACTCGGTAAGGTTTTTGCAGAGATTTACCAGCGTGAAAATCCTGATGCTGAAGAAGCGCGCCTCGAGGTTGAACGTTTACGCCCTACACGCGCGCCCTTACTCCTCATTGTCAGTACCAAGATTGAGTCCGACCGCATTCCGCGGTGGGAGCAAATTTTATCTGGTGGGGCTGTCTGCCAGAACATTCTAGTGGCAGCAACCGCCCTTGGTTACGCCTCGCAGTGGTTATCTGAATGGCCCAATTACAACGAGGATGTTAAAGCGCATCTTGGTATTGCCCAGAGTGATGAGATTTTGGGCTTTATTTACATTGGTAGTGCTAACGAGCCACCTAAAGAGCGTCCGCGTCCTGAGCTTGGTGATGTTGTTAGCTATTTGTAAATCTTCACAAGAGAACTATAAACCTTTGTTTACCTAACTTATTTGAGGAGAACGTGGTGAAAAAAGCACTTGTGTTACTCATGTTTGTCGTTTTAGGTTTCGCTTACGCGCAAGAAGATGCTATGCGAACAATTGAGCATCCTCGAGGTACCACCGAAATACCTACCCAACCACAGCGAGTTGTACTAGCAAACGATTTTATTCTCGGAAACGCACTTAGTCTCGGTGTTCCCGTGGTTGGAGCTGCTGGGCGTGCCAATATCGACACGCTTCGGGGCGGAGCGTACGACACATCCGGAATAGAGATTGTTGGTGTTGCCAACGAACCCAGCCTCGAGCGACTTATCGAGCTTGAACCCGACCTCATCATCGCCATCGAACACGTGACCTCTGACACTGTATACGACAACCTTTCTAGAATTGCGCCAACTATCACTGTCGCGACGATTTTTGAGGACAGGACCCTACCGACCCTTATTGATTTCAACCGAACCTTCGCAGAAATTGTAGGAAAAACTGACCTCATCGAAGGGCAATTGTCTGCATACGAAAGCCGTCTTGAAGAACTGCGCTCACAGATTGATCCAATTAGGGATGAGCTTGATTTCAATATTTTGTCAACCCAGGGAGGGGCAGGCACCTTTACTGCTTTTGGCGAAGTTATCTATGATGTCAGCGCCTTCGCTGTCGTTATCCGAGACCTTGGACTAGTGCCAGATAACGCTTCCGCAGGCGTTTTTGAGGAGCAATTGAGCATTGAGGTAATCAACGAATGGGATGCTGATGTGCTTGTGGTACTCGCCACAACAGGGCAGGTTGATGGCTTTTTTGAAGAACCGCTAGTGGAAGCCTTGAACGTTGCACAAGCCGAACAGATATTCCGAGTAACGCAAGATCGTTGGAACGCTAGGTATGTCGACGCGCTCACGACCGTTCTTGACGATCTAGAGGAGATTTTGATTAAAAGTGAGCCCGATCTCTCGGTTATCGACTAAAGACAATACGTTTAGACAGCTAAGTACAGCACGGTGGCCCGAGCCTCTTATCAGAAAAAGGAGACCAACATGAAAAAAGTATTTGCCGTACTCATTTTGCTACTCATAAGTTTTGTACTTGCCCAAACTGGCACACTGACGGCTGCTAATGTCGGTTTGGCAGAACCTGCCGCCAACACTGTTGAACTTGTTGAAATAACCGACGAGTGCCGTGTGATCGCACATCCACTCGGTGAAACCTGTGCGCCTCTGAACCCGACGCGTATTGTGTCGCTTGACCCAGGCATGGTCACCGATAACCTGATTGCCTTAGAACGTACCCCTATTGGGTCTACGGTTTACAGCCAGGAAGACGATGCTGCTTACCCTCCTGCCATTATCGAACAAGCAGGCAACATTGAGGTTGTTGGCGTTGGTGACCCAAACCTAGAAGCAATTCTAGCCCTTGACCCAGACTTGATTATCGCACGGGGTCCCTTTCAATTTGGCGATGCTTATGAGCAGTTTTCTGCTATCGCACCGTCTATCACTGTTGAGGACTCAAACGACTGGCGCACTAAGCTAGAAGATATTGCCATCATCACAGGTGATGAGGCATTAGCTGAAGACCTCATGAACCAGTTTTATGTTGATGCCGCCGCCCTAGATGAGCAGCTACCCGATATGGAAATTGCACTGCTACGCCCTCGCCCTGACCTCATGCAAGTTTATGGCATTGACGCTGAAGCCACGCGCATTTTAGGCGCTATTGGCTTGTCGTTAACGCCTGTTCCGGGCGGCGCAACCAATCTTTGGGGACCAACAGGTGAAGAGGCTGGACAGATTAGCTATGAAGTACTTGACCTGATTGAGGGCGAGGTATTTTTTGTAATTAGTTACAACTTAGACACCGAGCAAATGGAAAATTTCTTAACAGGTCAGGTTTGGAATGCCTTGCCCGTTGTACAGGCAGACAATGCCTTTAACGTCGAAGGCACAGCTTGGACTAACCACGGTTACTTTGGTGTTTATGAGGTTTTAGCCGAGGTTGAAGCGGCGTTGCTCGGTGGTGGGATGTAGACGTTTCAGGCAACTACAGCATAGTGAAAGTAAAACATATCTAGAGCTGAGTTGTTTGCTATCAGCTCAAATATTAAGTCTAGTTAGCTCGAGT
>JBCCBI010000345.1:0-6143 GCA_039034155.1 Deinococcota bacterium | reverse complement strand
AGCTGCTGAAAAGAAATCGTATTGGGATACCGACTCGGAGCGAGCCCTCGCCCGCGGAGCGATCGCCCGCTGCCGTTCCCGCCGGGGTGGGAGTGTTGCTCGAGCACCGTAAGCTTCATCTCAGGACGTTGTTTGCGCAGGTAATAGGCGCAGGTAAGCCCAGCTAGGCCGCCGCCAACTATAGCAACATCAGGGGCAACATCAACAGGTGTTTTGTCTAAATTTGTCATCAGTATAAGTGTTTCTTAGTTATTGAATCTGAAGGCATCAAGCTTTGTCCGTAAAACATTTGGATAGATAGGTCTGCAACCCTATCAACCACAACCATATCAACAAAAAAAGGGGACAATCTGCCCCCTTTAGTCTTCATTTGGATTCTCTTAAACCGTTGGATATTGCTTCGATTTTGGCGACGGGCTCACGTTGCTGCGTTTGTAACTCCCAATCGGGTTGAGGATGTTGCGGCACTGCGGGTTGATGCAGCCGGGGCAGCGCAAGCCGTACTGACTCGTGCAAGGTTTGCCCTCTTGCAGGTGGGCGTGAACAACCTCAGCAAGGGCGTCTTGGAAAAGGGGATCGCCGTTAAACGAGGGGGCGCGTTTGTAGTTGGTGATGCCCGCCTCGTGCGCCACTTCGCCATATTCAATGTCTAGCTCATGTAGGGTTTCGATGTGATCACTCGTGAACGCAATGCCTACAATGAGCACGTTTTTACGCTTTTTCTTACCAAGTTCTTCAATGACCATTTCTGTGCTTGGTCCAAGCCACGGCACGGGACCGACATCCGACTGGTAGGCCAGCAAGTACTCATGTGAGAAGTTGAGGCACTTCATGACCTCATGAACGCTAGCACCTACCTCTTGCGGGTAAGCGTCACCCCGGTTGATGACACCCATGGGGAGCGAGTGGGCGCTAAAGACAATAAGCGCGTCGTCGCGGTCAGCGGGGTCGAATTGCTCGAGCCCTTCCCTCACCGTCTTGGTCATCGCCTCAATAAATTTAGGATGCGTGGGCCAGCGGTCAATCACGCTCCACTCAAAGTCTTGTTGCAAACCTACACGTTTGGCAGCCCGCCATAGTTCGTTAAGTGACGAGCCTGTCGTCGAGCAGGAAAACTGCGGATACTGGGTAAACGCAACCGCCCGTTTAACGCCATCTGCTTTCATTTGTTTAAGGGCGTCTTCACTAAAGGGTTCAATATAGCGAAACGCCACATAAAACTTGTGCGGTGCCGTTTCCGGCGACATCGCGTCCAAACGCTTACACATGCCCTGACCTTGTTCGTTCGTCCACTTCAAAATCGGTGAGCCGCCGCCAATGTCAGCATAGTTTTTTTGGACGTTAGCTGTTCTGCGCTTAGCAATAAACGGTCCTAGCCACTTTTGGAGGGGCAGTTGAATGATTTCTTTGTCTTCAAACAGTTTGAGCAAAAACGGTTGCACGTCCTCGAGCGTCTTTGGTCCGCCAAGGTTCATCATGACAATGCCGGTTGGTCCTTGCGACATTAATTACCTCTTTCAACATGTGGATGTACCAAACGTGATGCGTTTGTAGCGTCATCAGCTTTAAGTCATGTTTGCCTCGGATGGCATTCTCAACCTAAGGGAAATTTTATACAGCACGCACATCCACTAAAAATTTGCGTCACGTCAACAAACAAGTACTTGCAGTTTAATCGGAAGCATTACGAGATAATGTCATCAAAGTGTCTATGTGAGTTAGGTCGCAAAGCCTGTCTAGGTCACGTTTCATGAAGGTTTGTTAGGAGGGTCATCTGCCTCTTGATCGAACGTCAATAAAACTTTACCGTCACTCATTTGCGCTTGATAGTGGTGCAGTGCTTGTTCGTATTCGGCAATATCAAACCGCGCTTGGACTGTTGTTTGGAGTTGTTTGCCTACTAAGTTGGGTAAGTTCACAAATGCAGGTAGCATGTCCTGCCAAAAGCGTTCACGCGCTACATCAGCCAGCCAAAAGCCCTCGAGCCGCTTATTTTCAAACACAAACCAGCGTGGGTTAATGCTACCTTCTGCCAGCGAAAGCGCACCATAAACACGCACGGTAGACCCGTTGGGCATGGACTCGAGCAAGGTACTACTCATCTCGCCAGCAACCGCATCCAATGCTAACGTAGCCCCTAATTGATGACTTAACTCCCGAAGTTGCGCCGCAAAATCATCGTCACTGCTGTTGAGCACATGTTGCGCACCAAGGTCACGCAGCATGGTCACTTGCGCGTCCCGCCGCACAATGTTGATAACAGGCAAGTTAAGTGTGCTAGCACGTTGAATGAGCATTTTGCCTAGGCTGCTCGCGGCTGCAGTGTGAATAACCGCCTTGTGACCTTCGCGTTTAGCTTGGCGCAACATCAAATACACCGTGAGCGGATTAACGAGCATGGTCGCACCGTCCTCGAGGCCAACATTTCGCAGCGGCACACAGCCAAACGGACTAGTCAGCAAATATTCTGCCCATGTGCCGTCGCCTGCACCTGTGCCGCCGCAGGCCACCTTGCGCCCTACGTACAAACGTTCTAGTAAGGGCGAACCTGCGGCTACAACTGTGCCACTGCCTTCAAAGCCTGGCGCAACGGGTAAAGGCTTGCGCTGCCCGTAGTTGCCCTCTAAAAACAGCAAGTCAGACGGGTTAATGGGTGCAGCGTACATTTTGACGAGCAGTTGATTGCCGCTGGGTTTGGGAACGGGTTTGGTGATGAGCTCGAGCGCACTCACGCCTTCATATGCGTTCAGTGATAGCACGCGCATCGTGCTAGGAAGAGATAATGTCATATCAATTTACTTGACCATGGATGGATGAGCCTCGAGTAGCCCACAGCTTACGCTTGACAATCTGACGTATATCCGTATAATCAATTTGATAAACATCAATTTAGATGATGATTTATCGAATCATTTTGAAGGAGGTGCGTAAAAGCATGTCAGACGCAGATACCACCCAACTTTTGACCTTTTTTAAAGCCCTTGGCGATGCCAACCGCCTCAAAATCATAGGCGTGCTGGCTCAAGAATCCCACAGTGTGGAGGAGATTGCCGCACTGCTGAAGCTCGAGCCTTCCACCATTTCCCATCACCTGCGCAGGCTCAGCAAAGCCGGTCTAGTTGAGGCTCGAGCTGAAGGCTACTACAGCATCTACTCGCTCAAGACCGACACCATCCACGACACCGCTCGCAGTTTGCTGGGTCAAGACACATTGCCTAAATTTGCCAATAATCTAGATATAGATGCTTACGACAAAAAGGTTTTGTCTAACTTTACGGACGATGCCGGGCGCTTCAAAGCCTTTCCAGCGCAAGAGAAAAAGTACAAAGTGCTGGTCAAGCATGTGCTTAAAAGCTTTGAACCAGATACGCATTACAGCGAAAAAGAAGTAAACGCCATTCTAGAGCGCTACAACGAAGATACCGCCCGCTTGCGCCGCAGTTTGGTGGATTATGATTGGATGGCACGGGATAAAGATGGTGGGGCGTATTGGCGGGTTGGCTAAATTTATAAACCGCCCCTCGAGCGCAACACCTGCCCAGATATCCAGCCAGATTCCGACGAGGCTAGAAAGCGTACTAAATTTGCCGCATCCACAGGTTGCCCAAGCCTTCCCAAAGGTGCGGCATTAAGCAAGTCTTGTTGAAGCTCATCGCCCATCCAACCCGTGTCGGTAGCACCAGGATCAATTGCGTTGATGGTAATGCCATAAGGTGCAAGCGCAACATTCAAACTCACCGTAAGCGCGTCCACAGCGCCTTTACTAGCAGCGTAAGCAAGTTCTGTTGGCATTGCCCCAAGCCCTTGACCCGAGGTCAGATTGATGACGCGGCCTCTAGCTTGCCCATTATGTTGAGCATCTTCATATTGGTCTGCAAAAGCTTTACAAAGTAATGCTGTGCCGCGCGTGTTGACGGCATAATGCGCGTCCAAAACCTCAGCAGTGAGTTCGTCGAGGGTACAAGACGTGCTGTGTGCAGCATTATTTACTAGAACAGTGCACATACCCATCTGAGTGTTGACGTTGCGCATGAGGATGGCGGCGGCATCTGCCTCACTTAAATCGACGGCAAACCCTTGAACCTCAATATTGTCTGTTCGTAAGTCGTTCACAATTTGTTGAGGCTCACTTAGTCCCTGTTGAGATTCGTCATCTTTTGGGTGATAACTTAAAGCCAACTGATAACCTGCCTCAGCCAAGCCCTGGGCGATGGCCGCGCCTATGCCAACTTTACGACCAACGCCGGTGATTAACGCCAGCACTATGAAATTTAGAACCAGTCTCGAGGTTGTAAATACGTCACCATCTCAGCTTCAGGACTGCCTGGCTCCGGCGTGTAGTCAAACTGCCAGCGCACCAGCGGCGGCAACGACATCAAAATGGCTTCAATGTTGCCATCTGTCTGCAGTCCAAACAAGGTGCCACGGTCGTAAACCAAATTAAATTCCACATAACGCCCGCGCCGGTAGAGTTGCCACTGGCGTTCGCGCTCGCCGTAAGCATCGTCTTTATGCTTGGCAACAAGCGGCAAATAGCTGGGCACGATTGTGCTGAGGCCGTCTTCAGCAAAGGCTAAATCTCGCTCCCAGTCACCTTCACCAACAGGCGAAAGCTCATCAAAAAAGATGCCGCCGATCCCGCGCATCTCACGCCTGTGTTTGAGGTAAAAGTAGTCATCGCAGGTTGTTTTGAACGTATCGTAGTCAGCTGTGGTGTGACGGTCACAAAGCGACTTAAGCGTGCTATGAAAATGGTGGATGTCATCTTCAAACGCGTAGTTCGGAGTGAGGTCGGCACCGCCCCCAAACCACCAAATGTTGCTGTCACTGGTGCCATCGCCAACCTCAAAATAGCGGTAGTTGGCGTGAAACGCAGGTGCGTACGGGTTTTTGGTGTGAATCACCATAGATAAGCCAGTAGCAAAAAAAGGTTGTCCCGCACTTTGCGGATGCTGTTTGGCGAGGCTAGGCGGCACTTGCTTGCCGTACACCGCCGAGACGTTCACGCCAGCTTTGTCAAACACGGCACCATCTTCTAGCACCATGGCCGTACCGCCGCCCCCTTCAGCGCGTTGCCAGGTATGGGGGCGAAAGGTGGCTTGTCCGTCGAGTTCAGCAAACGCCTGAGTAATGTCCTGCTGGGCGCGTTGCATGAGTGCATACACACGGTCACGTTTTGTGCTTGTCGTCAGTGGACTAGTTGTCATAAAAATTAGGCTAGCATGAAGCGCGTAGGACGAATGCCTCAGTCGTAAATGTCCGGCTGATACATGCCTGGTTAGTAAATACATCAATGCCACTATCTAGAGTGACAGCAACAGATGCCTGTGTGACAATTACGTTGAGTAACTCCCTAATGTCGGGATACATACGTTTATGTAAATATAAGGTGTTCCCGATGGAATCTCCCTAATCCCCCTTTCCTCGAGCACAGTATTCAACATCAATCATCTATAACAGCAAACTGCAGCTCAAGTTAATGCATTAAGTTGATGAATTTTCATCTGAAGTAGGTTTCTTTGACTGAAACATCTGCAGGCTAAAGCTCCCGTAGCCAAGCGTTAGCGCAAAATACAGCGCAACCGCTCCCCAAGCTACTGCAGTTGTTGTACCTACAAGGACGCTTTGTAACGACACAGTAAAGCCAGCCAGACTTGCCAACGTAAACGCACCTGCCACAACACGTCTAGCCGTTAAATCGGTCAATTGACTTGTGCCTATGGCAACGCCACCAATACCTAAAAATGCTGCGCCCAAAAGCCGCGTCACAACAATTATGTCAGGACCGCCTTGGCCGGTAAACAGCAACAACACAATTTGAGGAAATAGCAGAAATGATGTTCCTGTTAATATTGTAACGACGCCATGCATTAAAAAGAACCAGTTAAACCGCTGCGTTAACGTCATTGTTTATCCCCTTGTCTGTCATTATGTTTTGTCTGTCATTATGTGATGTCATCATATGACGTTGTACACTGTTAGCATCACACAATCGGTCGTGAAGGAGATGATACCCATGACAACCTCTGTTGTACCTGACCCACAACTTACTGCACTTGCCGAGAGCGGACCAAAGTTTATTCGTGAGGCAACCCTTGCAGCCAACGGCAGCTTGCGCGATTTTTATAACGAGCAGGGGTATT
>JBCCBI010000344.1:0-6153 GCA_039034155.1 Deinococcota bacterium | reverse complement strand
CGGGTTGAGTGGCTTTTTTGATTTGTCAGGTCTTAAATTTCCAGCAGAAGATGATTGGGACAAGGCAGAAACCTACGCCGCAGTTGAACTTTTTTTGCAAACGGCAGCGCGTATTCAACCGAATACAGAAGTAGATAATGCTTACAAAAAAACGGTTGGCCAAATTTGTCAAGTGGTTGAAGGGATGCCATTAGCTATAGAGCTGGCTGCTAGTTGGTTAAACGTGCTTTCAGTTGAAGAGATTTTACAGGAACTTAGTGCCGGTATTGAGTTGCTCGAGGCGTCTACGAGAGACGTGCCAGAGAGGCATAAGAGCATAAGAGCTGTATTTGAATATTCATGGCGGCTACTTAGTGCGAGTCAGCAGCGTAGCCTTACGGCACTTTCGGTTTTCATAGGAAATTTTGATCGGGAGGCAGCGCAACACGTAACAGCAACGTTAACCAGAGGGTTGCTCGAGCTAATGTCTAAATCTCTAATTAGACGGCAGTCCACAGGTCGTTTTGATTTACACCCACTGATACAGCAATATGCTTATGCCAAGCTTGCTGAAACACATCAAAGGCTCAAAGACATGTTAGCCAAACACAGTGCGTATTATCTTGAGTTTTTGAGCTTACAAGGTGACGCCTTGCAGAGAGGTGAGCATAAAGTAGCAATGGATGCCGTTGAACTTAACCTCAATAATTGTCAGCAAGCTTGGCAGTGGGCTGTAGAGGCGCAGCAATTTGACAACATCATTGCTAGTTCTCATATACTCGAAACCTACTACAGTCAACGCAATAAAGTGCAAGAGGGGGTGGCTTTCTTTGAACAGATGGTGGCTCAACTCGATATGTCAGACGCATCACAGCAAGTTCCTGTAGGTGTGATTCTAGCGAGTCAGGGTTGGTTGCAGTTGAGAATGGGTCGCCACCAACTAGCTGAGCAGATTTCTCTTAAAGCACTCGAGCTACTACGACCTCATGCATACTACCGAGGCATCATGAAAACGCTTAACACGTTGGGTGTTATCTATGATCGACAAGGTGAATATGACCAAGCTCGAGCTTGCTTAGAAGAAGCCATTGATTTGGCCGTAACACAAAACAAACCGCGCTTAAAAGCAAGTTACATGCAAAATTTAGCTGGTATTGAAGCATCACTAGGAAGATTAAACGAAGCAGAATCATTATATGTAGAAGCTTTAGCAAACAGTAAGCAATTAAAAAACCATGTCCATGTTATTTCCATTTTAAATAACCTAGGAATTGTCTATCAAAAACAACATAAGTATGAAAAGAGTAACGCGCTTTACGAGGAAGGTTTAGCGCTAGCAAAAGATATGAATTTACAAAAAAGTATCGCATATATCTTAAGTAATATGGCGTTGAACTATGCTTTTTTGAATCAGTTTGATGAAGCACGTAAATATGATGAGCAGGCGTTGGTCTTGGCTCAAGCAGACCAAAATAACTTTCTCGAGGCTAGTATTCTCAAACATCTTGCAGAACTAGACATAAAACAAACTTAATTTGATGAAGCAGAAAAACTTTGACAGTAATCTTCAGTGAGAATATAATTTCTAATCAAGACACTGTTTTTGCAAATAAGTTATTGAATCACAATAACCTTGCTCAAAAAACTGTAAGCACACACTCAGTCACTTTGTTAAACTAATCCATGTCTACCTATGTTCAACTGCTGGGCACGCCGGCAATTAGACATGATGAACGCTGGCTCGAGCCTGCTATGGGCTTGCCGTCAGCGTTGCTTTACTATCTTGCGCACCAGGGTGCCTGGCTAAGCCGCGAGGAACTGGCATTTTTATTCTGGTCAGACAGCCCTGAAGCGCAAGCGCGCAAAAACTTACGCAACCTGATTCAACGTGTTAAAGACTTGCCGTTTACAGAAACGCTCGAGATTGAACGAAGCCGCGTGCGCTGGCAGGTTGACACAGACGTTCATAAGCTCGAAGAAGCCCTAACAGCCTCCGACGGAAAAAGCTTGCTAATGCTTTATAAAGGAGAGTTGCTGCAGGGCTTCCGTTTGGATGATGCATTCGAGTACAGTGATTGGCTCGAGCTCGAGCGGCAACGCCTCCAACAAAACTGGCAGCAAGCGGTGCTTGAATATGTTGCTGAACTCGAGGCAGAAGGCCAACTTGATGACGCCTCACACGCGCTGGATGTGGTAATTGATCTAGACCCGTTTCATGAAGAAGCCGTTCACAAACAACTGCAAACCTTAGCTAAACTTGGTCAACACGCCCGTGCTAAAACCCTGTTTGAAGCCTTCAAAACGCGCTTATGGGATGAATTTTCGGTTGAACCAGATCCAAAGACCGTGGCGTTGTTAGCTGAGCTTGAAACGTCACCTGCGCCCAGTCCTGTTCCTAAGCCCTCGATTACAGAGACACCAGCAGCTACGCTAAAGCCAGCTTCTCGCCATAATTTACCAACCCAACTCACACCCTTTGTAGGGCGTAATGGTGAACAACAGCGAATTGCTGAACAACTTGCTGACCCTGCATGCCGTTTGCTCACGCTGATTGCGCCGGGTGGTGTTGGTAAAACACGGCTAGCGCTAGCAGTTGCACACGCGCTACTGGCCCACGTTGAAGATGGTGTTTACGCCGTCACCTTTGCTTCTGTGCGCTTAGCTGAAAACATGATCTATGCCATTACAAACGCGCTCGAGCTAAAGTTGAGCGGACAAAAAGATGCCAAAGCCCAACTGATTGAACACCTATATGACAAAAAGATTCTTTTAGTCTTGGATAACCTCGAGCATCTCAGTGACGGTGTGGTGCTTATTAGCGAGTTGCTCGAGGCTGCCCCTAACTTGAAAGTCCTGGCCACTTCCAGAGAGCGCTTACATCTACAAGCGGAGTGGCTGTTTGACCTGCGTGGGCTTAGCTATCCTGACGTACCAATCTCAGACAATAATGACTTGAACTCTGACGCTCTAGACCTTGACGCTCTGGATATTAAAACCTATGACGCCCTCACCTTATTTTCTCAACGTGCCAAGCGTGTGCAGGCAGATTTTGAGCTCGATGCGTTAACCCTCGTGCCAGTCATCAGATTATGCCAGTTGGTTGCAGGCATGCCCCTTGCACTTGAATTGGCGGCCAGTTGGTTGCGGCTACTTAGTTTAGAGGAGATTGTGAGTGAGCTCGAGCAAGGCCTCGACCTGCTCGAAAGCTCCACCCGGGATACGCCTGAGCGCCACCAAAGTATTCGCGCGGTGTTTGACACCTCTTGGCAGCTTTTAAGCATGCAGGAGCAAACCGTGTTAAGCAAGCTGGCTATGTTTCAGGGAGGCTTTAGCAGAGAAGCAGCCAGAACCGTGGCAGGAGCAACGTTACCCATACTGGCAGGTATTGTCCACAAATCATTTTTGATGCTTTTACCATCAGGACGTTATGAACGGCATCCGCTGGTATTTCAATACAGCCTCGAGAAACTTAAAGCAAGCGCTACATACCGCGACGTTCAGCAAGATTATCAGAATTACTACATCCAAGCCTTGCAAAGCTGGGGGCAAGCGCTCAGAGAGGGCAAGCAAGCAGCTACCTTAAAACTCCTTGAGGCTGAGCTTGCCAATATTCGGGCTGTGTTTCAGCTAGCTAGTGCTGAGCACAATGTCGCTAACTTACACCATGCGTTCAAAGCACTTGAAACTTACTTTATACAAGCTGGTAAGTTTAGGGAGGGGCTCGAGCTATTTGAAGCAGCTCGAGTAGCTCTAACCAAGCAAGATGACACATCTGAATTGGCAAGGGCAAAGTTGCTCAACTATCAAGCCCATTTTTATTACCGTCTGGGTGAGTATCACAAGGCTTTAACATCTGCTCAACAAGGTACGGAAGTATCGCGTTGCATTAATGATAAACAGCATTTGAGGAACGGACTCAATATGCAAGGTATTACCTTCATTCAACAGGGTGACTACCTCGAGGCTAAGCACTATTTGCAAGAGGCATGTGATCTTGCTAAAGCTGACAACGCAACACGTGTGTTAGCAAATTACACGAACAATTTGGGTATGGCTGTGACAGAATTAGGATCTTACGATGAGGCTGAGTGTTTGTACCTAGAAGCGAAAAGCATTAATGAAGCAATCGGAAATCATATATCCAAAACTAGAAACCTGAACAATCTTGGCGACGTTAATTTGCTTAAACAAGATTTCAAGAAAGCCCAAACCTTTTTTGAAGAAGGGCTAGCCCTAGCTAAAGAGATGGGCTTTCAACAACCGCTGCCTCATCTTTTGAACGGCCTTGCCAGTAGTGCTCTTGGTTTAGCAGATTACCCTGAGGCTGTGCGTCTGGCACAAGAAGCGCTGCAGGTGGCAAGGCAAAGTGGCGAGACATCTATTCAAATTGAGGCGCTACACAACCTCGGCAAATTAAACCTTGCACTAAGAAAGTTACCTGAAGCGCAACCTTATCTGCAGGAGGCAGTGTTTATAGCTTGGCAAAGTCAGGCGTTAAAATTCTTGTTGCCGCCTTTGCTGGACATGGCAACGTTGTACGCTGAGCAAGGTGAACACACCTTATCTATGGAACTTCTGAACGTAGTAAACGTACATCCAGCGGCAAATACCCCCACCAAAGAAGACGCGCAGTTAAGGTTAAAGCAAATTTCTGAAGCGGAATCCCCGCAACAGGTTGATGTTGAGCTAGCTGATGACGTTCTTGGCAAGCTAGTACAAAAAGTTCTACAAAACTTTCAACCAAGCTACCCCGTTCTCAGCAATTTGAGATCAGGATGACAAGTGCGCCCTAGAGACAACGAAAAATTGTCAAAATCAAATTGTGTTGATGGATTTTTGTGTTAGACGTTTGTACGATGAGTTCATCTCGAATTGCTTTCCCGTTCTTAAGTAAATGACGTATGGATGCCAAGCTAGGCGCAACCTAACGTTTAGTTGGGCGGTTCATGTTGGCGCACCAAGGTGATGGCATTAAACCCATACTCGCGCGTTTCAACGTCCTGACCTAGCGGTGGCACGACATACGTGAGGTCAGTTGGGTGTTGCACAATCATGTAGGGTGCGGGTCGCGCCTCAAACAAGATGTCAAATACGGCAACTAACCCCATGTCCATGTCATAAGGTGGCGCGGCAAACATAACATCTACCGGTTGAGGTAGTTTGCGCACATATTTGAGGGCATCAGCTTGAACGATGTTGGGGGTGAGTTTGAGAGCGCGTGCGTTGTAACGAAGCACCTTAACAGCCTCTTTACTGGTGTCCACGCAGGTACTTTGCCAACCCCTGGAGGCTGCTTCTAGCCCAACTGCCCCCGAACCACTGAAAAGATCCAAAAAGTGACCCCGAGGCTCAAACTCGAGGATGTTAAACAGCGCCTCCCGCAGCCGCGCTGGGCTGGGACGTGTGCCTCTAGTAGGCGTTTCTAACACGCGATTTTTAGCGCTTCCGCCGATGATTCTGGGTTTACTCATATGGATGTACTCATGTGAAGGTTACTCAAGGCTAACTTTCTAGGACGGCAGCGGTGTTCTCATTGTTTGGGTTGGCTAGCAAACTTGATCAAGACGATGTTTGGATGATATTTGATGGTGCACGTAGAACGTCTAGGTTAATACATAGAGGTTACCATTTTGGCGAATACGCCCGTCGTGCTCGAGCTTCACCAAATGTGCCTGCAAACTACGCTGCGCAAAGTCATACACAACGCCCGTAACATCAGGATAAAGCTTGCTAGTAAGTGCATCTAAGGATTGAGGTTCTTCTAAAGTGTCAAGAATCTGTTGCTCACGGTTGTGCTTGTGGGTTTTGGCTTTCTCTAAAAGCTTGTGTGGTTGTAGGCTCACAGCTCCATGACTCGGGGCGAGTGTATTAGCATCAACAGTTTCTAAACGCGCTAAGCTTGCTAGGTAAGCTCTTAAATCACCTTCGGGCGTACCAACCCAAATGGCACCATCACCTGTGACCATATCACCAGCTAGAGTACTAGTTTTATCACCTTGGACCACAAAACTAAGGTGACCCGCGCTATGACCGGGCGTGTGGAGGCAGCGAACGGTAGTTTCGCCGTGCTCGAGCACGGCCTCATCTTCTAATAAAAATTTTTCATATGGAAACGAGAGGTTAGCATCTAAAAGGTCAACCACAGCAGCGGGAAGGTGAATAGGGAGGGCAGGG
>JBCCBI010000343.1:0-6155 GCA_039034155.1 Deinococcota bacterium | reverse complement strand
TCTAATTGATGATGACCGTATATCTGAGTGCCTCGAGCTTTGCACAGCCTGTAACCTGTAGTCCATCTTAATAATATCTACGTGTGGTTTCACGGTATAGCTTCACGTCATCTTCGCACTGAGGGTCAATACTATCGAGCATGGGATATCCCCCTTGCATACAAAGGAGTTTCAAGTATGAAGCGTCACAGTTTGATGACATCTCAACGTGTGTCCAGCGTATGGTTAAGCCTTGTTATATTACTTATGAGCATTGCGAACGCCCAAATTGGTCAAGACCCAGCTACTGTTGTGAGTGCGCTTGCTGACTTTGAACTTACTGAGTCAGATAGCCCCAACACCTATGCTGCCTCCAGCGGTATGACCATCGATTTAGCCACCCGGGGTGATGTCCTCTATACAGCCTCTGCTGAAGGACTGCTAGATGAAAGTGGCATTGCCTTAGCTAGTGAATTTCTTGCGGCCGCGAGTGGCTACGGCACCAATCTTTCTGAACCCATCCAGCAATTTTTAAGCCAACAAGCAAGCGAACTTGCCGGGCAAGGCGAACTCACCCTCACCGTAGAAGAGTATTTGCTGGACGTTACAGTAGAGGGCGATAGCGACCCCTACCAAGTTAGCCTCACCCTACGCCTAGCTGAAATTCCCGATGATGCCTTTCCAGAGCCAGTTAGTAGTCTAGGCGCAAGCCGTGAAGATGCGACGTATGTCATCCGTGAATTTAGCGACTTTCAGTGCCCGTTTTGCACCCGCTTTTCCATAGAAGTCTTACCTGCTATTAAAAGCGAACTACTCACCCGAGGCGACGTGCGCTTTGAGTACCACCACTTCCCACTACAAAGTATTCACCCCAACGCCTTCCCCGCTGCTGAAGCTAGCGAGTGCATCCTCGATCTAGCCGGGGATGACGCATTTTGGTCATTCCACGACGCGCTCTTTGAACGCCAAAACGCCTGGGGCTCCCTCGGCGATCCTAGTAGCTACTTTGTACGCCTCGCTGAAGACCTCGGCATTGAAGATGATGCAAGTAGTGAATCCATCGAGATGTGTATTGATGAACGCAATTTTGCAGAGGATGTCCGCGAGGCCTACCGCGCTGCCACTGAAGACCTCGGCTTACGAGGCACACCAACGGTGTTTGTAAATGGCTTCCGGCTTACCAATCCTTATGAGCCCACGGCGATTAGCGATAAATTTGCACTTGTAGATGCTTTTGCTGATGCTGGTAGTGACGAAACGTCTGGTAATTAATCTTTAGTAATGAGTAGCCTACTTCCTTTCGCTGTCTTTACACCCTTAGTTGGGGCTATGGTTGCGCCACTGCTGAGCTTGATCTTGCCGCGTGCATTGCGCCCTAAAGCAGGGTATCCACTGGCGTTTTTGTTTGTCCCAGGGTTGCTCCTTGTAAGTTTGGCGGGGAGTGCTGCTCATCATCCGCTCGAGCACACCGTAAGTTGGGTACCCGCGCTAGGCTTACAACTCCGCTTTCGCGCAGATGGGTTTTCACTACTCTTTGCCATACTTATTGCGTTTATAGGCGTGCTCATTTTTTGTTATGCAGCAGCTTATTTGAGTCCGCGTGAGCGCAATGGGCGCTTTTACAGTTACCTGCTGGTGTTTGCAGGGGCCATGCTGGGCTTAGTCCTCAGCGACAACCTCATTGCGCTGTTTGCGTTTTGGGAAATGACCTCTGTTAGTAGCTTTTTACTGATTGGCTTTTGGGATAACCGCCAAGCGTCACAAGATGGCGCATTCAAGGCGCTCGTTATCACTGCGCTGGGCGGGTTAGGTTTGTTAGCTGCCGCAGCCATGCTCGTTATTGCTGGCGGCAGCGTCAACATCTCTGAATTAGATGTGAGTAGCTTGCGCCAAGACCCGTATTTTTACGGCGCACTTATTGCGTTACTGCTGGCGGCATTCACAAAGTCTGCCCAAGTACCGTTTCACTTGTGGCTTCCTACAGCAATGGAAGCACCTACGCCGGTATCAGCTTTTTTGCATTCAGCGACTATGGTCAAAGCCGGTGTAGTGCTAGTTGCCAAGTTGGGGTTTTTATTTACAGATACACCCTTGCAGCCAGTCATCATGTACGTGGGGCTGGCAACCATGTTTTGGGGATCGTATTTGGCTATTCGACAAACCGACCTCAAAGCGTTGCTGGCGTTTTCAACCGTCTCTCAATTGGGTATTTTGATGTCGCTATATGGAGCGGGGTATCCGTTTGCAGCAACAGCACACCTCATTAATCATGCGGCGTTCAAAGCAGCATTATTTATGATTGTGGGCATTATTGATCATGAACTAGGCAGCCGCGACCTCAGCAAATTGTCTGGTTTGCGGCACAAGTTACCCATCACCTTTGCCCTGGCTATTCCAGCAGCTTTGTCGATGGCCGGCTTGCCGCCTTTGGGTGGGTTTATTTCCAAAGAGCTTTTTTACGAAAGCATGTTTCATGAAGGTGTGCTGCCCATGACTATTACGGTGCTTGGTAGCATGATGACCTTTGCCTATAGCTTCAAGTTTTTACGTGTGTTCTGGGGTGACTACCGAGCTGAAAAACAACACGTTCACGAGGCATCCTTACCGTTTTGGCTACCTGCTGCGATCCTCAGCGGGCTTGTGGTTGTGTTTGGTCTTATGCCGCAACTACCAACTGCTATTGTGGACTTAGCCGGACACAGCCTCGAGTTTCACGGCGAACACTTAGCCCTATGGCACGGGTTTTCGTGGACGCTTTTGCTATCTATCGTTACGTGGGTGGGTGGCGCGTTTTTGGTAGCTATTATGCCATCGTTTATCAAGTTGCAACAACAACTTACCCCTAACTGGAATGTTAATACAATTTACTATGCGCTTCTGCATGGGCTCGAGCACCTTGCTTACGCTGCAACAGCA
This sequence comes from Deinococcota bacterium, assembly GCA_039034155.1. GTDB lineage: Bacteria > Deinococcota > Deinococci > Deinococcales > Trueperaceae > JBCCBI01. Next base: position 3,260 of record JBCCBI010000343.1, on the reverse strand, counting down.
GTCACCCAAGGCTCAACGTTTGCATCCCATCTGCGCTACGTGTTACTACCCCTAGCAGGCGCGTATCTCATTCTTATTTTGGGTGGCATTAGTAGTATGCCGGCACAAGTTTCTGGCGTGTCATGGGAAACTGTGACGGTTGCGGTCTTAGTCATCTGTGGCTGCCTTGGTGTGCTTTTTGCCCAAACGCGTTTGTCAGCAGTCCTATTTATGGGCCTTGCGGGTTACTCATCGACCTTGGCATTTGTATTTTTGCGCGCACCTGACTTGGCACTTACCCAATTGCTAATTGAAACAGTCTCGATTATCTTATTTTTGTCAGTATTTCGCTACCTGCCACTTCTTAAACGTCATCACCGCACGCCGCTTGCGTTCGGGTTAGATGTTCCCATCGCCATCGGTGCAGGCGTCACCATGTTTAGCGCGCTCATTGCCGTACAAACGCCTATTGCGGCACGTATTCAGGATTATTTTTTGGAGTTTAGTAAGTCCGTCGGTGGTGGCAGTAACGTTGTGAACGTCATTCTAGTTGACTTTCGGGGCTACGATACCATGGGGGAAATCACCGTGTTATCTGTTGTGAGCGTGACCATTGTCGCTCTACTTGGACTCATGAAACGGCAAGATAAGTTAGTAGCAGATGCACCTCTTATCTCATCTGAATCCCCTGACCACTTTCGTACAGATATCTTTTTTCGTGTGTTTGTTTTCCCTATTAACTTTGTGCTGGTTATTATTGGTGTGCATTTGTTTTTGCGCGGGCACAACGCCCCAGGTGGGGGGTTTATTGCGGGTTTAGTCATTGCCGTGGCAGCTTTAATTGCTCGCATGGCTAGTACCCGACTTATTCGTATGTCAACTCGGGTGCTTATTCCAGTTGGACTCATGATTGCCGCCAGCACCGGGATTATTCCCATGCTTTACGGGCTACCCTTTTTAACAAGCCGCCACGGTCACACTCATGTGCCGCTGTTTGGTGAGTTTGAGTGGGCAACAGCTAGTATTTTTGACCTTGGTGTGTTTTTGGTGGTGATTGGCGTGACCTTAACAATTATTGATTTGCTCTCGAGCCGTGGCAATCAAACGCTTGTGGCCACAGGAACAGCTTTAGAAGACGGGCACACACCCGACCTTGTTGTTAACTCTTCAAACTCAGCCCCTACCCCGGAGCATTCTTAATGGAACTACTACTACCTCTGCTTGCTTCACTGCTATTTGCAACAGGTATTTATTTACTACTTGCACGTGACATTCTACGGGTCATCATCGGCCTCAACATGATTTCGTATGGGGTCAATTTAAGCATTTTATTGGTAGGAGGCAGTAATCCCATAGGCGCGCCGCCTATTTTACAAGCTGCGTTCCAGCGCTATGTGGACCCACTTCCCCAAGCACTCATTTTGACGGCAATTGTCATTGGCTTTGGTACAACGGCACTCATATTAGTATTAGGCGTGCAAGCTTACCAAGCCACTGGCAGCGATCAACTGCAAGATATTTTGCAAGCACCTGATCCGGTAGATAGCCACGCCGCCACTGCTGACCCAGAACGCCCGTCTATTTCCCCAGAAATGACCACGGAACGCCCTTCTGGAAGTAGACACTAATGTCTGCCAACGTACTTGCCCTACCCATTGTGCTACCACTTTTTACGGGCGCACTTTTACTACTTATGCCGACACCAACGTTACGAACTATTATTGCCGCAGTCAGCACAGCTATAACCCTCACCATAAGCTGTGTCATTGCGTCAATTGTCTTTAGTGGTGAGGTTTTGAGCTTACAGATGAGTGCCTGGCCAGCGCCTTACGGTATTACAGTTGTCGCCGATAGTCTAACTGGCATCATGCTTGTGTTGTCTAGCAGTGTCGGGCTTTTGACAGTACTCTTTTTAGGCGTAAGCCTCCAACATGCGCCCCGGCGCGGCAGTTCTAACCGACTCAACAGGGCTCGCGAGCAGTTTGGTGCCCAAGCTCTACTCCAGTTTTTATTTATGGGCGTCCACATGTCCTTTTTAACAGGCGACCTTTTTAACTTATTTGTTGCCTTTGAAGTTATGCTCATTGCCTCTTACGGACTTATACTACTTGGTTCAGAAGTGCGGCAACTCCGTGAAGGCCTAAAATACGTGGTCATCAACCTGCTAGCCTCAGCAGTTTTTGTAACAACAGCAGGTTTTGCTTACGGCTTACTAGGCACGCTCAACATGGCAGACATGGCCGTCAAAATTCAAGCTCATGTAGCCGAGACAGGTCCAGATGCGCGCATTACCTTGCTAGCTCTTCTTTTTGGACTTGTGTTTGCCACCAAAGCAGCCCTGTTTCCACTTGGGTTTTGGCTACCCGCAGCTTACCCAACGCCGCCAGCAGCGCTCAGTGCATTTTTTGCAGCGCTCCTAACCAAGGTGGGTGCCTATACACTCATCCGCAGTTTTACGCTTATTTTTCCAGCAGAGCAGCTTGTTCGTAACGGCCTATTTGTCTTAGCAGCAGCGACAATTTTGATGGGCGCGCTAGGTGCCGTCAACCAACGCCGCTGGCGCTATTTATTAGCGTTTGCCAACCTCGCCAGTATCGGTTACTTGATTATGGGGGTGATGACTCAGAGTAATGCCGGTTTGGGTGCCGCCATATTTTACATGGCAAATTCCACAACCGTGATGTTTGCACTATTTTTAATTGCAGCCATCGCTGAACGGCTCACTGGTGAGTCATACTATTATTCCGGTCACTTAAACAGCTATCCATTTTTATCGATTGGCTTTTTTGTGTGCGCGTTGGCACTAGCTGGGCTACCGCCGACAAGTGGCTTTGTGGGTAAGTTTGCGCTTATTCAAGCGCTTTATGAGCGCGGTGATTCCCTCTCAACAGGGATTGCTATCGTTGCATTGGCAGGGAGTTTGCTACTTCTATACGCACTCATTACCATCTGGCGTAACTTTTTCTGGGGAGATAGTGACGCTGTACACCGCGAACCTATACCTTTAGGTATGGTTATCACCTGTGGAGCAGCAAGTACCTTGGTGCTTCTGCTTACACTAGCAAGCGGACCCGCGTTTGAGGTTGCCACGCTCACGGCTGACCAACTGAGTAACCCAGAAGCTTATATTGAGCAAGTGCTTTCACCTCAGCCAGATTCACGTACAGCAGCATTCGAATAACGCGTGGTTGATGTTGCTGAGATGATCCCCATTACATGTGTTTCAATGAGCTTTTGGAGGAAAGATAGCAATGGCATTGATGTAGTCAACACTATCAAAG
>JBCCBI010000342.1:0-6164 GCA_039034155.1 Deinococcota bacterium | reverse complement strand
GGACAGGCTTGCTACCCATGCCATGAATGCAGCCTCATCCCATTCAGTAATACCGTCGTTAAATTCCGATTCCATATACCAGTATCGAAGGGTTTGAATCATCTCAGGCTCGTTAGGGTCTTTTTCAGCTATGAAGTACCAGCCCGGCTTGCGGTTGCCACTGGACGCCCTTGTGCTATTTGATGCCCACGAGTAACCCTCATGCTTAACCGCTGTCCTCACAGGGCTTGTGACCCGCTGCCAGAATGCTGTACGGGTTTGCGGTTGCACCTCTGTACGGGTTGCCAGTTGCGTTTGAGGTTGCGTCATTGTCTCAACTCGAGCTAACCACTCATTAGCTGTTGCCATATCTTCTTGAGTTGGCTCATAGTGCTCGAGGTTGGTCCCGGAATTATCGCGCGGTACAGGGTAGCTGTCCTGATCTACCTCGAGCCATTCGACATGTACTTCTACCGGTTCATCATCGGCAAATATCACAGGGGCATCGTCCACAGGCTGCCAGTAAGCATCAATAATCTCAGGCTCACTGTCTACCGTGTCCAGCTGCACAGGTTCCCAAGGTTCAATATCCCAAGCTGTACTCATGGTCTTAACGCCTTATGTGGGGGCTGTGGCTGCCTTAACTGCCTTACTTGCGGTTGTGACGTGCTTTGCTGGGCTATCTGCTTGACTTGTTGCAACTGACGACGCCTTGAAATCTTGTCCAGCTTATCCCCTTCATGCGTGAGCGCTCGCCTAACCTGGTGTGCTAGATAAAGACCTACAGCTAAGGTCAATAGCGATAAGGTAGCGGCTCGGGGCTGAAACCTTATCCACCAATAGCTAGCAAAGATGCCCCACAAAATAAGCGCACTAACCTTCCCGTACCATCGCAAGGTCATACGTCCGGTACTTACCTGGGTAGGTTCAATGACTCGAGCTTTTGTATCAATCACATCGCCAGCGCTCACAGCCAGCGCCGCTCGAATCTCAGGCACTTTAGAAACAACTTCAGCCGTTACCGCAGCCTTAGCTTTGGTGACATTCTTAGCGCGTCCGGAAGTAACAAAACGAGGCTTACCATTCTTGCCAAGGGTCAGCAGCGCCCAGTCACCCTGGCTGCTGATTTCCACATAGTAAGGCTGCTTAACGTGTACGGTGATGAGTCCCTTGGTGTGACCAGTTGCCGGGTTGTCATGCCAGCTTACTAGATCAGGTGTTTTTAGTGCTTTGGGCATCTTAATTCACCACTCGAGGGGTGAGATTTTTTAACCCCGTACGTGCAGCACGTTGCGTGCTAGACGTTGAATCACCCGTCACAGTATCCAGTTCAGACCCCGTATACCCCGTATGTTTTGTGCTGGGTTCATGCTGCACCGGTGACGCTTTTTGTGACGTGTTATAGGCACCTACTAGACCGCGTTTACGCAGCTGTCTTATAAGCTTTCTACCCATTGAATCACTGTCACAAATACCAGCATCTATAAGCGCACTGCTGTTAATCCACTCGAGCCGCTCACATAACAAAACCGCTGCCTCTATTTGAGACAATCCCTCGAGGCTCGGTAAAGCTTCACTAGCATCTTGCAGCCCGTCCAGCGTCCATAAAGATGCTGGGTACTTACTCGCAGGTGTCAACGCTTTTTGTAATGCCTTCTCACTTGTGTCGTCAATAAACGGTGATTGAAAGCGCGTGATACCAGACTTGTCTTTGTATAGACCATCGCCAGCACCGAATAAGAGTGATGCACTTTTATTTTTGAGGATATGTTGACTACTTCCTTCATCAATGGCAAAGCAGATAACCGTAGGCAGGTTTGCCTTTAGCCGTGGTCTCATAATGTCGTTATCGGGTCTTTGCGTGCCCACAATCAAGTGAATGCCACTAGCACGGGCTGTTTGGAACAGTGCCAACAGAAGGGGCTCGAGTTCTTTGCCGTGGGTATCCATCAACATACCCAATTCGTCTATCAGGCAGACCACAGCAGGCAGCGTATGCCCTTTAGCTTGATAACCCGCTAGATTCTTAACGCCTGCCTTAGCAAACAGCGAATTACGACGGTGCATCTCAGCTATGAGGGACTCGAGTGCAGCTACCATCGCCTCAGCTTGGGTTAGGTGAGCAATAGTGTGGGGTAGATCAGCAAACGCCACTAGGTCAAGCTGCTTTGGATCCAACAGCATCACTTGCACCTGGTCTGGGCTTTTAACCGTCAGCAGATGAGCCAAAGATGCTGTAACACTTGTACTCTTACCGGCCCCGGTCGTACCAGCGATTAAGCAATGCGGCATGGTTGCAACATCTGCTATTAAAGGCTGTCCGCTGTTGTCTATCCCCAAAAGCCACGGTAGCGCCGCGCCCGTATCGGGTAGCTCGAGCCTGCCATAATCAACCCGCTGCCGCTTGGTCCTTGGTAATTCCAAGCTGTACATGCCATCAGGTAGCCAAGCACCTCTGATACTGGATACGCCCAAACGTCCCGCAACTTCTTTCAACTTGCGGTCAACGTCGGATGCTTCCACATCATCAGGTAATTGAATGGGATAAACCACGACAGACGGGGCTATAATCGGCTCCCACACACCCACACGCAGCCCGCGCTTCCAAAGGGCTTGCTGCAATTGCCAGTGTTGCGAGCTCATGCTGTTACCCGTAACCAACCACGTGAGAGCCGCTCAATAAGCCCAAGCTGCTCGAGACCTGCTAGCAGGTAACGCCGCTTACGTCCTGTGTCAAAACGCCGCCAGCTTTCCAAATTGACGTACTGCACAACACCGTCTAAGTCTGCTTTCACAAGGCATTCAAGCCAAAACAGGTGACGATCAGGAAAGCAATCACGAAACAGCCACGCGCTAGCTTCATCACTCAGGTGTGTACCTAGTTCTAAACGTCGCTCGAGCCTGGCAGCCCGGTCGAGTAGCCAACTGGCTTGTGGGTTTAGGTTGTAGGGTGAATTAGATAATGAAACGTCTGTGACAGCGTTGTACACTGCCATGTTGCACCTCCTGGTTAGGTGTAAAGCCCGTGGGTGTTCGCTGCACCGCGACGGGTATTCCTTTTGTAACTTTACACGTTTGACATTTTGTAATCAAGCCAAGTCGTAAGAGTGTACTCGAGTACTCGAGTCATTTATTACTAATTCACAGACTTACTCAAGTGTTTTAAGCCAGTCGGATAGCAAGTCCTCAACAACCTCAGATATGTCTAGCTCGTGGTTAACGACTGCGACTCGTGAGGCTTTCCAAATGTCTTTATCAACCACGACTTTGAGTTGCTTCATCTTGCCTTCTCGTAACAACTGAGCACGTGACTTTTGTTCATTTGTATTTTGTGCTGATGTTACTCGAGTACTTTGTTTCGGAGTTGCGGGGTTACTCTCTAACTTGCCTGCAATTGCATCAAACCTATTTGACTTCTTTGGCAATCTCATCACCTACTCTCACATAGTCCAGCCATGCCACCATTGCTTTTGAATCGCTGACATCTCTTACCAGCACACCCTCGAGTACGGCTCGCTGAAAAGCTACCGCCCGCCGTATCTGATTTTGAAATAGAGGCAAGTTGTTAGCCGTAAGCATCTCTCTAGCGTCCTCAGCATCCCGGCTGGGTCTCGGTGGGCATATTGTTAGCAGCACTTTATAGCTGTAACCCTCGAGGGCGCTGGCAGTCCGAAACAGCGCACGCAGCGCTAAACCATCCGGTGATGTTGGCAAGATCAGTAGATCACACTCATCTGCTAGGGCCTGCAGTCGGTCAACGTCACTGCTTGCGGCTGTGTCTAGTATCAAGTGCTCTGGTGCGTTGTTACGCGCGTACTCTCGTAACTCTGTATTTTTAATGACGGGATAGGGTAAACCTTCACTTGAGGAAAGTGCAGACTCATTTAAGTCATCATCTACAAGCACAACGCTGGCAGACTCCGACAGGTAGCCAGCAAGGTGTATTGCCGTCGTAGACTTACCTACGCCGCCCTTGAAACCTGCAACCGTAATGACCATGTGGCCATCATAGTAACAGCGCACGAAGTGCTCGAGCTATTTTCTTACTTTAGTGTTAAGTGCTAACAGTGTTATCTTACTAAGTAACTGATATACTAAGGTACTCGAGTACTCGAGTGAATTTGTACACGTGTACAGAAGGGAGTAAGCACCATGGAAAAAGCAATCATCACCATCGATACTCCACACGGCGAGCTTAAAGATGCTCATAGTGACCGCGTGCTAACCGATAAGCACGGCGCTACTGGTATCTTTCAGTCAGTGGAAGGCGATCCGATGAAGCGCAATTTTAAGAGCTACAGTGAGCTATACGCTAACGAGTTCAAAGCAGCAAGGCAAGCTGCTGCTAAGACAAGTTAACTGCTAGCTGCCACGCTCTTACCTCTAACACCTTCACGCTGCGAAGGTGTTTTGTTATGGGTCGATTGTTTGAGGGTACTCGAGCATATTTGGGTATTCGAGAGTCAAACTTGAGCGGCAATTATAAAACACCTGCATATTGCTCGAGAGCCGCAGCTAAGATAACTAGGTCTTGCTGTTTTAGTGTCTGTAAGTATTCGTCTACTGTCTTAGGTGGGTTTCGTAATTTTTGCCTTACCGTTTTGACAGCTTCACAAAAAGCACCTGTAGCTAAATCCATCTGACTGTACAAAAAGGTATCAGGATCTATAGGCTCTATCCCAAAAGACATGCATACATCTTTGGGGAAATGCTTGAGATTGGATGTGACAATAGCATCACATCGCCCTACTATGGCAGCAGCAAGCACATGGCGATCATCAGGATCTGGCAAATCGAGCACATCAATGATGCTTTCATAACCCGTGATAAGGCAATCCTCAATAGCGTTATCCATTGCTAATCGAGTCCTTTCAAGACTCGATCGGCTTAAATCAGGTCGATCTTCTAATAAATTTTCTATCCACTCTTCGTGAATTTTTTCTGTCCAACGCGCCCTATATATGTTTCTGTATGCTGCTTCGACAAGAATATCCCTAAGAGGTGCTGGATAAAGTACGTTTGCGTCGAGGATAACACTGTACTGTGACATGCGTTTTTAGTAGCCAAGACCTAGCTTTTGAGCTTCCTCGACAAGTGTGTTCAAAGCTTTTTCTTGTTCTGCTTTCCGTCCTTCTTTATAAGCCATTAAGTCTTCCATTAAAACGCGGCGATGTGTACCGACCATTCTGTAGGGGATTTTGCCATCCTCTAACAGCTTTATTAAATAAGGCCTAGACACATTGAGAATATCTGCGGCTTGTACTGTCGTAAGTTCAGCCTTTTCTGGAATCAAAGAGACACCATAACCATAGGCCATGGATTTAAGTATCTCTTTAAGTATGACTACAGCAGCCAAAGGCAAATCAATAGGCTCGTGAAAGCTATCACCAGATATTAAGTAGCTTTGTTGATAACCTTCAGGAGTATCTGCCTGTCTTTCAAGCTGTTGTAGTGCTTGATGTGCATGCTCAGCAACATCAGGAGTAGGTGGCATTTGCCTGTAAGGATTGGGTGTAGGCATGGGGCTATCCCTTTCTTTATGAGCACCTCTTAGAAAACACATCGTAGCAGCTAAGTGAAATAAGTGCAACAAAGGGCTGTATTAATTAATGCCGAGTGGGACTCGAGCCTAGCACTTGAGAAGAAATTCACGACCATGACGCCGTTTGTGAAATGATTCGCTAACTAAGCATGATTGATGCTTATGGATATAAAGCACAATGATGTCTAGAAAAACTTGCTTATGAATCGTAGGTTTAAAGTCTTCAAAGCACCTTTTTTTCCTACGATTAATAAGCTACTTTATCCGCATCGTGCTTGATTTTGTTAGCCAGCTCGAGGGTGACTTGCTCAGAGGTTAACCACGCCGCAAGTTCAGACGACTGAACATCAAGCATTATGGCGTCTAAATGCCCTTCTGTTAAAAAGCCGTCTGAACATAGCTGCTTGACTTCATCGGAAACCAAATTGTACTTAATGCGCTCAGCTACAACACTCTGGCCAACACCTTTGGCATCCGCAATTCGCTGCGGAACCCTCCGGTAAATTTGCCTGAAGGTTAGCATCATTGCCAAAACTTAAGGGCGGTGGTGTATCTTGAATTTTTACCCCCATAGGAAGTGTGTACTTTGTGTACTTATGGTATCCGTTTGGCGCCTTTAAGCCTTGACCTCTAGTACCTTTTT
>JBCCBI010000341.1:0-6174 GCA_039034155.1 Deinococcota bacterium | reverse complement strand
CGCTGGAATATTGACCACCATGCCGTCAAACGGCAAACTCTCAACGTAGTTAATGTTGGCAAGTAAGGTGTAGTCCAGTGGGCGCGCCGAAATGCTCGACTGCAAGTAGATGATGGGCGGCACACTGCTAGGTGGCTCTATCACCTCATCGGTTCGCAGTAAAATGCGCCCATCGACACCGTCTAGCGTCATCTCAGTAACAAGTTCGCCGTTGTTGACCTGCGGGTCTTGCGTACCTGTTAAGGCTCTAAACGTATCCCCAAGCTGAACAGTGACGGGATCATCACTGCTGTTGAGTAAAGCAATGCCATGCTCAAACTCGCGCCGCCAAATAACCAGATTGTCTGGCAGGGGCACACCAAAGTCGTCAACTGCCGCACCAAGGTCAACATCATATTCATCAAACCAAGTGTAATAGCCCCAACCGCCGTGCAAAAACACGCCGTCTCCCATCAGCGCAGCCGCCAGTCCAAAGCGCGTCGCCCGCAGGTCGCTGTAGGCGGCAGCATCACTCGCTGAGCCGTCTGGCACAACTTTATTAGGCATCATGGTGATGACGCCATCGCGCTGATCGTTCCAAGCTTGGTAATCGCCTATAACCTCCGCAAAACTGCGGTAATAATCGCGGTAAAAACTCAGTCCTGCTAGGGCGTCTTCGTATTCAATGCCATCAATCACATCTGCATAGTTAAACGCAGTGCCGTCACGGTCACTAAGCGGCGTACCCGTGTTATGCAACCACTGCTCATCTGGCCGCCCGCCAATGGAGTTACACAATATTAATGCGTTGGGCATAGCCGCCCGCAGACCGCTCAAAAAATCTTGCAACCCGTGCTCAAAAGCCCGGTCACGCGTTTCAGGATCGTCTGCTACACCGTCTAGATTGAGGTCGATGTTGGTTGAGATGTCGTAGCCACTGCCGTCGTTGGTGCCCTTAAACCCGCGCCAGCAGTTGTCCATAAACATGCCATCAAACATGAGTAAATCGTGGTGCCAGAGGTTGAGGTTTTGCTCGAGCAAAAACGCGACCGTGTCAAGATTACTAAAGTTGTAAACCGGATGCGGCCCATACAACCAGATAGATCCATCGGCATTGCGCACGTAGATTTGCTCAAAAAGTGGATGCATGGGGTCAGCGTCAGCAGCTTCTAACACATCACAAAACTCTGTTTCGCCACCTTCACAACCGTACGTACTGTAAAACTGGGTGAGGAGTTTGAGTTCAGGATTGTTGGCTCTTGCTTGGCGCAGTAATGTTTCATCAATGGGCTGGTAGCCGTCTTCACGTCCGTACCCATGGAGGTTAATGATGAACACGTTTAAGGCCTCGAGCTTCTCCTGCGTTAAGTCTGCCCAATTCCCAAACTTTGGATACCACAAGGTAAATAGGCGCGGGTAAGTTACAGGTGCATCCCGAACAACGCGGTAGTTGATCTGCGCGGCCTCCCCCAAAGGCTCCCCTGTTAGCTGCGACACCGCGCGTACGGTGACAGTGGTGGGTACGTCCGTCTGTGCTGGCAAACTAAACTGGTGGGATCTGCCATCTGCACTTGCTTGCCCCTGATACGCCATCGCACCAAATGGAACATCTGTAAGGTCCGCTTTGACAGTTGCAGGCTGAGATGTTGTGACCGTAAAGTCAAGCGCACCTGTGCCTGCGGGTAACAACTGACTTTGGGGAACAACCATATTAGCTGAGGTAGTTGGCGCGCCCTCGAGCACCAACCAACCCACCACCTCGGGCGCATGATTTTTTTCGTTGTCGAAAGATTTTTCTTCTTCAACTTTGACCTCTACCCCAGTTGCACTTGCTAGTTCGCGCAAGCGTAACCCAGCGGTATCGCCACCAGCGTAGGTTTGTAAGTTTGCTAAGAAAATGGGGGCATTGTAGGTGTTATTAAAGTTCAGCGCTGCCCAGGTGTGATTGATGCCGCCTTGTGTCGCTAGCTCGAGCCCCTCCCCTACGCCCACCTCAGCAGCTAGATAGGCCACCGTTTCAGGTACGTGGGCGCGCTCACTGCCTCGGTCAAAGGCTTCTTGTTCTTGTAATCTAACAGCAAACCCGGCTTCGGTGACATTTTGTTGCCGCGTTACAACTGCTGTACCGTCATTCGTGGTTTGTACTTGGCTGAGCACAACCGGCGGCGTTCCAAAAGTGCTTGTAAACTCATGAGTGAAAAATTGATGGTCTGCTGAGACGGTGCCAACCTCAACCTCGACCCCACGCAAACTATGCTGCCCCTGTTCAATGACCAGGTAACTCACGGTTTCTTGGGTGTGCCAGCCGTCTAAATACTCCCACTCGTCAATCTGAAACTCAGCACTGGTCGCTGTCACGTTACGCAAGCGAATCATGGCAGGTTGACCGCCCTTAAACGAGAGCGGTTGCATGAGCACAACCGGATTTACGTAACTTTGACTAAAGGTCAGCGTTTGCCAGTCGTCTAGGTGGTTCTGAGCGAGGCTGATAACGCCTGCTTCAGCAACATCTGCTAGCGTTACTTGCTGCAAGGTTTGTTGAAACGTCGCCATCATTTGACCGTCAAGTTCAGTAGATGCATCAATTAGGTCATCATCTGACGGCGTACCTTCCGTGAGGTTGGCACAAGCTGCTATAACAACAATAAAACTGATACACAGCAGCAACCCTAGCCAGTAAAGATAATGTTTGTGATGCCGAGTGTGATGATGTTGCTCGAGCCGTCCATTCGCAAAACGCTTCATCGCCTTAGCCCCCTTTGTAAGCCAAGTAGCTCAACCAATATCCAAGACCACCTCCCCCAAGGTAGTCATATCTGGTCTCTAGGCTACAATTAGCTCGTGCAAAGTATGGAGCCAGTGAGTTTAAGAAAGATGAGAATTACACCATTCTGATGAGCTAGATATCTACAACTTATGCTTGAAACAATGTGTTCAAGGACAATCCCATCTCTCGCAATGCACTCATGTTGTAAATGACGCACATCGCAAATGAATAGAAATGCAAACGCAGAAATTTACGTCATTTTTGCAAGGCTTACTCTAATTTGCCCTTAATTGAGTTTATGGCTGCGTATTTTAAAGCTTTGTATTAAAATTTTTCAAAAGAGTTACATATTTATTTTTGCCAGTTAATGACAAGCACGCGGTGCGTGGCTTGCATGAATTAGCTGACACAATGCTGACATAATGTTACTCGAGGGTAACAATTAGCATACCTTACAACGTCCTAATAAACGATAGGCACGCTGCATTGTCAACACCAAAAATAACCTCATAAACTGCGGCTATGACAACGACCTTAAAACGAGAACTCGGCGTCTTTGGTGCCGTGATGATGGGGCTTGGTTCTATTGTGGGCACAGGCGTGTTTGTAAGTATTGGGATTGCGGCGGGTATAGTGGGGCCGGCAGTTATATTGGCAACACTCATTGCAGCAGCGACCGCCACCTTTAATGGTCTCTCGAGCGCCCAACTTGCAGCTAATCATGCAGTGAGTGGCGGCACCTACGAATATGGCTACCGCTACCTACGGCCACAACTCGGTTTTATTGCAGGTTGGCTTTTTTTGATTGCAAAAAGTGCGTCAGCAGCGACGGCGGCACTAGGGTTCTCGAGCTACTTGCTTAATTTGCTAGGTGTTTCCTCAAGTACTCTTATCGTTGTTATCGCTCTGATTGCCACTACCGGCATTAGCTTTGTACTTGTGAATGGCATTCGCCGTTCCAATCAGGTGAACGTAGTCATCGTTAGCATCACACTAGTCAGTCTAGTCTTTTTTATCCTTGTAGGATTTCCCAATCTATGGCAAGGTGACAACCGACTCCAGCCATTTTTTCAAACAGATGGTGTACCCGCGTTTCGAGCACTTTTACAAGCATCCGCTCTCATGTTTGTCGCTTACACGGGTTATGGACGCATTGCTACATTAGGTGAGGAAGTTCGTGAACCGCGCCGCACCATTCCCATGGCGATTATCACAACCCTCATTGTGGTCATGACCTTATACAGCGTGGTGGCACTTGTTGCCGTGAGTACGCTGGGTGCTATTGACCTAGCACAAGTGAGCGGGCAAGCGCCGCTCGAGCGTGCTGCTGCGCAGTTCAACGTGCCGTTTGCACCGCTTTTGGTGGCTATTGGTGCGATGACTGCTATGTTAGGCGTGCTGCTTAACTTGCTGTTGGGGTTGTCTAGGGTACTGCTTGCCATGGGCCGCCGGGGCGACATGCCCACCGGTCTCGCCAAACTTTCTAACGATCAGACCTCCCCTACCCGGGCGATTATCACCATGACTGTTTTTGTTGCCCTGCTAGCCCTTATTGGTAACGTCACCGTGACTTGGTCGTTTAGTGCGTTTACAGTACTTGTTTACTACGCCATCACCAACTTGGCAGCACTTCAACTCAGTGACGAGGAACGCTTTGTTCCAGCTTGGGTGTCTATTGCTGGGCTAGTGTGTTGCTTGGGACTAGCGGCGTTTGTACAACCGTGGGTCTGGCTTACGGGTTTAGGCGTGATTGCACTTGGGTTTGGATGGCAGATTATTTTGCAGCGCATTCAACAGCCAAACATAACGTAATTTAAAACATTATTCGTTTGTCTAAGTCGTTAAATCTTAGCACTCACAATTTCCTCGATCTCGTCCATAGTTTTGGCAAACGCCTCTTCAATGTTTATGTCGTAAAGTTCAGCTAGTACCAAAACTGACTACAAACAATCCGCCAATGCGTGGGCAAGCTTGTCTTTAGCATCTGGAATGTTACGAATGCCTTCCTGTGCTTGGACAAGCTTCAGTAAGTCTCCAACATCGCCCACAAAACCAACGGCAACATCTTGCGGTTGCTAAGAACGGCCGTAAAGCTTTTGCTCATAACGTGCGTAAAAACGTCTAATTTCTATCGCACATCGAGAGGCTTCAGCTATATCCATGACAACTCCAGGTTAATTGGTGTGAATCTGCGTCCAAAATAAGTTATATATTCGATAAATTTATTCTCGAGCCAGCGCCACAGCAATGGGAATTCGGGTTGCTCTGGCAGCTGGAAAAAGCCCCGACAGGACGCCAATTACTAATGCAATGGCAATGGCAAGTAAAAGCAACCGCAGCGTTAACTCAGCCACATCAAATCCTAAAATGTCATTGGAAATTGAATTGACGATGGCGATACCAACACGCCCTAGCAGGACACCGCCAGCTGAACCTACAATGCTCAAACAGACAGATTCCGCAAGTACCAAGCGGAATAAAAAGCCGCCCTTGGCACCCACCGCACGAATGACGCCAAACTCGCGGGTGCGCTCAAACACGCTCATGAGCACTGTATTTGCCACTGAAATTTCACCGACAATGAGTGAAATGATGCTGATACCCGCTCTCATCACGTCACTAATGCGGATGCCTTCTTCGATAACGCCAAGTACGTCCGCCCGCGTTTGAAAGCCAAGTTCTGGATAGCGCTCACCCAAATCCAGAGCCACTTCGGCAGCCCTACTAGGTTCAGCTAGCTCGAGCGCAAAAAAACTGACCTTGTCATCAATGCCAATGGCATCTTGCAAGCTGCTGAGGGGTACAAGTACAGCGTTGTCAATCAGCCCGCCCATTGAGCGCACTGTGCCAACAACCTCAAATGTGTTTAGGGGATTAACAGATATCGTATCACCAAGAGTGAGTTCACGTTGGTCAGCAAGTTGTTGACCTAATAGTGCCACCTGATTGTTAGCGTCATTAGCAGTGAGCGCACGACCACTCACAACCTCAAAACCTTGGTAGATGGCATCAATTTCCGCCTCAGCCGGCAGTCCTTGAAACAAAAATGAAGTATTTCTAGCAAATCCACCCCGCAAAAATAAGGTTAGCGGGACAACACCTGTGACGTCCGGTTCAGCGGCGAGTTGCTCACCGTACTCGAGCGGCAGTTGCGGCAGTAAGGTAAGAGACGTCGCATCAAACGCCCCAAAACTTACCTGCAAATCTGGGCCAATATTGCTAATTTCGTTCGCAAATACACTGCGGAAACCTTCACCAAGAGACAAGAAAATGACCGTTGCAGCCACTGCCACGGCAATACCAAGTGCTGTGAGTGAGGTGCGTAGAGGACGTTGAGAAAGGGAGCGAAACGCTAAAAACCAAACCATTATTAACAATTAGCTTACCTAGCACAGGCGTACAACACAGGACGTTTTGTTACAAGCTAT
>JBCCBI010000340.1:0-6207 GCA_039034155.1 Deinococcota bacterium | reverse complement strand
TGAGCCAGCAACTTAAACAACCTTCCTATCCCATGAGGTTGTGTGCGTAAGTCCTAACAGTGCAATTTGTACAGTTCAATGTGGCAGGCTCAATACGGGGGCATCAACACAATTACAGGGGCATCAACACAATTACGGGGGCATCAACACGATATGGAAAACGTATGACACAACGCACTGTTTTACTGCTTTGTGGGGGGCGCTCAGACGAGCATGAGGTCAGCTTAGCCTCAGCCCGTTCGGTGATGTCGGCACTTACACAGCCTAGCCTTAACTCTGGTCGTGCAGACGTAAGCGCTATTCCCATTGTGATTGATCGCTCAGGGCGTTTGTATTCCCAAGAAGCCTCTCAACAACTGCTTAACCGCCCGGTGGCGTTTTCGCTACCTGACATGTCTAGGACACTAGAAACATTTCCTACAGAAGATAGTCTTGCCAGCAATGCTATTGCTAACATGCATGCTGATGTTGTTTTTCCACTTTTACACGGACCTTATGGCGAGGATGGTAGCGTACAAGGCTTACTTAAACTCATGGGCCTTCCTTTTGTAGGCGCAAACGTACTAGCAAGTGCCTTAGGTATGGATAAACTTGCCATGAAAGCAGCGTTTTTTGCAGCAGGTCTGCCACAGGTTGCTTACCAAGCTGTGAAACGCCACGACTGGCGGGCTACGCCTGATGAGGTTGTTTTGCGTTTAGAGCCGCTGGGTTACCCCATGTTTGTGAAACCTGCCAACTTGGGCTCGAGCGTCGGCGTCAGTAAAGCTACCAACGCACGTAGTTTACGGCGCGCCCTTGATTTAGCGGCCCGCTACGACAGACGTATTATTGTTGAGGAAGCGGTGAATGCTAGGGAGCTCGAGGTTGGTATTTTAGGTAACGACGACCCCGCTGCTAGTCCTGTTGGCGAGATTTGTCACAACAGCAGCTTTTACGACTACGACACCAAATACCGCGAAGGTCGCGCCAGCTTACAGATTCCTGCCGATGTTGACAAAAGTGTAGCGGCCCAGTGCCAAGCTTTGGGTATTCGTGCGTTTCAAGCAATTGATGCCAGCGGCCTCGCCAGAGTGGACTTTTTTTATACCGATACCGGCCGCGTTTACGTCAATGAAATTAACACTATGCCCGGGTTTACCCAAACCAGCATGTATCCCAAGTTGTGGCAAGCTGCGGGGGTAAGTTACCGTGACCTGATTGTGGAGCTTGTTGAGTTAGCGCTCGAAGCTCACAGTAGCTAATACAAAATCTACGACGTATTCGTAACATCTTAAGTCACAACTCATTCTTAACAACACAGTGAGCATTGATGCTTCGCATATCACGTGTCTTAGGATCACAACGACGTTATCTAACGCAACCCTGAACAGGCTCACATCTGACACTACCTTGACCGTGCTAAACTACACTCGTTTTAAGCACAATCGCCAAAACGTGCCATAAGGAGGCAGGACCGCAGCTAACGATCTGGACAATTTGCTCGAGCCACATACAGAAAATGACCTCACACACGACATTTTTCTGGATGATCTTCACGAAAACGGCTACAGCGCTGATGATGTAAGCATCGCCAATCCTAACTCAGCGCGGGTACTTATTCTCAACGCCAGTTATGAACCGCTCCACGTGTGTTCAGTTAAACGTGCTGTGTCGCTGCTTATGCACGAAATTGCTGAGCGCGTTGAAGACGGCAATCAGGTTTTGCGCTCTCCTAGTCAAATTTTTGTTGTCCCCAGCGTGATTCGCCTCAAACGCTATATTAAGCGGCCGCCTCGGCACCGGGTTGCGTTCAACCGCAAAAATGTCTTCCGGCGCGACGACCATAGCTGCCAGTACTGCGGGCTCAGGAGCAATGACCTCACCCTAGACCACGTTTTACCGCGCAGCCGTGGTGGAAAAACAAGCTGGGAGAACGTTGTGGCGTGTTGCCGCCGTTGCAATGCCAAAAAGCGTGATCGCACTCCTGAAGAAGCCAACATGCACCTTAAGCACCGTCCATTTGCGCCTAAATTTATGTTCAGCGCGGCTTATGGGTTGCTGCCTAACATCGATCCTATTTGGGAAAAGTACTTACCTCAAAATATCAAAGGACGTTAGCAAAGCCTTGACCTTGTTTATTGCGCTTTTTAATAGCTAACAGCACGATGTATTCAGCTACCACCTCGATAACTATCAATATGATTCTTTTCCAAGATTAAAAATTTGCGTTTGATGCTGCTGATGGTACTCATAAATCTCGGCTGGCCTATTTTGGATAAACCCTCGAACGCGTCTAATGCCTATGTCGTTAGCTCTAGATGTTAGGTGACGTTGTTAATGATGGGTATGGAGGAATCAAATGCCTTATGTGAATATCAAAATTACCAAAGAAGGTGCTAGCAAAGCACAAAAAGACGCCCTTATTAGGGGCGTCACGCAACTTTTGGTAGATATACTGGGTAAAAATCCGCAGACAACTGTGGTGGTTATTGATGAAGTTGAAACGGACAACTGGGGCATCGCCGGGGAATCTGTTACGGTGCGCCGTGCTCGAGGTGAATGAGATTATCTAAGAAGGTATTTGTACCATCTGCTGCCGTTTTTGATAAACCTGCCACGTTAACACGCCAGCACCTAACACAATGCCCACGATATTTGTCACTGTACTACCTAAAATAAGTAGCACAGCAGCAGCTAGTGTGACAAGTTGCCACGGCAAGCTAAGTTTGCCAAAGAGCCATGCTTGTAAGCTCGAGGCCAGTAAGTACACCCCCACAGATGCAATGACTACTGCGCCAACAATGTTGAGTGGGCTGCTCTCGAGCAGTAACGCTGGATTGTAAAAAAACATAAATGGAATTAAATATGCTGCTAAGCCCAACCTGAACGAGGCTAACGCCGTCTTAAGTGGATCTGTGTTGGCAATACCTGCTGTTGAATAAGCAGCCAGTGCCACGGGCGGGGTAATGGCTGATACCACTGCGTAATAAAAAATAAACATATGTGCTACCAACGGCGATATACCTAATCGCACAAGTCCAGGCGCCACAACTGATGCTGCCACAGCATATGCCGCTGTCGTCGGCATTCCCATGCCTAAAATGATGCAGATAAGCATGGCAAATAGAAGCGCCAAGACCTGATTTTGCTGAGCTGTTGCTAAAAGCAATGCTGAAAAGCGCCCGCCAATCCCCGTGAGTGAGATGATGCCCACAACAATGCCAGCACAGGCACACACCGCTGTAAGTCCAACTGCAGCGCGCACGCCGGCATACATGGCATCTGCCATACGGCGTAAACCCATGCGGGTATCTTTGTTAAACCAACTCACCACAATGCTGCTTAGCAGTGCCAGCGTACCTGCCCTGGTAATAGAATTTCCCCGCAGCATTACGGCGATAAGCAAAACGACAGGTATAAACAAATAAGCATCTCGCAGAACAGCTTTGATATCCGGAAGTTCTTTGCGTGGTAGCCCCAACAGTTTGAGTTTAACGGCCTCTAAATCCACCATGAAAAACACGGCTGCAAAATATAAAAGCGCTGGGATAATGGCAGCCAAAATAAGCTCACCGTAGGGAATGCCAATAATCTCAGCCATAATGAACGCACCAGCGCCCATAATGGGTGGCAAAATTTGACCGCCGGTTGACGCGACAGCTTCGGTCGCGGCTGCAAAGAGTGGTTTGTAACCAACCCGGCGCATGAGTGGAATAGTGAAACTACCCGTTGCCACGGCGTTGCCAGCTGAGGTGCCGTTGAGCATACCCATGAGCGCACTCGAGACCACCGCAACCTTGGCCGGGCCGCCCCGCGCGCCACCCGTGAGCGAATACGAAAAACGAATAAAATACTCGCCCACACCTGAAAATTCCAAAAACGACGCAAAGACAATAAAAATTAAAATATAACGGGCAGATACCGCTGTAGTGACCCCAAAAATCCCGTTGAGGCTGTAAATATAGCTAAAAAGCCTGTCAAAATCGTAACCACGGTGCTCGAGCACCCCAGGTAGCCACGGTCCTACAAAGCCGTAGCCAATAAACACCAGTGCCAAAATAGGTAACTCCCAACCAACGACACGGCGCGTCAGCTCGAGTACCAACAGCACACCAACAATGGCAACAATGGCATCGAGCGGAGTAGGCACAACCCCAATTCGGAAGAGGAGTTGTGGCAACCTACCACTAAAGAAGAAATAGCAAAAATAGCCACAGCAGGCTAAACTTGCAGCGATTAAGACCCAGTCTAAAATGCTGACATACCGCCCTTGCTGAGGGCTACGCCAAAGCTTAAACAGCGCAAATCCGAACGCTGTTCCAAATGACAAATGTACACTACGAAAAATCAGCGGATCAATTGCTCGAATATTTAAAATATAAATATGGAATAATACGTAAGCGATACCCGCACCATAAATGACCCAGTGTTGCCAGCCTTGCAAATTACGCTGCTTTGTAGAAAGTTGACCACTGGCAGGTTGATCACTGGCAGGTTGATCACTGTCAGATTGACCACCAGCAGATGTGGCTTGCGTATCAGCTGAGACTTGCGGTGTCACCTGTAGTTCATCTTGTGCCGCCATGCTAATCCTCCTTTAGATGTTTTTACTTATTTATCCGGGTAACACTAACAATCAAGTTCTTGAATTTAATAGGAATTATGCGATGAACTGGTGCATCCCCAGCTATAGGTGATATTGCTGGGCACATTTTTGATGGTGCCGACTGTCTAGACGGCACATAAAATTGATAAAAGTATTTTTACTTATAGTTATTTTATTCTTTAAGTATCAGACCGTTACCTTATATTATTTCACATTCACACATCTTGTTATAGGTAGTTATGCCCCTATGACCTCTTATGTTTGAATCACCCACCATCAAATAACAAATAGGCTGATATCCCCATGTTGACAACTCATTGTGTTTTTATACGCTGACTAGGAGAAAATAGAGACTCCTCATATCATCGAGTGACGACACGAGGAGTCTGGGGGTAACTTAGTTAGCTTGGTATTCAGGTGGGTAGAGCGCTTCTGGCACTTCAATACCCATTTCTTCGTAGTAACGAATGGCACCAGGGTGGAGCCATAAGAACGCGTTGCGCCCAAGGTCATTTGGGCTAGTATCACTAGCGGCACGGTGCGTTTCAATCATGAAGTCGAGGTTGTCAAAGACAGCTTTGACAATTTCGTAGGCAAGGTCTTCGGGAATATCTTTATCGGCAACAGCAAAGTTGTACATGCCAACCGTGGGCAAATCTTCGCCTAGGCTGTTGTAGGTACCTGCTGGAATGATAGCTTCATTGAGATAGCTAAAATTACCTAACAGCGCAGCTCGTTCATCATCATTAAATGAGAAGATACTAGCAGCCCGCTGCGCTTCAATTTCACTGTAAGCAGCAATAGGAATACCTGCGGCAAAGCCAATGGCATCTAGCTGGCCGTCTAACAGCTGTGAGGCCATGTCACTAGCACCAGCTTGGCGGTCGCGGGTGTCTAGCTCGAGCGCGTCCAGAAACTTGGGCATAAACGTACCAGACGTGCCGCCCGCAGGACCAACGCCCACCGCAGTGCCATCTACCTGAGCAACACTGGTAATGTCTGCGCCTTCTAGTGCAATGAAGTGAAACGGCGTGTTGTACATAGGGAACAGCGCTCTTGCTTCACGCAGTTCAGTACCACCCGTAAGCTCGCTGCTACCGCTCCAGATTTCAAAAGCAGGTCCAAGTGTGACCATGCCCAGTTCAATGTCACCCGTTTCAATGAGCAACATGTTCTGTGCAGGTCCGCCCGTGACTTCGGTACTGGTAGGAATACCTAGTTCTTGTTGAATGAGGTTAGCCCAACCACCACCATAGATAAAATATGTGCCCCCCACGGATGCTGTGCCTACAGTAAGCGAACTAGGCCAGTCTGGGTTTTGGGCCCAACCTGTTACCCCTATGAGCCCGACACTTAATAAAGCCACTACGCGTTTTAGCATAAACATCTCCTTTAAGCCTTAAATTACTCACCTCATAAACCCTGTCTGAAGCTTTACATGCACTAACCTATGCTGAGCAACACCTACACACTATGTTTTAACAATGTCTTTTAGGTGGTTGCTCGAGGCTGAGTACAGTCAAGTACAAAAGCGCTAGGCCACTTATTGAAATGAGTTTGCTGATGCAGTATACCAAAACTTTGTGACATCATGTACATCATTTCAGTGCGTAGCTAGTGGA
>JBCCBI010000339.1:0-6218 GCA_039034155.1 Deinococcota bacterium | reverse complement strand
GTGGCATGACAATTAGTGACATTCCCAAGTTTAAAAATGTACCCGTCTATACGTTTATTTCAGGACGGGCTATTGCGAAAGCAAGCGACCCTGCTAAAGCTGCTCAAGCGTTTCAAGCTGCTATCACGGATACGTTTGGAGCTAGTACGTTTGGAGCTAGTACGTTTGGAGCGAGTGTATGACGCGTCCACTGGGTATTTACGAAAAAGCTCTGCCGATGCAAGGAAGTTGGCTCGAGCGCCTCACCTTAGCTGCCCAAGCAGGTTTTGACTTTATTGAAATCTCGGTTGATGAAAGTGAACGGCTGGCGCGTTTGGATTGGTCATCTCAAGATATTCGCAAGCTGCAAGACGCTGTACTGGAAACAGGCGTGCAGGTCTACGCCATTATTTTGAGCGCGTTACGTACCTATCCTTTGGGAAGTGCTGTTCAAGAGATGAGGGATAAGGCTCGAGCCATCCTGCATCAAGCCATCCACCTAGCAGCCTGTGTCGGTATTAAAGTGGTTCAGATACCTGGTTACTTTCGATTCTATGAACCTGCTCACGTAGCAGCCAAGGACTACTTTTTGGAAGGTTTGCAGCAAGGTGCAATCTGGGCGAGTCAAGCAGGAATCATGTTGGGGCTCGAGAACATGGATGGTGACGATGTTACCTCACTGGAAACGGCTTACTGTCTTGTCCAGCAAGTGAATTCCCCCTGGCTTAGACTTTACCCAGATATTGGCAACCTAGCTGCTAACGGCCTAGATGTTTGTCAAGAACTTGAAAAAGCTCGTGGTGCTATCATCGGCGTTCATCTAAAAGATACGAGGCTAGGTGAGTACCGGCGTGTGCCTTACGGTGAAGGCATTGTTCCGTTTAGTGACGCGTTTAAAACGCTCAACACCATGAACTACACCGGTGGATTTTTAGTTGAGATGTGGAATGATGACGCTGCCAAGGCTGTGCAGATTGTCTCTAACGCAAAACATTGGATAGGTACGCATATGCAAGAAGCAGGTCTGAGCTAATGCCCCGGTTTGATGTCACCACGATTGGTGAAGGCAACTTACGGCTCAGTGTCCCTGCTGGGGAACAGCTCGAGCACGCAACCAATCTAAACCTTGCTGTAGCTGGGGCAGAGGGCAACGTGGCTGGCGCACTGGCGCACTTAGGTTGGCAAACCGGCTGGGTCAGTAAGTTACCCCAAACATCTCTAGCTAAGCGCGTGCTCAATACCTACAAGTTAGCTGGCCTGGATACATCGGCGGTGTGTTTCAGCAAAGATGAACGCCTAGCAACGTTGTTTGTCGAGTATGCTGCTAAACCTCGAGTCACTAACGTTATTTTTGACCGTCAATACAGTGCGTTTAGCCAGCTAACCCGAAGTGATGTGAATTGGGAGTATCTGCTGGATACGCGGCTTATTCACCTAACAGGTATTACAGCCGCTCTGTCCGATCAAACAAGAACTGTGTTGGTTGAACTTGTTGCACGAGCCAAGCAAGCTGGCGTTGCCATTAGTTTTGATGTCAATTACCGTGAAAAGCTTTGGTCCCTGGCGGATGCTAGAGCGGTGCTTATGCCTTTAGTTGACGGTGCTAACCTCCTGTTTTGTAGTCAGGCAGATGCTGCTCGAGTGTTTGGCTGTGCAGCTTCAGCCAATGATAGCTTGCTCAAGCTTGCCAAACTAACCAACGCAAAGCACATTGTGATGTCATGTGCAGATCAGGGCATTTTAGCTTGGAACGGTCAGCAGATACTCAAATCGCCTGCTAAAGAGGTTGAGATGATTGACCGTATTGGCGCGGGTGACGGGTTAGCCGCAGGTGTACTCCATGGTTACTTGCACGGTGATTTTGTGAAGGGGCTCGAGTTCGGGTGTATAATGGCCGCTCTAGCCATAAGTCAATTTGGAGAAATGGTTTTAACGACAGATGAGGAGCTCGAGGCATTAAGCCTAAACGAGCACCAAGATATTGTTCGTTAAATATTGGCTATTAAATACTTATCTGATAATTTAAG
The DNA here is from genome assembly GCA_039034155.1 of Deinococcota bacterium. GTDB lineage: Bacteria > Deinococcota > Deinococci > Deinococcales > Trueperaceae > JBCCBI01. The sequence goes on along the minus strand of JBCCBI010000339.1, from coordinate 4,212 downwards.
GCTAGGGGAGACAGCATGGGCTAACAGCATGGATTGGTACCAAAATGTATACATCTAGATCATTCAGTACACTTGCTAGGAGGCTAGTTATGAATCAACTTATAAAAATGGATCAGCTTAGGAAACTTTGTCTCGTCTTTATTCTTGTGGTACCAAGCTTTGCTTTTGCTCAGCTACCCTACGGACTTCTAGAAGATAAACCTTATGACGGTACCGAGCTAACCTTTTTGATTTGTTGCCCAGCAGCAAAACAATTTGTCGCTTGGGCAGACAGTGTTGACGAGTTCACCGACCTTACCGGGATCGAGGTCTTTTTTACTAACGACCCACTCGGTGGCTTGCGTGAAAAAATTGTCACTGAAAGCATTGGTAGCCCTGGCAGTTGGGATGTAACCATCTATTTTGAAACCTGGGGACCGTCGCTAGCCAATTTCTTAGAACCCATTGATAATTTTTCAGATCAATGGTCGCCTGACCTAAGCGACTACCCTAATGCAACCATTGGCATGGCGACGCTAGATGACACCCTCTACGGTATTCCAGCGCGCTCTCACGTGATGATGCTCTACTACCGTCAAGACGTGCTAGACGAGCTGGGCCTAAGCGTACCAACAACCTGGGGTGAACTTACTGCAGCTGCTCAGACCATCACTGAGGCAGACAACGACATGTACGGCATCACCATGAACTGGGCCAAACAAGGTGGCGGCATCAGCTTAATTCCGTGGACAAACGTGCTGCGTAGTTTTGGTGCTGACCAGTACGATGCTGATTTTCGTCCGGTTATGAACAGTCCTGAGGCGGTTGCAGCCACAGAAATGTACGCCAACCTGCTCAACTACGCGCCGCCTGCTGCTGTGACCTACAACGAAGGTGATGCCCGCACGTCATACGCCAGTGGCGAAGCGGCCATGGTGCTAGCTTGGTCATGGGCGTACGAAGTCTTCCAAAATCCTGAAGCTGCTGAGCAGGTTGTCATTGACAACACCGGTTTTACACCCATTATCCCTGGTGCAGAAGGTCCCTCAGCACCTGTGGCGATGACCTGGCCAATGGCAATCTCAGCGAGTTCTAACAACAAAGAAGCTGCCCTCGAGTGGGTTAAGTGGATGACGAATCCCGACCTTGACTTAGAAGCAGTAGGTTCAGGACAAACTGTTGTGGCTAACCGCTTATCCAGCCTTTACAGTGATGCCGCCGCAGGTTCGTGGGATAGCTTTAGTGAAGCAATGGGTGATGCGTACTCGAGCGCAACCCCCTTACCCGTCTATCTAGAATTCCCTGAAGGCAGTGACATTTTAGAAACTGCCTTGTCGAACATTGCAGGTGGTGCAGATGTAGCTGAAACCTTAAACAGCGCAGCCACCGACATTGACGACGTAATGCAGCGGTCTGGTAGATACTAAAACTCTAGATTAGCTAGTCAGTACACAAGTATTTCAGCTTGATACCTAACAGACTGAGTACTGGCTAGCTAACTACGTTCTTATGCGTACTTCTAACTTTAAATATGTTTTGCTCTTACCCACGTTGCTTATTTTGGTAGTGACGACCGTCTTGCCTATTTTGCAGGTTGTGAACTTGAGTTTCCAACGTTGGCAAATCACACGCTCACTCACACCGCAAGGTTACGTTGGGTTCGATAACTACGTGCGTGCGTTTCAAGATGGTGATTTTCTTAATTCCCTGCGGGTCACCTTTACCTACACCACCATGACCGCGTTTTTCTCTATTGTTGTTGGGGTGTTTATTGCTGTTAATGTGCAACGTGGCTCAATCTTTGCCGACATTGTAAAAGCTTTGCTTATTTTCCCCTTTGCTATTAGCTTGACGCTACGTGGGTATTCATACAGGTTTATGTTGCTCGAGGGGCAAGGGATTATAGATACTATGCTTGATTTTCTGTTCCCCTTTATGCAAAATGTCGTGTGGTTAGCAAATCCTTTTTGGGCACTATTTTGGATGTCAGCAGCGCTGTTTTGGGCCTGGGGTCCGTTAGGTGGACTGATGATTTTGGGTGCTCTCAACAATATCGACAGCGGTATTTTTGAGGCTGCCAAAGTAGATGGCGCAAGTGACTGGCGGGTTTTTGTAAACATCACCTTGCCTTTACTGCGCCCGATGATCTTAGTCGTGGCCTTGCTGATCACACTGTTCTCGAGCCGTATGTTTGACCTCGTGCTAACTATGACAGCAGGTGGTCCAGGTCGCGCCACCGAAACCCTCAACTATTTTATTTACCGGGTAGGCTTTCAGATTTTTGACATGGGCTATGCTTCGGCACTAGCGATGATTCTCACCATGATTTTGATCGTGCTCTCTTATGTGTATTCACGAGTGTTATTGGATTAAATAATGACCAGTAACACTTATTCTCCCAATCAGGATGTAGTCAACAAGAAACAACGACAAAAGAAACGGCGAGCGCAAATTAGGCATCACACTGCGCTCACAGTTATTGTCCTGTTCGTAATGTTTCCTATCTTTTGGATTACGACCTCTGCGTTTAAGTTACCAATTGACGTTAGAAAACCTACTATTTTCTTTCAACCAACGTTGCAAAACTTCCAGATTTTATTTAATGAGTTTCAGTTCGCAGATTTATTGCTAAATAGCTTGCTTATTTGTGTATTTGTGGTGCTAATTACCTTGCCCCTTGCTGCCATGGGATCATATGGTTTATCGCGTTACCAATTACCATTTAAAAAAGCTTTACTAGTAGGCATTTTGGCGTCACAATTTTTTCCACCAGTGGTTTTGGTACTGCCTTACTTCACACTCTTTCGCCGTTTTGATCTGCTGGACACCATCCTTGGGTTGGTGATTATCAACTTAACGCGTACAATCCCTTTTTCTATTTGGCTTTTAAAAGGTTTTATGGACACACTGCCCATGGAAATTGAAGAGAGCGCCATGGTGGACGGGTGTACCGAGTTTAAAATATTGCAGCACATCGTTTTGCCTTTGTCTATTCCTGGACTGATTACCACAGGTATATTCGCATTTATTCTTGCATGGAATGAGTTTCTCTATGCGCTTTTGCTCACCGGGCGAAATTCGCGCACGGCAATTGTTGGATTAGTAAATGTTGTAGGTGAACGTGATGTACCGTGGGAGCAAATGTCGGCTGCTGGCATTCTTGTCATGATTCCCATGTTGATTATGGCGTTTGCAATTCGTAAATATTTTGTTGAGGGCATGACCATGGGGGCTGTTAAATAGAATCGTTGAAGCCTGCGTCGAATTTACCTAATTTACCTTTGGAAACAACTTGATACTAAATTTTGAGTTTTTATTTTAGCTTAGATGATGCTCTTACAACCCTGTGCGATCTCAATGCCTGGGTTGATGCTAACGTCGTCAGTTCTGCTTAAATTGTTATCAAACTAAACGCTACCCTCAATGAAGATGGGTTATGAGGCTTCTTAGGGACCACACAAACCTACAAGAGCTGCGAGAATGTGAAATTCCTGAAGCTAGTTGTAAGCCTTCCTAGGGACCGCGGAAACAAAGTGTCATATAGTCGACCTGCTTGCGCACATGCGTGTTATAAGCCTTTTTGATAACTATGGCAAGGTTCTAAGGTTGCTTTCTGATAATTTTGCCACGCTGATTGTAAGCCTTACTAGGAGCCCTGCAAACTTGAAGTTAATGGCATGGATTACTATGGGATTACCGCTATGCTTATGACAGTTGTGAGTCTCCCTTGAAGCCTCATCAACCTGCTTTGTAAGCTTTGCCAAACCGCTGTTTTGTGGGTTTAGGCGTTGTACTTAAAGATTCACTGCGCTGCTTAGCACGTTGTTGCTGCCTCGAGGTGCAATCGTGGTACGGGAGACCAAAGTGCTCTAAACAATACCTGTTCCAGACGCGTTGCTGTGCTCGTTTCATATTTGCGTATTCCTTTCCAAACTCAAAATAACTTTGAAAAAGCAGTCACGACGGTGTCAACTGCTGTATCAACAAAGCCGCGCTGCTGACTTTCGCGCATATTGTCAATCAGGGCGCTAGTATCTGCGTTGACATGTTGCTGCCAGTGACCGCTGGCAATCTGTCCGCCAGCTTCGGCAAAGGTTTGGCGCTCAGTTTCGCTTAGACTGGCAACCCAGTCTGTAAAAGCTTGTTCGCTCCACTCGGTTGCACCCTCAGCAAATTCCACTTGCATAAAACAGTGGCGTAAAAAATACATTTCGTCTGTCTCGTTGGGATCGC
>JBCCBI010000338.1:0-6241 GCA_039034155.1 Deinococcota bacterium | reverse complement strand
TTCTTATCTTGGCGTTGGATAGTTTCTTGCTGCTGCTCAATCTTGGCGCGTTGCTTCCTGATGGTGTCTTTAAGCGCCTTTGCATTGAGTTCCATATCAGCAATGCGTGATTTAAGTCGCTCCTCACGCCCTGCTGCTTCCATTAACGTAATTCGCAGTTGGCTTGAGTTGTCATACGCTCTTGGTGGCATTGGACGTGCAGGCGTAGGAATACCACGTCCAGTGATGCGCGTTTTGTCAACAACTGGTTGCACTGACTTTTCCTTGCGCTTTTTGCGCCCAAATGGCCACCACATTAGGTGCGCCTTTTAAGCTGATCTCTGCAAGGACAGTGCGTGTATGAACATGCCTCATACGTTTGTATGCGAATGGCCATTCTGCCGTTAATGCTGAGTAGTTCTTGGTGACGATTACCTAGCTCGTGCTTGCTTTTCATACATTCGTCGGCACGTTGTTGGGCCTCACGCTTAGCTTTATCAGCTTCGTTAGCTTTTTGCGCATACATCGTTGTGAGTTGATCTTTTTCATTGATGGTATCCATCAAAATTGTGTGATTGTCGCGGCGACGTTCTAAGTCTGTTTGACTTTTGGTTGACACAAACTTAAACAACACCGTGAGCACGCCACTTGCTGCTGTGATAATTAAGGTGAGTGTTTCTGGGGACATGGCTAGCTCCCTACAAACGTGCGTGCTATAAAAAACGCCAAGCCCAAATAAAACGCGCCTGTGACGTAATCTTGTGCAAATAATGTCATAACGCCAATAAAGAAAAATAGCAACGCGGGCATTAAGAAACCTATTTTGCCTAGCCAATGATGTGGATGTGCTGCGTACATGAGTGCGGCACTGATAGCACACCAAATGACGTAGAAATACTTGCTGACATAACCCGAAAACAGCATCATGTCGTAAGGCGCAACACTGCTAGGCTGAATCAAAAACCCTAACACCATAAGCGCTAAGACGACTGAGAATGTGAGTTTAAAGAAGTGGAACGCTGGGTAGTCAATAGCGTCCTTGACGCGTTTAGCGTCTGATAGGGGAATCTTTTTGTTGTTGGGTGTCAAAATAAACACCTCTCTCCAAAACAAAGCAGTGTGACGCCACGACAATCAAGGTGATGATGAGCCATTTGTTTCGTTTCATACACACCTTGGCTGCTCGAGCACCACATAGATGCACGGCTTGGCAAAATGAACTTGCCAAAATAAGTACATGATGAGCGCAAGCGCCACGGTAATACAGACCATAAGAGTCCCTTCTAATGACGTCTGGCGCTCATGCTTCCAAAAAATAAGGTGCGCCCAAACCAGCATTGATATGAGCACACCTATAACAGCGAGGAAGGGCAATTTACTGAGTGGGCGCGGGCAGATTTCCGTTTTTAGTTGCAGCTCTAAACCAAGTGTCAGCCCAAATAATCTGTTTCTGGTCACCTGTTATGAGCTTATCGGCAGCCTCATTTAACTGCGTCTCGATGAGCTCTACGTTCTGAGGTTCAGCCAAAATTGTCTTGGCGTCCTTACTACCAAACTGTGCTTGCATTAACCATTCAGGCAGCTCGTATAAATACATGTCAACGGCGGTTTCTGAGGTGGCGGCACCGAGAATGACTCGAGCACTTTCTTGCAATCCTTTGACAAGATCATCAGGTTGCCAGCCATCAGCTTGGATTTCCTCTTTGGTGATAAGGATGCCTCGCCGGAGCGCCGTCACCAAGGCCCTCGAGGCAAAAACGCCAACTCGGTCACTACCCACAAGCTTCTGTATAACTTTGAGGACTTCATTGCCCCCAATGAAAGCTGCAGCAACCCCTAAAGCCCACGGGACGACGGTTTGAGTGATACCACCTAAGAAATCAAGATTCATCGTCTTCTCCTTTTTCTTGCCCATCTAGGCAAGCGTTGTATGTGTCAAAAGCTATTGAGTAGTTCCCGGTTTCGTTAAAAGCTTGGTCGAATTCCACATCGCAGGTATTGGGGCGGAAAAATAGCGTGCAAGACGACAAAAAAATAAGCGCCCAAAGCGCCCCAGTTAATCGAATATAGGTTGTTCTACTAAGGTTGGGGATCAACATTGCTGATAGCTTCGGGGCGTACATCAAGCCTGCCATCGCGGTGCGTCATGACGATATCGCCTTCAAGTGACAATTCACTAGGCAGATCAAAACCAAACGCGTCTAGGTCGTGTAGCACAAGCTTATTAACTCGAGCACCTACGAATCGCTCTACGACAGGAATAGATTTACCTAATGCGGGTATGTCTTTCATAACAGGAAGCCGACCAGCTTTAGCATCACGCCACGTCATTGGGAGCTGAATATGCGGACCGTCACCAAGCCCAGGCCAGCGCCCACCCCACTCAAGCCCCGCCTCTTCAGCAAGCTCTCCCCATTTTTGATAGTACTTAAATACCCATGTGACATCGTTACCAACGCCGTCAGCAGGCTCATCGTCCATACCGACATCTACAGCAAAGCATGGGCTGTAGTTATGTAAGCTTTGTCCGGGCCCTGCGTTGCTATCACCTTCAGCCTTTTCAATAGCTTGTTGCTCATTGCTTCGGTAAGTGCAAGTAATAAAGGGCATAGGGCCCTTTGGATAGCGACGCTTCCACTCAAGCAGCATCCATCTAAAGCGCTCTTGTAGAAGCGGGTGCATCAAATTAGGATCACGGGATACGGTCAAGATTCTACCTCCTCTAGTTTGCCTGCGGTCTTGCCACTCAAAATTTCTGATAGCCAAGCACGCAATTCATTAATGGGTAACTCCAAATAAACAAGAACTGGTCGATGAAAGCGGACAATAGAATCAGGCCATAAAACGTGCCAGCCAGACTTTTTGTAGGTTGCTAGTGCAAAGTCGTCACTGAGCTGCCTGCCGCCTTTATCAAAAATGACTAGGTATGCTTTGCCTATTACTGGTGGTGCATGCTCAGGGCTTTTGAATAAAGTCGCCCTTGCAAAGCTGGCTAAGTCTTTCAAAACGCTAGGTTTTGCTCGAGCACGATGTCGTGCGCGTTTGGATAAGCTGTACTAGCGCCCAGATAGACGTTGCTAAGCACAAACATATTGCGTGAGGGCGACACACGCCTCATAACAACGCTTGCAACGCGGCCATTCTGGCTAGGGGTGAATAGCTCACTACTAAGCGTGAGAATGGCAATCAGGCTGCGCGTACTAGCGCCTTCGCGCAAACCGATAGATAGCAAGCTGTTTTCGTCAGCTTTGCGTACAGCTACCAGCTCATAGCTTGGGTTGCCTAGTTCAAAGCTGATACCGATGATGCCAAAGTCGTTGGTGTTATTGAGTAGATGAATGGCAACAAGGCATAAATCACCAACGTTGGTAGCTGTATCGCACGTATTTTCTTGTGGATAAAGCCCAATGCTGTTCGGAATGTTTTGGGCGTCAAACAGCAGAGGTGCATCATCATTAACTGAGCCGCATGCGGTCAGCGCTAACGCAATAATGAGCAGGATAAGCTTTAAAAGTTTCAAATTAACCTCCAATAAAAAGACCCGCCGCAGCGGGTCATCTAAGGGTTGAGTGTGAGTTGATTGTTTAGTTGTTGGTTGCCAAACGAAGGATGTTGGCTGGGAATGAATACTGTATCTGTGGGGGACGTCCAAGATAATCGCGTCCGTATGGTCCAACCATGTCGCGAGAACCACCACCGTTGTTGAGATAGTAGTTTTCGTTTAAAGCAAAGAAGCGTATGCCTGTAGGGAAACCATCAAAAGGCCGCGTATCAAATAAGCCCTCATAGCCGGGCTTTTGATAGTTCACCACGGTTGCTCGAGGGTCGTCTTTCTCTAAGAAGACTGTGCCAGCGGGCGTTATGACGGTTGTGCCATCAAGTTCCCAATCATTGGTGTAGACCTCACCGTTGTGAGCTTCATGCCACGCATGAGCTTCAGCAATGGAGTTTTTAAAGCCGTAATACACCATCTTGGCGTACAGATTCGATGATGACATGCCATAAAAGTCGTGAGGAACAGCCCAACGCTTTGTCCAAGTATTAGGCTCAAACCCGTTCTGTCCAGCATGGCGAATGAAGTAGGCTTGGGTCTCGCTTTTGACCCATAGCCCAGGATCATTATGCTGAAAGCTCATGGTGCCTTTAATCCCAATGGCGCGTCCCTCGAGCCCAGGTCGGAAGGTCCAATAGCCTCCTTGACCTTCGGTTGTGGCTTTAACCTCGCCACTGGTGTGGTAGGGATAGCGGGGATAAGGAAACTCACGGACACCATGTCTCATCCCATGAAAACGTTGTAGGTCTTCGTTGCGAACCCCATCGTGCTTTGCCCCAATGGGCATTACGACGGGTGAACCAACGCCATCAGTTGCTTCAAACGTACCGAAGTCCCCTGAGCCCCAATAGTGTCCTACGATTTCGCCTAGGTCGTTGTCGTAAAACGTAGCTTCAAACGGACGGTGACGACGGCGCATTAAATCCCACGTGACGTGATCTGTGGGCTCGAGCCCACCAGCCAGATACACCGTGATGAAACAGTGCATCGTGCCGCCACCCATTTTTTTCCATACATAATGGAAGTCTTTAAACGCGCTATGAATAAAGTTTTGTGGGTCATTGACGAGCTCATAAAGCGGAATGTGGTGAAAGGGCAGGTCAAGCTCGGAGACTAGGCTGCCATGTTCGTGATCGTAAGAGCCACCCGTTTTCTTGTCGAACAGCGCGTGCTGTCTAAAGCGGTCGCGCCCTTGTGGGTCTTTGGCAATAAGAATGTCGTGACGTAAGCTCGCAGGGATAGAGCCACCTGCAGAGATGCCTAAACGTTGTGCAACAGGGGGTAATTGCCAACCGGTGCCATCAGCGTGACGAACTGCCACATCATAAAGCGGCACTCGATCAAAAGCACGCTCAGGCGCGCCTAAGACAACTGGCCCTGCAGGGAATTTCTTGGCCCAATAGCCATTTGGTAGTAAATACCAACCGTCTGTCTCATCAATCCAAGAAGGTGTCCCGTTACCAACTACGGCAACCTCAACCGGATAGTTGGCGACCAAGGTCATGTAGTCGGGGATGTCATCCGCCCAATCTCGAGGCTCGCCGTTTTCAGTGACAACATCAGTTGTCACGAAGTAGGTCCAGCCTTCAAAGCCCGGACGCTCTGATTGCCACTCAACAGCCCGAAAGAAGCTGTGGCTGCTTACGGGGTGGGGTTCGCGCTGTTTAGTTGATGCGTTGTACAAACTGTTGATTTGCTTAATCCAGAAGTCGTTAACGAGCACATCGGGTTGTGCCATCCACTCTTCGTAAGTCGTAGCACCACTGTATGACGGGTCAGTGGGTTCGGGTTCAGCAGGTCCAGGTGTCTCTGGGGGTGGTTCAGTTACGGGGGGACCTACGGGCAGTGTTTCAAAGTCATAGACGAAGTCGGGTGGTACAGGGTCGCTGATAGTAAGGTCAAACGTGCGCACATCATCAGGTGCAAAGCGCGCATGAGACAACACAACTTCATAGTCACCAAAGGGCAAGTCGATAATGGTGTCGCCTCGGTGATTCTCGAGTACCTTTTCTAATGTCACCTTGTTAGTAACATTAATTTTTACATCTTCTGGACTCACATCAATCGTGAGCCGTCCAATACTGGCAGCTGGTGGTGTATTTGGATCAGGTACATCCGGTGACGGGTCAGGTGGGTCTACAGGCGTTTGTGAGTCAGTGGTAACGGCGGTTAGATCAAGCGTTGTTGCATATTCAGTATCGCCGTCTAGCAAGCTCACTTTAAGCTGTTTTGACACAAAGTCTCCTTTCTAGGTAGGGCGCGAATGTTGAGATAAGCGCGTCACCCCCCTTCAAACAGGGCAAGTAAAGTTGAGTAAGGCAAAGCACACCCCCAAAGAAAAACGCCCACATGGGCGTTACTGGCAGCGTGGGCAGAAAGCTGAATTTTGGGTAAGGGTCGCGTAGACATAGGTGACTCCTTTAAGATGAGGCATGGCAGAAACGCAAGAACGTACGTTCCCGATGTACCAAGAGGTAGATGGTGGACCTGATGTTTATGTTGGTGAGTGGTTAGAAGGCGCACCGCTCCCCGAGAAAAAGGGTATATACGTTAGACTCCCTATTGATCTAGAGGGGATTAAACCCCCACCTAACTCAAATTGGACAGCGGCGGCGGTTCCCCTACCTCCCGGCTTTGAAAATTATGGTGAGTAACTAGTTCTGCCACGTCCACGTAAACGCCTCAACATCTTCAATCTTGGTATGTGCG
>JBCCBI010000337.1:0-6242 GCA_039034155.1 Deinococcota bacterium | reverse complement strand
GAAATTAACGATGACGCCTTTTGGCGCGAATTTAGGCGGCGCTGCCGGGCGGTTAACCCGGACTGCTACATTGTGGGTGAAATTTGGGATGGCGCGAGCCACTGGCTGCAAGGGGACCAGTTTGATGCGGTCATGAATTACCCGTTTACGCGGGCTATTTTGGGGTTTGCCGCAGCAGAATCACTCAACATTGAGGAGATTAAGCGCTGCGGGTATCAGTACATTCCAGAATTGGACGCTGACGAGTTTGCCCAAACCGTTGAGAGCATTTTGACCTATCACCCTAAAGCTATTACCGATGTACAGCTTAATTTACTTGGCTCCCACGATACGCCTCGAGTCCTCACGATTGTCGGTAACGACAAAAATGCCGTGCGCATGGCGCTATTATTTCAACTTACCTTTCCTGGCGCACCTTGTTTGTACTACGGGGATGAGCTTGGGTTAGCTGGCCGCCACGATCCCGACTGCCGCCAAAGTATGCCCTGGGATGACAAGTACATCTGGAACCAGAGCTTACTGGAGTACACCAAACGCCTCGTCCAGTTGCGTCATGAAGAACCTGCCCTGCGCCGCGGTAGCTACCACACGCTTTATGCTGCAGATGGTGTGTATATTTACGCCAGAGTGTTTGATGAGCGCTGTTTGCTTGGGACTATCAATGTGAATCATGACCCGGTGACGCTCGAGCTTGTTGTAGACGCTGGTGTGCCGCTCGGTGATTATCAAGATGTCTTTAGTGGTAGTACGCTTACGCTGACCCAAAATACCTTGACGGTGAATTTGGAGGCTCGAGCCGCCACCCTCTGGCAACCTGCTTAAACACAACATCGCTTACAAAGTAACCCTCATACTAAGTCCATTGCGTACAGGATATGAGGGTTATTGATTGAGCTAGCTTGGTCTGTGTGGTTAGGCGTACGTCAGCAATGTCCCAACTCATACCGTTTCCGGTTGATTCCTTCCGGAATTAACCCGCGTGGTTCCGAGCTTTAGCGAGACAGCCCTTTGTGTAGAAAAAGTACGGATTCCGTTGGGAACGGAATAAACGCGCCAGAGTTTATGTAGTGTTCAACCTCAATCCGTATCAAACAGCAAGTTTACGATGCACTGATACAGATGCACTGATACAGATATAGAGGCTAATGAAATCTCCCTTTCCCCCTTGCTCCCCTTCTCCCTTTCCTCAAGCACCATCTTCAATGCTAATCCCTATATGGCAGCACCTCATAAATCTGCCAGCAATGTGCACAACATCAAAACACCTACTGAGCCCACCGACCAATATTAGGTAGAAGCAGTTGAGGTGCTTCAAACGCATACTCAAACATGCTGTAGTAATAGGCTTCTTCGGGTGAGCGCAAGGCGGCTTCGGGGCGCTTTTGACGAAACGCGTGACTGTCGAACTTGGCGGTTTCTTCAGCGATGATGTCCGCGAGCATGTCGGTGGTGCCGCTGCCTTCATCAAACTGGGCTTTGTCGCGCCACACGATATTTTCAGGCAGCATGTCTTCAAAGGCTTTGCGCAGTACCCACTTTTCAACTTTGGGTCCACTCTGGGTATGTGCGCGCAATTTGAGTGCTGCTGGAATCCTCATAGCGACATCAATCACATTGGTATCTAAAAAAGGCACGCGGCCTTCCACACTGTGGAGCATAGTAATGCGGTCAACACGCTGCAAATTCACATTGTGCATGTTGCAAATGGAGCGGTGTAATTCTTGTTGCAAGGCGTTCATGTCGGTGTAGTTTTTGTAGTAGGTATAGCCTGCAAACAGTTCATCGGCACCTTCACCGGTGAGGATGACCTTGACGTGCTCAGCGGCTAGACGTGATGTAAAGTGGGTGGGAATAACACTGCGCACGAGGTCTTGGTCGAAGGACTCGAGTGCGTAAATAACCTCACCAAACGCGGCGCGTACTTCGTCAGCGGTGAACACATATTCGTGATGCTCTGTTCCTAAATACTGCGCGACATATTTGGCTGCAGCGAGGTCGGGTGAGCCTTCAATACCTACTGAAAAGGTCTTTAAGTGACCTAGGTGCTTTGTGGCAATAGCTGCAATAATGCTGCTGTCTAAACCGCCGGACAAAAATGCACCCAAGGGAACGTCGCTCATAAGACGCTTAACAACAGCCTGCTCGAGGCTGTCACGAACTGCGGTAATGGCATCTTGCGCGTTATCTAGCATAGGTTTATTAGTTGTGGTAGCTGAAAGTTCTGAATCTTGAGCATTATCTGAGCAATAAAAGGGCACATCATAAAAGCGTGTTTTGCCCTGTTGGCTGCTGTAAATTGTGCCAGGTTCCAAGGTATCAATGGGGGTGTTGAAGCGAGTTAAGGCTTTCATTTCAGAGGCAAAATACAGCGCGTCATCAGCTTGTACGTAATAAAGCGGTTTAATGCCAATGGGATCGCGCGCGAGTACAATGTCGTCATTGTGCGCAAAGGCCAGCGCAAACATGCCGTCGAGCTCTTTAACACCTTGCTGACCTTGTTGTTTGAGCAAGTGAAAGGCTACTTCGGCGTCGCTGGTGGTACGAAACTCGAGGTTAGTTCCTGTGGCTAGCGCACCTTGTTCGAGTTCTGCTTTGAGGGTTTTCCAGTTGTAAATTTCACCATTAGAAATAAGCGCCCGAGTATCTTGTTGAAACGGTTGCGCGCCACTTTCGGGATCCATAATGGCCAGCCTGCGGTGTCCAAAAGCTGCTTGGTCTTGCTGAACACACACGCCAGCATCGTCTGGGCCGCGGTGCACCAAGTCGTCCATCATAGATTTAACAGCTTTAACGTCAGTATTTCCCCAGCTACCTGCAATTCCACACATAGTCATCTCCTGTAAATGTTGGTCATAACCGCGCGCCGCTAAATCATCAACATGCCAATGCAATCGTGCCAATACAATCACACCAATGCACGCGCAGCTCAACCTACGCTTTTAAGTTAAATTAAATTTGGGAGGTAATCCAAGATATATTGTGTTGCATGGTCGATAAGTACAGGTGTACGAGTACTAATAACGATTCTGATTAAACACTTTATAAACCCCTGCGGGTTTTATGCCGTTCCAATCAGAATCGGTAGTTGTTTCTACACCTTCTAGGGGGGTTAATTCGTTAACGAATTAACCGGAAAGAGTATAAGTACACAAGCAATACGGTGAGAGCGCAAGCAACACAGGTAATATGCGCGGGCATGTCAACGCGCACAATGAATCTCAAATCTTATAACGACATATAATCTGCTGACATGTTGTTCAAGAACAACTGTCTAGAACATATGTCTAGTGACGTAAAATCACTATTTAGTATGATGGCACACTACGATGTTCAAGATGGTACGGTGCTCAACACTGTTTACAAAGGACGTAGGTCTGTGAGGCTCGGGCACATTAACAAACGCTTCTAACACGTACATAGACTATGACAAGTTTTGTTCAACGTAAATTGGCAAGTGCTTTGCGAATTAGCGTTTCAGCACTTGCTTCTGGGTCAGCGAGTACCAGTTCAGCAACGGTTGTTTTAACAGCTGTTTCGCGGTAGCCGAGTGCTAGCAGGGCGTCCACAGCGTCATCGCCGGCAGGGCTTAGCAAGGCTTTGGGGGCGCTCCCGCCAGAGGCCGCCATAAGTTCTTCAGGCAGTTTGTTTTTAAGTTCCAGAATAATGCGCTGAGCCAGCTTTTTGCCTACGCCCGGCGCACTGGCAAGTAGACCTGCGTCTTCCTCGAGCACGGCTTTGGCAATGAGTGTCGTTGGCAAGGCAGATAACATCGCTAAAGCAAGTTTGGGGCCCACCCCAGACACTCCTAGCAAAAACTCGAATAAGCGTTTCATATCAAGCTGGTGAAAACCAAATAAGCTGAGGTCGTCCTCTTTGACTGCTAAATAAGTATGTAAGCGAAGTGCTGCCCCCACTTGACAGGCCATCAACGTTGATTTGGGCGCAAACACCTCAAAGCCAAACGCACCCGCTTGCATAATGACACTTTGGTCACGCACTTCCGCTACCACACCATCAAGATAAGCAAGCATTTAGCTTTCCTCAAACAGAGGTGCAAAAATAGCCTCATAGCCAATGTCTGCTAGTGTGGCGCAACCTGTTAAGCGCATGGCGTAGTTGAGTTCATGTTGTAAGTTGGTGAGCGCTCTGTCACTGCGCACGACAACTGTTTCAGCTCCCAAAGCCAAATAGCGAAACACATCAATACCGCTGCGTACTAGCCCACCTGCATGAATGGCGACGGTGCCGGCCACAGCATCAAAAATATCTGGGAAAATATCGGCCGTAGCCGGGGCAGCTAGGTGTAAGCCGCTGCTACTATCCACTACGATGGCCTCAACGCCAGCCTCACTGGCAACTTCAGCATCTGCCACACTGGCAATCCCGTAGAGCCACAAGGGCACGCCAGCAGCAGCTTGAAGCTCAGCAATATCTTCACGGCTGCGCGGATGCCAACGCTGCTCACCATAAGGTGGCGTGTCGGCAAGTTTGGTCATGTCAAGCGCTAACGCTAAAGGTTTGGTAGCTACTAACTTGCGTACTTTGGGCATAAGTGCACCCATTTTGCCAGGCGTAAGCGCCAAAACACACTGCTGGAGGTCGTAAGCTGATGATTCATCACCATCTATTTCCCCTGTGGCGAGCAGGTGGTCAGCATCTAAAAAACACAGGTGCGTTGGTGCATCTGGGGCGGTGTTGTAGCGCATGGGCACAATAGGTGTATCCACCCGCGTACCAAGGAAGACCGAGGATGTGTCCACGGCATCTACCGTATGTAGTAAACGGGGCAAAAGCTGATAGCTCTCGAGCGCTGCCTGTTCACGTTGCTGTAACTCGTCCGATACGCTCATCCTGACAGCTAAAATACCATTAAATGAGCGCGCCATCACAAACTCACGACGTTTCTAGGACCCAAGCCATAAAAAACAAGCTGATGTCACCACCAGCTTGCTAGTCTTAACTGCAAATAGTTTTGAAGGCTACATGCCCAGAATTTACATACCGGGAATAAGCACCGTATCAATCACTTGAATAACCCCGTTTGAGGCGATGATGTTTTCGGACACGATAGACGCGTCGTTAATCATGACCATACCGTCCATAACGCCAACCATCACAACGTCACCTTGAACAGTACTAGCTGAACCGTCTTCGAAGTTGATGAGGTCTTTTTGAATGGCGTCGCCCACGAGCACGTGATAAGTGAGCACGTCACGGAGGGCGTTAGTATCTGCAAGAAGGGCGTTGAGGTCATCACGAGGGACTTTGGCAAAGGCGTCGTTGGTGGGAGCAAACACAGTGAAGGTGCCGCTGCGCAAAACGTCTAGTAAGTCGGCAGCCTCGAGCGCTGTTGCTAGTGTACTAAATTGTGGTTCAGAGGTAACTAACTCCACTAAGTCATCAAGCTCTTCAGGCTCACCCAAACCGAGGGACTCGGGTAAAATGACCGAATCGATAAAATGCACGACACCATTGGTCGCCATAAGGTCAGTAGCAATAATGTTAGCCCCCGAAATAGTAGCGCCATCGAAGGTCACGTCTTCACCAAATAGCGTGGTTGCCGCACTGCCTTGAACAACGTTGGCAGCAACGAGCGCACCTGGCACAATGTGATATTCCAATACGCCAAGCAGGGCGTCTGGATCAGCTAAAAGGGCTTGTAAAACGCTTTCTGGAACAGCAGCGAAGGCGTCATTGGTAGGTGCGAAGATGGTGTACGAGCCGCGTTGCTCAAGCACTTCCACCAAACCAGTAGCTACAACAACACTAGCTAGGGTGCTAAGTTGTGGATCACTGCTCACAATTTCTACGACGCTGGTTGTACCATCTTGCGCAAAGGCTGCGCTAGAGAGCAATACAGCTGCGATAAGCGTATAAATTACGGATTTCATAAGTCCTCCTACAGAAATGAAGTGTGTATCCCCTTACATCATAATGCCTTATCATCGTACTCTATTGAATCTTGGGACTTCAAACATTGTTGTAGCAGACAGTGTCGTAGCAGACAGAACTTGCTCAGCTAATTTACTCGGCTAACTTTCAACTAGCCTCAAGCGAAAGTATTGCACTCTCTGTTGACAGTATGTTCAGCGTATTCATTAACATACTAGACCTCCGGCGAAAGTCAAGGACTAACTAGATCAAGGTTGTAAAGCGCAGCGATGAGGGTAAGCCTTAACGCAAAGCGACGCCGTCGATGACGATAGGTTTCTTTCAAGACCCTGAAGACTTTGAGCCTACGG
>JBCCBI010000336.1:0-6249 GCA_039034155.1 Deinococcota bacterium | reverse complement strand
GGTGTCACTTTTGTGTGACCTTTATTTCGTAAACCTAGATGAGCTGAATGGCACTCGTAGTGTTTGTATGTTGCTATTGAGGTGTCTTTAAGATGTTTGTTGTGAAGCTATAAAGCTCATTGAGATACAAAACGAAGGATGGTGTTAAATCATGAATATTCTTGGACATGTGACGGTCTTACCGCATGTACCCGAGCGCATCAGCAAGCTGGAGAAGTTAGCCTATAACGTGTACTGGACGTGGAAACCTGCTGCGCGTAGGCTATTTCGTTTGTTGGATGTTGAAACCTGGGACGAACGTGGTCACAGTCCCTTAAAAATGTTGCGCGATGTAGAACAACATCAGCTCGAGCAGGCTGCTAGCGATCCTGACTACTTAGCCCTCTACGACCAAGTCATTGCTGATTTTGAAGCCTACCTTGATCAGGCTGTCAGTTGGTTTAAGACAGATACCTCAACAACCGACTTTCAAGATCACGTCTACGCTTATTTTTGTGCTGAGTACGGTTGGCACGAAGCGGTGGCACTTTATTCGGGTGGTTTGGGTGTTTTAGCAGGAGACCATACCAAAGCTGCGTCTGACCTAGGTGTCCCGTTGGTGGCAGTGGGTTTGTGGTATCCCGAAGGGTATTTTCACCAGCGGGTTGCAGCAGATGGTACCCAAGAAGCTATTTATGAACGTTTAGCGCCTTCAGAGATGCCGTTTCATAAAGTACTAGATGAAGCTGGCGACGAACTTCACGTGAGTGTCAGCTTGCGTGGGCGCGATGTACAACTGCGGGCCTGGCGGCTCGAGGTTGGCTCGGTTAATGTTTACCTGCTCGACAGTGATGTTGAAGGCAACACCGCAGAAGACCGCAATTTGCTGTCGCGGCTTTACGGCGGCGACCAACACACCCGCATCTCCCAAGAGATTATGTTGGGGATTGGCGGCGTGCGTTTGTTGCGTGCGTTGGATATTAGTCCTACCTCGTGGCATATGAATGAAGGGCACAGCGCGTTTATGGCGCTCGAGCGTTGCCGCGAGCTTGTCCAAGCTGGCATGAACTTTGAGCAAGCTGAACAAGTCGTCGCAGCCAGCACCGTGTTTACCGTGCATACGCCGGTAGCTGCCGGTAACGACGCGTTTGCGTTTGATCTAGTAAGCGAGTTCTTTAACGGTTACTGGGGCAGCTTAGGGCTCAATCAGCAAGAGTTCCACCGTCTGGGCCGGCACG
Source organism: Deinococcota bacterium (assembly GCA_039034155.1). Lineage (GTDB taxonomy): Bacteria > Deinococcota > Deinococci > Deinococcales > Trueperaceae > JBCCBI01. Next base: position 5,032 of record JBCCBI010000336.1, on the reverse strand, counting down.
ACCAAGGTTGGGGCGGGGTCTTTAGTATGCCTGCCCTTGCACTGCGTTTTAGTCGCGGCAGAAACGGTGTGGCTGAACTACATGGCGATACCAGTCGCCGCATTTGGCGTGACCTGTGGTCCGCTGTACCTACTGACGAAATTCCCATTAAGCACATTACCAACGGCGTTCACTTGAAAACCTGGTTAGCACCCGAGATGTTTGAGTTGCTGAGGACAGTCTTACCAACCGATTGGCAAGAACGCTTAGACGATGCTGACATGTGGCAAGCTGTCTTGAAGTTAGATAGCCACGCCCTGTGGGAGGTTCGCAAGCATCTCAAAGCGCAAAGTGTGCGCTTTTTACGGCGGCGGGTGGTGCGTCAGTATCAACGTTATGGTGCTAACCCCACAGCACTTCACAACATTGAGAATTTATTTAACCCTGAAGCACTCACCATTGGCTTTGCGCGACGCTTTGCAACTTACAAACGAGCTACGCTGATTTTTAGTGACCTAGACAGGCTTGACCACATCCTCAACGGAATCGGCAAAAATGTGCAACTTGTCTTTGCAGGTAAAGCGCACCCTGCTGACCGACCTGGACAAGCGCTTATCGAAACCATTCAACAGCTTTCCAAAGATGATCGTTTTGCAGGCAAAATTTTATTTGTTGAGGATTACGACATGGCTGTAGGTCGAACCCTCACCCGCGGGACCGATGTCTGGTTAAACAACCCACGTCGGCCGCTAGAAGCCTCGGGGACAAGTGGGCAAAAAGCAGCGATGAACGGCATTCTTAATTTGAGCATTTTAGACGGTTGGTGGCCAGAGGGCTACGACGGCATCAATGGATGGGCGATTGGCAACGGCTACGCCGGTGATGATGGCCACGAAGGTGATGATGAAGCTACTGATATGAGTGATGCTGATTCGCTCTACGACTTGCTCGAGCGGGAAGTCGTGCCTCTCTATTACAAGCGGGATGCACAAGGTACGCCTCTGGACTGGCTCGAGCGTTCCAAGCAAGCTATCGCCAGCGTCTCGCCCAAGTTTAATGCTCAACGTATGGTCAAAGACTACGTCCACATGTTTTACGCACCAGCCTCAAAACGGGCTTCTCACATGGCAGCAGACAATTACGCTGCTGCAGCGAAACTAGCCGATTGGCAGCGGCATATCAACCAAAACTGGCACAATGTTTCAGTCACTGCAGATGTCATGACAGATGCGATTAAGCGCATTGGTGACACGCTCGAGGTCACCGCCACAGTAAGCACCAAAGGCATTGAAAGTAGTGACATTTGCGTGGAGCTTGTCTACAGCCGCGAAGGTGACGACCTAGAAACGAACTTGCGCACTGTACCTCTTAGCAAAGTGGAAGATAGGGTAGATGGGAGTAGCCTCTACCGCGCTCAGTTCACGCCAGAGTTTACGGGTAGGCTCATCTACGGCGTGCGCGTGTATCCAGTGAATGACGCCCTGCCAAGTCCGTTTGACGCCCACAGCATCCGCTGGGCATAGCCTTTATCAACCAGATTCCTTCTAGGCAATAACAACAGCAGTGCGCAACTTTTAGATGACACCATACGGCTTGCAAGAGAAGTGGGTATAGCTATTGTGACTCAAACTGGTAGAGTACTAGCCCCGGGTAGGTAATGTCAGTAAACAGTAGTCTATTAGCTTTAGTCCTGCCCCTAGCAGGTTTAGAGGAGGGTCTTAACAGACTCTCCTCACTGTCTGCGTTCACTTCCAGTGTTGATAATCAGATACGTGATTGGACCTTTGAAATTTCTAGTAACAAGACCATCCAAACCGAATACGGTCTTACTTCAGAGAAAATCAAGGTACACTCAGGACAACAATTTATAGATGCTATGCGTCAGACGCAGCATGAAGTGATGTCCCACATCAGGTTTCGGACATACGACCGTAGTGACGTCGAGAAAATAGACATTTGGTATTATGCGTCCTCAGAAGGTTACTATCAGCCAGAGTTAGATCTAGTTATTCTTGCTGTAGACTGCAACAGCTATGGTTCTTCCGATCAAGAAGCTGCCAACTTGTTTTTACCCCAGGTTCGCCCTGGCTTGTTTAGGCTACTAGAAGCGCTTAATCCTCTTTATGGTTATGTCACAGTTGTAGAAGGTGTTGCAGATTACGACGCATGGTACGGACCTGATGACCCCTACAAACCTCCAGACAAGTTAGTCATATACGCCCCTGTTGTTATTGGCCAGAGCCTTGTTCCTACATTAGGTCTTGAACGCTTGCGTGCTGCTGAGCCCTTTGCGAAATTTGAACTAGCTGGGCCCATGTTTGTCTATGCCAATCATGATTTGTTTTACCGCTTAGAAAGCTCTGGAAGATTCGCTGCTTTATCTAAATTTACCCATCAAACATCGTGGGCAACGCCACAACATATTGACTTTGATGATTACTTAGACCAACGTAGATTGAGCGATGAAAAGCTTAATGCAGCGCTGGGTCTGCCTGTTGAAATTGATGTGCGTGAGTTGTGATGCTGACTTGTTAAACTAATCTCGTGATCGTCACCTTGACGCTAAACCCCGCGCTTGACATGCGCATGATGATGGTGGGCCCTAAACTTGGTGAGCTTAACCGCGCACGTGAAGTCAGCTTTGAAGCAAGCGGTAAAGGCCTCAACGTGTCGCGGGCGCTGGCGAAGTTGGGTCATGCTAGTACAGCCATTGCGCCCTTGGGTGGTGCATTTGGTCAGATGATTGCTGACGAACTTCAGCAAGGGGTAGCACACCATGCTAGTGAGCAAGGTGGGGGAGAGGCATTTAGGCTCGAGCGTATTCCCACACCTCATAATACCCGTTGCAACACCAAAATCATTGACCAAAACGGTGTTCTAAGCGAATTTAATGCCTCTGGTGCACCCCTAACTGAGGATGTTTGGCAGGCTTGTCAAGCGTGCCTTGAAGCTGCCCTACAAAATACTTCCACAACAAACCCTAAATACCTTGTGCTGTCCGGAAGTTTGCCGCCCGGACTACCTGCTAACACTTACGCGACGCTAGTCACAACATGGCAAGCGCGTGGGGTGCGGGTTATCGTAGATGCTTCAGGTGAGGCCCTAACGGCTGCTTTTGAAGCACAGCCTTGGCTTCTAAAACCCAATGAAGATGAAATTTATACGCTGCTGGGTAAGCGCGTTACGAGCCTCGAGCAAGCTGCCAGCGCCGCACGCGACCTACAATCACATGGCATTCCTCAAGTGATTGTGACGCTAGGAAAGCTAGGTGCTGCGTTTGCTTTAGGTGATAGTTGTGTCATTGTGCCCGCCCCTGAGATTAAAGCAGTAACGCCTGTGGGCGCTGGTGATACCTTGCTGGCAGCTGTACTTGTAGGTTTGTGTGAATCGCAAGATGTATCTACTCTGGCACGTTACGCTATGGCAGCAGCAGCAGTTCGCGTGAGCCGTAGCGTGTATCCAACACCTGCCATGATTGATGACACCATCAAGATGGTAAATGGTACGCAAGTCATCTAATGGCAGTAGAGATGCTCACACCGGAGATGCTCATCTACGCCTATGCACAAGGGTATTTTCCTATGGCAGAGCCAGATACTGGTGATGTTTACTGGTACGACCCTGACCCACGCACTATTATCCCGCTGGACGGGCTACATGTATCTCGCTCACTAGAACGGCTTTTACGTAAAAACATCTTCCAAATCAGCTACGACCAGTGTTTTACGGAGGTGATGCGTGCCTGCGCTGCGCCAGCACCAGGGCGAGAGACAACTTGGATTAACGACGAACTCATTGAGCTTTACACGGCGCTGTTTAATATGGGCTTTGCCCACAGCATTGAAGTCTGGCAAGATGACTGCCTAGTGGGTGGGCTTTATGGCGTAGCTATCGGCGGGTTGTTTGCCGGTGAAAGCATGTTTAGCCGCGTGAGTAACAGTAGCAAAGTTGCGTTGGTTACGCTGCTGAGGCATTTAAGGCAGCAGGGTTACAGCTTGTTTGATGTTCAGTTTATGACCGAACATCTGCGCCGCTTTGGTGCGGTGGAGGTTTCCCAGCAGACCTATAAACGCAAACTTGCTAAAGCAATTCGTCGGCGAGTCTCATTTTAGTGTGTAGATGCGTTCTCATAGCTTAACAGATAGCCTTGCATAGCTGCCTGTGAGGGATTCAATTGTGTATCAAGTTGTTCGAAGCTGAGCTTGCAGAGTTCTTCAGCACGTGTGAATAAGTTGGTAATGGCTTCGTTGGGGGTCGGTCATAGGTCGTCACCTAGAAGTTTGCGGAATTCTTGTTGAAGGTCTTCCAAGAGTTTTAAGCAGTCTTTCTCGATAAAATCTCTTATATCCCCATCTATGTTGGGCCATTCACGCTTCAATTCAGTTTTTTGGTCATTGATAGCAAAATCGCTGTATACGTTTCCAATGGCGGCAGCTATAACACTTATCGCTTCTTCTAAGTTCTGGCAAAGCTGACGCGATAAGTAAATCTTCCTCTTTTGCAAATCCCTCTTGAATTGCATTGAAGATTGAAACCACGCTGAAAATTCGTTGTACACAGCTGCTCTTTCATCATCAAGAGCGCTTGAAGTATCTGGATATTCTCTTTGAAGATATTCTACATTAAAAATTACATCACGACCTTTGTTGTATAGTTCACTAATTTTATCATGTATCTCTTTGAGAGCTTGTGCCCTATCTTGATGTAATTGAGAAAATCTAGTCTGGAACACGTATCGTTCTCTATCGAGCTGGGCTCGTAATACATCCCGTTCCCTATCGAGCTGATTGGAAACGATAGTTTTCATCAACCAAGCAGCGCTAGCTAGAAGCCCTACAGCACCCCCTAGTGAATCCCTAACAACAGATGAGCTATTAGGGAAAAGGCTGTATATACCCATGAAGGCCAAGGGAAATAGCAACAAGTACAGCCCCACAGTGATAAATTGTTGAACCCATTTATTCCATGTGCTTGGCTGCCATAAAAGGCTGATTTTTTGTAAAGCGTTTTTGTCTTTGGGGTTAGACTTAAGAGCGCTAGAGATGTCACTTTT
>JBCCBI010000335.1:0-6285 GCA_039034155.1 Deinococcota bacterium | reverse complement strand
TCAACAACTCCAATTTAGAGTGAGGTTATCTTGTCAACATCTTCATCTTGAATGAGATGGCGTTCTAAGCTAACTATTTTTCACAACGCTTCCTTAGAGAACATCAGCGTTTCTCGAGACGCTCATTTGATATGATGTTTAAATTCAAACCTCGGGAGAATGACTGTTGTGAACTTAAAAACGCGCCTTTGGTGGCAACCTGCTCGCAAAGCAGTAGATAGACGAGATGACCGCTCGGTCAGTTTCTTAGAACTCTTCTACGACCTTGTCTACGTTGTGCTAGTAGCCCAAGTTACCCACGCATTTGCAGCACACCTTGATCTCAAACATCTTGGGCATTTTGTATTTTTGTTTACGATCGTCTGGTGGGCCTGGCTTAACGGTACGACCTATCACGAGTATCATGGTAATAACGACATTCGTACGCGGCTATTTACCTTTGCTCAAATGTTTGCTGTCGCCGGTATGGCTGTTTTTGCACACAGTGCCATGGGCGAAGGTTCTAGAGGTTTTGCGTTTTGTTACGGTCTTTTTCAGCTCATTCTGAGTATTTTGTGGTGGCGGCTTGCCGTTCATGATCCTGAGCATCACGTTGCTAATCGCCCGTTTGTCATTGCGTTTAGTATGTCAACACTGCTCTTTTTTGCGTCTATATTCGTTGCTACACCTTTCCGCTTTTACATGTGGACTGCTGCGGTTTTACTAAGTTTGTTGCAACCGTTAGTCATGTTTGTCTTGCGCCCTCGCGTTTACACACAATCACATCACCGCGCGTTGCACTTTAGTCCGGCCCTAGTAGAGCGCTTTGGACTGTTTAACATATTAGTTCTAGCTGAGGTCGTTGTGGGCGTTGTGAACGGCCTTGCGGAACGCCATCACCTCGTACCCTTAGCGTTTGGGGTGGCTGGGCTAGGGTTATGCATTGCCATCATGATGTGGTGGCTTTATTTTGATTTTGTGTCGCACCGTCATCCACATGCGGGACAAGCTAATGGTGCTACCTGGATTTACATGCATCTGTTTATTAGCCTGAGTATTGCCATGACAGGCGCAACAGTCCTTAATGTGGTTGAGCATGCAGGGGAGCCGCTCGAGCCCACTGTACGCTGGCTATTGGTAAGCGCTGTTGCCACCTATGTTCTGTGTCTAGTACCCCTAATGCGCGTGATTCAAATCTTGCCCCAACTTCGGACAGCTAACAACCTTGCTAGCACCATACTTGCAAGTATTGCACTGGTGATTGTACTTTTAGGGTTCACAACACTCAACGCATTGCCCCTACTGGTAATCATCGTTGTGCTTATGGCTGTACCCGTTGTTTATGCAGTTGTGATTTGGGTGCAGGTGCTCGAGGCACAAGACACGCGCCACCAACCCTCGACTTTACATGCAGCTGATACCATCTCCCCTACGTAAAATCACCCTATGTCCTCAAAGACTGCTTCCATACATTTTCTATACATTCCCATGTCTTTAACACCGCAGTCCAATGCTTGCCCTAACTCAATCTAGTCATTTGCACATAATGTAGCAATTCCAGAATCGGTTCCCCCGCACTAAGTGGGTCTGTGTAGGCTCGCCTAGCTCGTATTTGGAGTTGCCCCAGCAACTTCAAATAGAAGTGCTAATGTAAGCCAGATTGTGAACCAATCGTTCCAGAATATCGTACACTTAACTTGTGGGTAGAAAACGCGCGTTTGATGCTACAGCTATCGAGACCAAAGCGATGGACTACTTTTGGCATCATGGCTTTTGTTCAACCTCACTTGATGACTTGGTATCGCACCTAGGCATTAGCCGCAGCAGTTTGTACTCAGTGTGGCCAAGCAAAGATGCCCTGTTTCGAGCTGCCTTTGCCAGGTATATCCAAACTGTTGGTATGGAATCACTAACACCCCTTACAGAGGTTAGTAGTAGAACAGCTCGAGAGGCCGTCACGCTAACCTTCAATAAAGTTGCCGAGCAAATTAGTCACGATCCTTGGCAGCGCGGTTGTCTTATGGTCAACACTATTACGGAACTTTCTGCAGTTAATCCTGAACTTGCCCAAATCGCCCACGACGCCCGCACTGAGGTGCAAAAGCTGTTTCGACTTTCCCTAGAACCTTTAGTTGAGGCTGGTAACAAAACCCCAAAGGAGGCAGATGCTGACGCAGATTTTTTACTCACACTGTTTTTAGGCTTGCGAGTGCTTGCTCGCCACACACCAGAAGCTGACCACGCTAAGCAGATTGTCGCTCGAGGTCTAGCAAGCGTGTTCGTGTAAATTTTTTTAGCATATTTTGGAACGAATATTCCGATATTTTATGGAGGCTAGCCGTGGAACCTTATCCTTATTCGTGGATTACTGAAGGTATTGTTGTAGCAACGTGGGCGTTTGCACCTTGGCTCATTTTTGTAATTATGCGCGAGTCAGGTCGCTCACTAGCAACTTCATGGTTGTTTTTTGCTATCACTGCTGGTTGGGCAATCTTGGCCTGGCTCATCGTGCGAACTGAGCGTTTAACAGGTGCAGGACTTTTCGCTGAAGCCTTGCCGCTGATTATTCTTATCAGTGCTGTTCTTATCACGACTATCTTTGCAAAGGTCATTGTTGGGCAGGGTCTTAACCAACGTTGGCTCATTGGCTTGCAACTCTTTCGGGCCATTGGCATGGTATTTGTGCTCGAGTGGTCACGAGGCAACTTACCTGCTATTTTTGCCCTGCCTGCTGGCTGGGGCGACCTCGCTACGGCGTTGGTTGCACTGGCTGTCCTCCTCATATACCGCCGCGGAGCTATTCCTAAACCTGCTATCTACACGGTAGCAGCCGTTGGGATTTTGGATGCTATCTCGGCATTTTTCTTTGGCTTTTTGAGCAGTCCAACCAATTTACAACTTTTTGCGTTTGACCAGCCTAATCAGGTAGCGGCTTACCCTACAGGATTAATTCCCTACTTTCTCATCACCTTTGCGGTGCTGTTTCATATCCTCAGCCTTACAGAAGCACAGCGCGCAACTCAAGTTACAGCTAAAGCCAAGGTGGCAGCATGACTAGCTTTCAAGAGCGGTTTGGTCCGTGGGCTGTGGTTACAGGTGCATCTGACGGCATCGGGCAAGAGATTGCCATAGAACTTGCTGCGCGCGGCCTCAACTTGGTACTTGTTGCCCGTAGATTGGAGCGCCTCGAGGCACTCGCAACTAACCTCACCGAAACACATAGCGTAGAAACCTTGACCCTAGCGGCTGACCTCGCTGAGCAACACGAACGCCACAAGCTTGTTCAAGCAACTGACGTACTTGATGTTGGCCTTATTGTGCCAGCCGCCGGGTTTGGGACGAGCGGAGTGTTTGCAGATGCCGATATAGCGCAGGAAATCAATATGGTGCACGTGAACTGCATTGCCGTAACTGACTTAGTCCATGCGTTTGTACCAAAGTTGTTAGCTCGAGGCCATGGTGGCCTCGTATTTATAAGTTCACTTGTTGCCTTTCAAGGTGTGGCCCGGGCAGCCAACTACGCTGCGACCAAAGCCTACATTCAATCTTTAGCAGAAGGCTTGCGCTTAGAACTTGGACCCCACGGGATTGATGTGCTCTCGAGCGCACCTGCAACTGTGAGAACTGGCTTTGCGGAGCGCGCCAACATGAACATGAGCATTGCAGCGTCCGCTAACGCTGTTGCTAAAGCCACCGTCAAGGCTATTGGCAAACGCGGGACAGTTCGCCCAGGCTTAGCAGCTTACCTTTTGGAATTAAGTCTCAAACTACCTCGCTGGGCTAGGGCGCGCATCATGTCGCAGGTGATGCGCTCGATGACGGCACATCAATCATGACCCTGGAAAATCACGACTCTAAAGCAAGATGCATTCGAAGCCTCCTGTGACAGCCTCAGATGCATCTTGGTGGCGTTATCGTAGTTTAGAATTTGCGATGGCTAGAAAATCGTAACGGTAAGCTCGAGGCTGTTGTAGCCCGTGTCAGCCTCCCAAACAGCTTCGTTAGCTAGGCGGATGCTGTAATTTGGATCTTCTTGCAGTGAGGCAGCAGCATCTGGCAAGTTTAAAAACACCGCATAGTCACCTGGGGCAAGCTCAGCAGGAATATTTGCCCAAATGCCTAACGTCGTTTCATTACCAGGTTGCGGCAACCACAACCGGGGGTCCTCGTCGTAAGCTAAGTTGATGATGTATTCATTACCCGTAACCCCGTGACGGAAGATTAACTCAGCAGCACGCGGATTGTAGAGCGTGCCAAAGCCATCGTTTGCCATGCGAATCTCAAAGCCAGCCGCGCTTCCTCTAGCAATGCTAGTCGGTCCAGTCGTCTCAAGGAGCCTAAAGCGGTAACCTAGACGCTTTTCCACCTCTGGCAAGCAGTTACCAGTGATGTGCTCGGCTAGTAAATTGGCAACATCTACCCTAGTTGCTTCTAGTTCTTGTATCAGTTCCCCACAAGGAACAGCGTCCCAGACAGCATTAGGAAAGTCGAAACAGCCAGCATCCATAATGCCTACGAGTGGTACATACAAACTATCTTGATTGAGATAAGGTTGAAGCTCGAGCCGCAACGCACGTACGTCTGGGTGATAATCTGATAAGTAGCATTCATCATGAAACCCATATTGTGCAGTTGGCGTAGATGAAAATGCCGTCACCTCGTTTAAGGGCGTCTCACCGTAGGCTTCTTGCTTAACCCCTGGATAGCGCAACAGAGCGCGGCGCTCACTAGGAAGCGCCCCAGCAATAGCATCTAACAGTTCAAGGCTATTGTCATTTAAGCTGTCGTCTAGGTTGAGGTTGCCACTGCTCGAGTCGTGCCACTCACCCCAAGGACCCACAAAGCCTGCAAACATAAACGCCATAGCATCCGCATTGTCACTTAGCACAGGGCTAAGTTGCTCGAGGTGTCCCAGAATCTGCGCTTTAGATGCATCTTGCCCTGCATCTTCAACGGACGGCCAACTATACACAAATAACGGTGCTAGTTTCACACCAAGTTGCCGCGCGGTTTCAAAATCGTCCTCAATTTGGTCCAAAAAGCTTGCTGGCATAGCACTGTTTCGCCACGGTGCTAGCAGATACACTACCCGCACAAGACGGCTCTGCTTGTCCGCCATCTCTGCCAAAATGTAGTCACTGGCAACCGACAGTGGGGGTAAAGGTTCATGTGAGTCCGCAGGCGGTTGGAACAGCGTGAGGAAACCACGTTCGGGATTGGCAAAGTTATCCTGACTTGCTTGGTAAGTAACTGCTTGAAGTGATGAGACGGGATCGCTAGGTGGGGTAGGGTTTTGGGCTGATGTTTGAGCCGTGGCTCGAGCGTTCTCCACTGCGTTAATCCAGTCCTGCTGCATCGGCTCTTCTGGCGTGAGCCAATCCCCGTAGGTGTCTGCTTCATGATAAAACCACACGTAACTATCTGCCCGCCGCAGTGCGTGGGTAAGCGTTGTCTCCATAATTTCAGGATTCATGTCAAAGCCGCGGTCTAACTGCCAAGGGTAAGTGTAAACGCCAAACGACAGGTCAACCTTATCTGCCCATGTAGATCGTAAGGCAGGTGGTATGAATGCGGCATTAACTGCTTCGGAAGCAATATCCGTTTTACGCCACTGATACGAGGTTTCAAAGTCTGCTTGACTGCGGTACTGGTACACTTCGCCGCCATCAATGACAGTGGCTTGTGGCCCTGCTGCCTCGAGCAAACCCACAAAAAAGTCACCCCGCAAATCGTTTTCATTTACGCCAACTTGAAACAGCGACACTGCCTGAGGCGTTGCTGGTTCAGATACATAAGGTCCGTGAAGCACAAGAATCTCAATATCTGGAAAAACCTCAGTCACCGCTTGCATCACTTGCTGACCGCGCAAGCGTGCTTGGGCACGGTACTCAGTTAAAGTGGTCGTTGCGGCAAAGGCCATATCCTCTGGATAAGTCCACAGGCTGTCTTGGTACTCTTCGTTATCAAAAAAGATGCCTTTAAAGCCCACATCATGCGCGGCCCGGGCGAGGTCGCGCCAGTTTTGGACAGTTATGTCCCAGGCGGCATCATCAAAAAAATCACCAGGTTTATCAACGTGGAGTTTCAAAAAGTTATGGTCAAAAGTCTGGAAGAGGCCTTCAGCAGGCTCGAGCCAGTCAGTGTAAAAGTCCTCGTACGCCCAGCGTTCTCCGCTCATGGCATACCACGACGCTGGAATATTGACCACCATGCCGTCAAACGGCAAACTCTCAACGTAGTTAATGTTGGCAAGTAAGGTGTAGTCCAGTGGGCGCGCCGAAATGCTCGACTGCAAGTAGATGATGG
>JBCCBI010000334.1:0-6307 GCA_039034155.1 Deinococcota bacterium | reverse complement strand
TTTCGTGTGGGTCAAAAGGATTGGTCATGAGCCTTGCTTCCAAACAACATCAACCTCCTCTTGCTAAAAAGGGAGCTAACCGCCTCAAAAAGGTGTTTCATCCCAGATTGATGATTGACTATGCAATTTTGCTATTTTTCACCGTTGTTTTACTTACGCCGATTCTTTGGCTCGTGTTAGCAACATTCAAAACTAATCAAGAGATTCTTATTGACCCGTCATTTTTTCCAAGTTCGCTGAATACCCAAGGCTGGCGCGATGCCTTCACTAAAACCAACCTTGTGGGAGTTTTTCTCAATAGTTTCATTATCAGTAGCTCGTCAACGCTGTCAGTGCTTCTCGTTGCAAGTATGGCGGCGTATCCACTAGCACGGTTTACGTTTTTTGGGAAAAACTTTTTGACGGTGTTTTTCAGCCTCGGTATTATTGTGCCCGTGACCGCGTTGATTGTGCCCGAACTTTATTTGATGTACACACTCCGCTTGCACGACACCAAAATTGGGCTTATTTTACTTTACACAGCCCTCTTTTTTCCCATTTCATTTTTGATTTTGCGCGCTTTCTTTTTGAGTATTCCACAATCGCTCGAGGAAGCCGCCATCATAGACGGTGCCAGCTATTGGACCTTACTTGCGCGGATTGTCTTGCCACTGTCTGGCCCGGGGCTTTCTACAGTAGCTGTATTAGTTTTTATTTGGACATGGAACGAGTTTTTGTATTCGTTACTGATGATGGCCTCCGAGCGTAACCGCACGGTACAAGTTGCTATCAAGTTTTTCACGGCTCAGTTTGATTTTAATTTACCAGGTATGTTTGCCGCTGTTACCCTTGTGATGTTGGTGCCTATTGTTGTGTTTTTGCTCCTTCAAGAAAAAGTTGTATCGGGTCTTACAGCGGGTGCAACTAAGCAGTAAATCAAAATTTATAACTGTTGTGACGTGGCTTTAGGATAGCTACGACGAGCACATTGATGCTGCATCCGTATGACACTCGAAAATCACAGCATCTTGTGAGTGTTATAGTAAATGGCATCACGCAACAGCAAAATGAGTATTCACAATTTTATGAACCACAGCATCAGTCATCAACAGATGAACATCTAGCAAGCTGGTGCTCTTTTCTGACGCCAATTCATCTACTAAAACCATCAATTCAATCAACATGCGTACTAGTCAAGTCATCATCTGAAGGAATGTAAGAAAGAGGAGGCTAAAAGTATGAAGCGAGTTTTTATAGGATTGTTTTTGTTACTAGGCTTAGCTACAGCTCAGGAGGGAACGCTCGAGCTAGCTGTCGATCAATCCCCGGTTGGGCTTGACCCACACGTGGTCACAGCCTTCAGTTCCTTTGCCGTACTAGGGCAAATTTACGACGGCTTAGTTGAAATCAACGCCGACTTACAAGTTGAACCGGGACTGGCAATCAGTTGGGACATCAGTGAAGACGGCCTCACTTACACGTTTACGCTGCGCGAAGGCGTTACCTTTCACAACGGTCGCCCGTTTACGGCTGAAGACGTAGTGTACTCATTTGAGCGCATTATGGATGAGGCCACCGGGTCACCCCAAGCAAGTCGTTTTAGTCAGGTAACAGGCGCTGAAGCAACAGATGACTTCACGGTGGTGTTCACCCTCAGTGAGTCGTTTGCGCCGTTTTTGGGCAACACCGCTAACTTGAGCGTGGTCGCGCAAGACGTTGCTGAGGCTGAAGACCTGAGCCAAGTTGCCATAGGAACGGGACCCTTTAGCTTAGCTGAGGTTGTACCGGATACCTACGTGTTGCTCGAGGCTTTTGAGGGCTACTACCGCGCAGATGAACCCAAGCTCGCCGCCTTGCGTTACAACGTTGTCCCCGAAGCTGCCACCCGCGCCGCTGGTTTGCGCACAGGCACATATCATTTACTGCCGGATGTTGACCCTGCTACCGCGCAGACGCTAGAAGGTACGTCTGGCGTGACCATTTTGAGCACCCAAGATTTGGCGTACAGCCTCCTTGGGTTCAATACAACCGTGGAACCATTTGACGATCCACGTGTGCGCGAGGCCATCAACCTCATCATCAACCGCGAAGAAATTGTTGAGGCCGTTTATTTTGGGCAGGCTGTTCCCGGCGGGCCGTTGAGTCCAGGTTTGAGCGATTGGGCGCTTGATACGAGTGCGTACAACTGTTATCAGCATGATGTTGACCAGGCTATGGCCTTGCTCGAGGACGCTGGTGCCACCGACCTCAGCTTTGAAATTTTGAGTTTTGGCACCAACCGAATTGTCTCTGACGCCACCCAGGTGATTCAAGCGCAACTGGTCGATGCCGGTATTGATGCCACCATTAACATCGAAGAATTTGGCAACTTTGTGCAGCGTTGGCGCAACAGCGACTTTGACGCGTTTGTAAGCCTCAACGGGGGTAACGCTGACCCAGACGGCTATTTATACCGCACCTTCCACAGTACAGGGGCAACCAACATCTATCAATTTGATAGTCCGGAAGTTGATGCACTTCTCGACCAAGGTCGGAGTCAAACAAGTTTTGACGAGCGCAATGCCACCTACACCGAACTGCAAGAATTACTTGCCTGCAATGGGCCGGTTGTGCACGTAGCCTATGGCACGCTGCTTTCCGCTGTGCGCGATAACGTAACCGGCTTTGAGCAAATGCCCACCCGCAGCTTACGTTCACTACGCAACGTCAGCCTTCAGTAAACTTCTTTTTGTCCTCTCAAACACCTTGCAATACCATCACCATATACATTGACGGTGATGGTATTGCAAGTACGTGATGACAGTTTTTGATGCCGTCTTGATAAATAGCATTTGATATACAGCTCATTGCAACATTTCGACAGTGCTCTGATGACGTAACGTATGCAAATGATGGCATCTCCCCTTCCCCTTTCTCCCCTTCCCAAAACAGTCGCCATCCACATGCCCCACGTCTCAACCCTTAGCTAAGGACACCTACCGTGACTAGCTACATCATCCGCCGCTTGCTCGACCTGCTGATTGTGCTGTTTGGTGTGTCTTTGCTGGTGTTTTTGATGTTGCGGTTTATTCCCGGTGACGCTGTGGAGATTATGCTTGGTGCCAACACCGACATTAGCCCAGAGCGAGTAGCTGCACTTAGAACCCGCTTGGGGCTAGATTTAGCCTTGCATGAGCAGTACTTGCAGTGGCTTGGTGGCGTGGTACGTGGTGATTTTGGGACCAGTATTTGGACAGGTCAACCTGTTGCAGATGAAATTGCGGCGCGTTTACCCGTGACGCTCGAGCTTACCCTTCTCTCTCTCGCTGTTGCCCTCATCATCAGTTTTCCGCTCGGCATCTTAGCCGCCCAAGCAAGGGGCAGTACTTGGGACACATTGGTACGTATTGTGTCAATTGTGGGCCTCACCTTGCCATCGTTTTGGGTGGGCGTGCTGCTACTTTATGGTGCCAGCATCTATTTCCCTGCGTTTCCAGTCATTGGTTATGTACCGTTTCGGGATGATCCTTTGGGGAATTTAGCCCGGCTTAGCTTGCCTTGTATTGCCGTGTCGTTACCCATGATTTCTGGGCTTAGCCGCATGTTGCGCTCGAGCTTGCTCGAGGTTATGAACGCAGACTTTATTCGCACCGCCAAAGCTAAAGGATTACGTGCTCGAGTTCTCCTCTACAAACACGCCTTACGCAACGCGCTCATTCCCGTTATCACCATTATCGGTGTGCAACTGGGCTATTTACTGAGTGGTGTGGTGGTAATTGAGCAAGTTTTTGCCATTCCAGGCTTAGGCAGGCTCATTATTGGCGCAGTTAACGAACGCAACTACCCGCTGGTACAAGCCTCTATTTTAGTTGTCACATTAGTATTTGTATTAGTCAACCTCGCCGTTGACCTCACCTATGCGTGGATTGACCCACGTGTTGAGTACACATGAGCACGTTTTTACGTAAGATTTACCGCAACCGGGTTGGCTTTATCGGCTTTTGCCTCAGCATCATTGTTGTAGTTTTAGCACTTACCGCACCTATACTAAGAACGCATTCACCTACTGATCAAAGCATCCGTGACCGTTTTGGCGGGCCAAGTGCTGAGTTTTTGCTCGGTACGGACAACTTTGGGCGTGACTTGTTTTCGCGGATTCTCTACGGCTACCGCACCAGTCTTACCGTTGCGTTTGCATCCGTTGGGTTTGCCACACTGGTAGGCACACTTATTGGCTTGGTGGCAGCGTTTTATGGTGGGTTTATCGACCGTGCGCTGATGCGACTGATGGATATTTTGCTAGCCTTCCCTATTATTTTATTAGCTATTGGAGTTTTGGCAGTCCTAGGTCCAAGTACGCTCAACACCGCGCTGGCAATTGGGATTGTCTACACACCCATTTTTGCGCGTTTAGCTCGAGGTCCAGCATTAGCATTGCTCACTCGAGACTTTGTGACAGCGGCTAGCGCTCTGGGTGCCTCGAGCTGGCGCGTGGTCGGTAAGCACATCACTCCCAACCTCATCGCACCCATCATGGTACAAGTGACACTCTCACTGTCAACCGCTATTTTAGTGGAAGCATCTCTCTCTTTTTTAGGCCTTGGCACGCAACCACCCACACCTTCACTTGGTCTTATGCTCAGCGAAAGTCGTGACTACATGCTCATCTCGCCGTGGGTGTCGGTCTTTTCTGGACTAGCGATTCTACTGGCATCCCTTGGCTTTAACCTTTTAGGGGACGGCCTCCGCGATCTCCTCGATCCTACCCTCAAACACATATGAGCTGGTTTGTACTTGCACTCGGGGCAGGTCTAGCTAGTGCTGCCAATGTGTGGGCATCCAAAGCGCTACTGGTTAAGGATAATAATCCCATCCTTGTAGGCGGCGTTGTCCATCTTTGGGGAATGCTCTTTTGTTTACTCGCTTGGCCGTTTGTGCCCCAGCAAATGACGCTGACGCCAATAGTTGGCATCGGCATCTTGCTGATGGGACTTATTTACGTGCTTGCCAACGCATTGTACTTTTCTGCTCTACGACAAACTCAACTTTCTGAAATTGATCTATTCCTCAAAACAAGCTCGTTGTGGACGTTCCTACTTGGTATCACTTTACTAGGTGAACAAGCCTCAGGACGTGCATTACTTGGAGCAGGTTGCATTGTCAGTTCGGTGTTACTACTTGCTCGTCGGTCGCAACGTATACACCTGAGTCGTCCACAGCTTTTGGCATTAGCCGCCGCGCTTATGTTTGGGGCAGGCAACACGGCTGACAAGTGGTTGAGTAGCGCGTTTGACCCACTCAGCTACACGACGCTGAACCTTGGAGTCACTGGCATAGGCATGCTGATGCTCGCTAAAAAACACTGGGGAGAGTTTACAACACCAAATTTACGAGGAGGTAAGGCACTTCTAGTCGGGCTTACCTTTGCCCTCACGCAGTTGCTTATTATTTTAGCGTTTGCCGCTGGTGGCTCTGCTGGTGAGGTTATTTTGGTGGCTCAAGTGCGCTTACTGATTTTGGTTGGCGCTGGGGTTTTGGTGCTAAATGAGCGTGAGCAGCTTGGGCAGAAGTTGTTGGCGGTGGGGATAATGCTTGTGGGCATTTTGGTGCTCTATAGTGGTTAAAATCCCCACTGACTCTTTGCTGATATCACCTTATCCAATATTGTGATTTGTATTTCTATATATGTTTCCCACAACTTAGCAAACGTGTTAAAATACAAGGTATCTGAGAAATCATTCAAAACTTGGAGGATACCATGCGTCAAAGATTTACAGCCCCCTTACTTCTCTGTCTCTTGATTTTAGGTCAATTCATTTTGTCTACTGCTTTTGCACAATCAGACTTAGACGATGAAGCTAAGAGTCTTATCGTCATGGTTAATGGTTACTGGGGAGATAGCGAAAGTCTAGGTGCTGGTATTGTCTTCGGTGCTCAGCGTGGTCGTTTGTATATAGCAACAGCGGACCATGTCATTCGCCCAAGAGAGAACAATTTTCAAGAGGTAGAAACTGTTGAGGTTGAGTTTTTCTTCCGTCCTGGTGAAGTGTTTACTGCAGAGGTATTACGTCCGCTGTCCGAAGGTCTTGACTTAGCTGTAATTTCAATGCCTATTGAAGGTACAGATATTTTCCCTTCCCAATTTCCTTTTCATAGATTTGGCGATAATTTTGTCCTCGAGCGTTCAGACCAAATGTTTACAGTAGGTCAAGGAGGCGGTAGAGCTTGGAATACTCTGAGAGGTCTTGTCAACATTCTTGAAAACGAAGAAGGGTTTATAGATTTACAATTTAGTGATGTGACTAGAGGTGACTCTGGAGGTGCAGTATTTAGTGAAGCTGGTGAGCTA
>JBCCBI010000333.1:0-6314 GCA_039034155.1 Deinococcota bacterium | reverse complement strand
GCGTGCAGAGTCTTATCTGAAAGACAGCGGCATCGGCGATACAATTTACATGGGACCTGAAGCTGAGTTTTTCATTTTTGACTCAGTGCAATTTAGTAGCGACCCGTATGCGTTTGGCTACCGTATCGATGCCATTGACGCGCACAGCGACGGTGACGCCTACGGTGACGGTTACTGGGTGCGCACCAAGGGTGGTTACTTCCCCTGCCCACCAAGCGACAAATATCAAGACTTGCGCAGTGAGATGGTCATTAACCTCGAGAACGTGGGTATTCCCATTGAAGTGCAGCACCACGAGGTGGCTACTGCAGGTCAAGGCGAAATCGACATGAAGTTTGACACCCTTACCACTGTTGCCGACCAAATCATCAAATACAAATACGTTATTCGCAACACTGGTGCAGCGGCAGGTAAGACGGTTACCTTTATGCCCAAGCCCATTTTTGGCGACAACGGTTCCGGTATGCACACCCACCAGTCCATCTGGAAAGGTAGCAAGCCGCTTTTTGCAGGTAAAGGCTATGCAGGCTTGAGCGATATGGCACTTAGCTATGTGTCAGGGTTGCTGTCACACGGGCCAGCCCTAGCTGCGCTTACCAACCCCACGGTGAACTCGTACCGTCGCTTAGTGCCTGGCTACGAAGCACCTGTGAACCTCATTCTATCTGCCCGTAACCGCAGTGCCGTCTGCCGCGTGCCTATGTACTCTAACTCGCCCAAAGCTAAACGCGTTGAGTACCGTGCACCCGACCCAACTGCTAACCCTTACTTGGCGTTTTCTGCCATGCTCATGGCGGGTTTGGACGGCATCAAAAAAGAAATGGGCGAACCCAAAGCAACTGACAAGAACCTTTATGCACTCTCTGCCCGCGAAGCGCGCCGCATCAAGACGCTCCCAGCTAGCCTAGGTGAGGCTTTAGATGCGTTAGAGAAAGACCACGACTTCTTGCTCGAGGGCGGCGTGTTCACCCCAGAATTGTTAGAAAGCTTTATTGAAATTAAGCGCGAAGAGGTTGCCGAAGCCAACTTGCGCCCGTCACCTATTGAATACGAGATGTACTTCGATCTGTAAGCTCTAAGTTTTATAAGCAAAGAGGTGAGAGTTGCTCGAGCCTCTTTGTTTCTATTTTGAGCTAGTCTAGCTATTCAATAAAACGCCTGTCAGATGTCCTTAAAGCTCAGATGTCCTTAAAGCATGGTCAGTCAGCTTAATCAGTAAGCTTATGTTTTGTAATGCCTAAGCTGGCTGATGGCATACCCAAGTCATCAAGAACTTACTTATCTAAAGTTGGTTGTATAACTTCCACAGAGCGGTGTGTAGATAGTGATATGCGTCATCTTAAAGATGTTGATGGTTTCTTAACTGACCAATCTAAACGATTCTATGAAGACTCTTAATACCTGCCTACTTTGCGTTCACCGAAAGGTATGGTAAACCTATTTAGGCAATCTCGCCGAAACAATTCAAGGAGGATTTGGGTTTATGAAAAAACTCGTTTTTGCGCTTGTGCTTACCGCACTTGCATCTGTTAGTCTGGCACAGGTTCCCGTTGGGGTGAACCTCGAGCTGTCTGGTCGTTTTGCAGTGATTGGTAACGCGACCTTGCAAGGTATTGAAGCTGCGTTACAGCAAAGCCCTATGGCAGACATGATCGACCTCAGCATTTGTGATAACGCCACCACCGTAGAAGGGTCTGTTGCTTGCGCTAACCGTTTTGTCGATGAAGGAGTGTCGGCTGTAATTGGGAGTATCTCAACTAGCATGACCATTCCTGCTGCTGAAATTTTACAAGATGCTGGTATCGTTACTGTCTCAACTAGCTCAACCAACCCAGCTACAACTCAAATTGGCGACTTCATCTTCCGCATGGCGTACACCGACGATTTTCAGGGTCGCGTTGCAGCTGATTATGCTACCAATGAACTTGGTGCAAGTAGTGCCATTATTTTTCGTCAGCAAGATGATGATTACAGTTTTGGTCTAGCTGGCTTTTTTGACGAGCGTTTCCAAGAACTCGGTGGCGAAACTGTAATTGTAGACTACACAGCTAACACCGTTGACTTTTCTGCTCAAATTAATGACATTTTAGGCGTCCCAGCCGATGTCATCTACTACAGTGGGTTTTGCGCTGAAGGTGCGTCGCTCATTCCAGCTCTGCGTGCAGCTGGCTTTGACCAACAGATGCTAGGTGCTGATGCCGCCGATGACTCTCAGTGCCCTGTTGGCGGCGGTGACGCGTTTAACGGCTTCCTATTCACTGGCTTTGGTGGTTCTGAAGTGCTCGAGGGTGAAGCTGCCCAACGTGCTAGTGACTTTGAAGCATTTTTCAGAGTGGCATTTCCAGACGCAACCGATTTTAATGGCTTCACGCTAGCTGGTGCAGACAGCTTTAACGTTATTGCAGAAGCAATTAGCCTTGCTGACAGCATGATGATGTCTGACATGAGTGATATGTCCGAAGATATGTCTGAAGATATGTCCGAAGACATGTCTGAAGACATGAGCGATATGTCCGGAGATATGATGATGGGTTCTAGCTCTATTCGTGACGCGCTGGCGTCGCTCGAAGGCTACCCTGGTGTATCTGGTGAAATTACCTACGCAGGTACTGACGGCACGCCAGCAGCGCGTACCATTGCATTTTTTGAGTACATTGTGCCTGCTGACAACGAACAAGGTTGGGCGTCTGAAGCTCAGTTTGGTATTAGCACAGCCAGCGAGTAGATCACAATTTGCTTAGAACTATAAAGGGCGGCATTGTCGCCCTTTTTTTGGCCTTGACTCAGCGATTTATTATGCCAGTAGCATTTTCGTTTAGAGTTGCTTCAGTAACTTTAGACGTAAGACATATGAGGCGTTGAAATAAACTTATTAGCATGGGACTATCTATCTTGAATTGCTGTATAAGGCAGATTAAATCAATGAGAAAGTTTGCGCGAATATCGTATAGATATGCGCATTTTGAGATATATCAGTCTAATGTGAAATGTACACCGCATGTGTGCAAGCTGTGACAGGTATTCTGTATGTAGATAAACTTGACCACAGAGTTGCCACCATTTAACTGTGTATTGTCAACGAACTATACTGTGTAGCCCGAGCTGTGGTCACTGTTAACAAGTGTACGATTGTTGGTATTGAATTCCTCTCAAAAGAAATGATGTATATTGATACGTCGCGCTGACGATGTCAGCTAAATCTTGACTAGGGTGCCGACTAAGTGTGTTGGTAGTTTGCAAGATGTTTGAATAAATCCATCGACGACATATTGAGGTGAGATAACTTGGCTTCTCAAACACAAAGGTCTTATATTAAATGGCGCAACTGGCTACCAGGCCTGCTTGTGTTAGCTATTTTAGTGACTGTTATTTGGCGCATTAGTTATTTGGGGCAACTTAACGAACGATTTAATGCCGCGTTTTTTGTGCGGGCGTTTACGGAATCGTTTAAACTTGGTAGCCTTTATGCCCTTATTGCCATTGGCTACACGCTGGTATACGGTATTATCCGCTTAATTAATTTTGCCCACGGCGAGGTGTTTATGGTGGGCGCATTTGCAAGTTATTTTTTGTTTAGTCAAACGCCGTACGGGCTTTTAACGGCATTTTTGATGTCTGTTGTAATTGGCTACGGACTTATGCGGGTGCTCGAGCTCTGGCGCGGCAGCATGACAGATCCAGTGGTGCTCGTTGGTGGTGCAGCAACCTTGCTCATAAGCACGCTCACGCTACAGAGTGTGACCCTGCCATTTTTTGGGGCTATTTTGTTTAGTATGTTGCTAACAGGCGTTCTGGGGATTTTAATTGACCGTATTGCCTACAAGCCTTTGCGAACAGCGCCACGTAACTCGCTACTTATCACGGCTATTGCCGTTTCGTTTTTTTTGCAAAACTTTGGATTACTGGCATTTACTAACCGCCAAACGCCTTACCGCCCAGAAACTGATTGGAACGCGCCCCTCACCTTTACAGTAGGTGGCAACCCGGTGATTACGAACTGGCTTGTTGTGGTCATTCCTGTTATCTCACTTGTTTTGGTTGTGGCACTTACGCAGTTTGTTAACCGCACTAAATTAGGTAAAGCTATGCGGGCCAGCGCGCAAGACGCCGAAGTGGCCCAAATGATGGGCGTAAGTGTCGATAAAGTTATCGCTACCACGTTTTTACTAGGTTCTATGTTGGCAGCAGCTGGTGGGGCCATGTGGGGGCTTAACTTTGGTAGCCTCAACCAGCCTGCTGTGTTGGGTATTTTGCCGGGGATTAAAGCATTTGCGGCAGCCGTGATTGGCGGCATTGGCAGTTTGCCCGGTGCAGTGATTGGGGCTATGGTGATTGGCTTTTCAGAAAACTTTTTGACGGCTATATTTCCACGCACCGCAGACTTTCAAGGCATTACTGAGTTTAAAGATACCTTTGCGTTTGCGCTACTTATTATAGTGCTACTCATTAAACCCAGCGGCATTGTTGGCGAAGACCTTTCGGAGAAAGTATGACCCAAGAGCGACTTGAACTGGCTCGAGCAGAAGCTGCCAGTATGGAAGATAACCGTGGACGCAATACGGTGCTTACTGTCGTAGGACTAGGCGTGCTTATCGTAGTGCTGGCACTCCTCAACGGTATTGACTCGAGCAAACTCCGTGATGCTATCGCGCTGTTTGCCATTTGGGGAATTGCCACCGTGAGCCTTAACTTAGTTAACGGCATCACCGGAATTTTGTCTTTAGGGCACCACGGATTTATGCTTATTGGCGGCTACACCACAGCTCTCTTACTGCTTGACCCAGCCACCAAAGCCAATATTGAAAATAGTGCGCGTAGTCAAATGACAGACTTTACGCTCGGTTTGGGTTTGCAAGAAACCTTTGCCTCATGGGGACTCAACTTCATTGCTACAGATGGCACACTGTGGGTGCGCTTTTTGATTGCTATCTTGTTAGGTGGACTCTTATCTGCCTTAGTTGGGCTGATTGTCGGCTTTCCCAGTCTGCGCTTGCGCGGGGATTACCTAGCGATTGTGACCTTTGGCTTTGGCGAGATCATCAGGTTACTTGCCTCAACTCGGGTTTTTGCACCGTTTACGAATGGCGCGTTGGGCTTTCAAGGCGTGCCTTCTGAATTTGGTAAAAGCGTCTGGTGGACGTGCGCGCTGCTAGCCCTTACCGTAGCCGCTATTGCCAAACTAAAATACAGTTCGTTTGGGCGGGCGCTACTAGGCATTCGTGAAGACGAAATTGCCGCTGAGGCTATGGGCGTTGATTTGGCCTATCACAAGGTATTTGCGTTTGCACTGTCGGCATTTTTTGCGGGCATTGCGGGCGGTCTGTGGGTATCTTGGTTAGGCGGCGCGCGCTTGGACTTTTTCTTGTTTCAGCTTACCTTTTTCTTTTTGGTGAGTATTTCAGTCGGTGGGGTTGGCTCAATTACAGGAGTACTGCTGGGGACAGCCCTAGTAGTGTTTGTACGGCAGTATGGTGACCCGCTCGAGCAAGTCTACTCGCTTGATACATGGGTACGTTTTGCTGGGGTGGTGCTGTTGCTAGCTGGTGCCGGGCTTATGCTTTACCGCTCAGCTAACCGCACGGGGCGGCGCTTACCTAAAGCTGCCAACTTGTGGGTTGTGGGCAGCGTACTAGCATTGGTCTTTTTGGGTTTAACAACGGACTACGGTGCGCTAGGGCAGTGGCTCAGTCAATTTGGGCGCGGTGCGTATTTATGGGCGGCGCTGCCATTGCTACTGGTAGCCTCGAGAACCCTAGCTGACCCGCAGGGCAGGTTTTACCTTGATCTTGGTGCAGTGCTTAGTTTTTTAGGGCTCGTTGTGGTGGTAGGCAGCATCGACGGCAATACCTGGGCAACCAACTTAACCCTTGTGCCGCTTGCACTCCTCATCTTTTTACCCAGTGAAACGTCAGCTAGGGCAGATGTCTACTGGTTTGGTGCACTTGGTCTTATTGCGCTATTACTAGGTTCAGTCGCCATTGACCTTGGTGTGCTACAAACAACTTTTAGAGGCTTTGGCATTCGGGCGATTTTCTTGTCTGTTTTGCTAACCGTGACCATGATCTTTAGACCTGAAGGCATTTTAGGACGAGCCGAGTTTAGCTGGGCTTGGCTGTTTAATGAACGGCGCGACAAGCCCAACGACGAAGAACGTGCCCAAGATGCTTGGCTTTCTAATCCTGAACTCAATAAGCAAGCAGCTCAGGAGCCAAGCTAATGCCTTTGCTCGAAATTAACAACATCAGCAAATCTTTTGGTGGGCTGAAGGCCACTAAAGATTTAAGTTTACATGTCGATGAAGGCGAGATCGTCTC
>JBCCBI010000332.1:0-6319 GCA_039034155.1 Deinococcota bacterium | reverse complement strand
TCACTTGTCACATTACCCCAAGTCCACCACTCATCGTTAGAAAATATACTTAGATCACGATCAATGCCACGTGGTACGACGGTAACCCAAGTTGGAATGTCATCAATTGTACCTTGCCACGTTCGTGGTGTAGCGGTAGCAGTTGAGCTTAGTAAACCTAGAGCTAATAGAAATAGATGTAGGTATAACCGCGATAGTGGAATGCTAAATAAACACTTCAAGCAATGCTCGGGTAGTTTTAGGAAAACTTGTTTTGAGATGCTTAACAAAGGCATAGTTAGAAAAATTCCTCTAGTTTCTTCTTAGTGTCGCTTGACACGTAATTTTTGCTGAGTTGGACTTAGCCACCCATTATTTTCAAATAAAGTATATTACGATTTACTTTCACAATTAAGTGTAGTTGCAATTAGATATTTAAAGCTAGCTCATAGACACTCATCGTTTCACTGAGAGTACGTTCCCAAGAAAAATTTTCATGAAGCCGTTGTAGCGTCGCTTTAGTAGACAAATTGTTGACATCATCTTGTAACGCTTGTTCTGACTTTGAAGAATCGAACTCAAGATTTGTGACACTTTGAGCTTGTGTGACACTTTGAGCTTGATCGTAGGTCAAACATCTTTCAGCCGCTGCAGTGAGGCTAGCCTCGAGGGCATCTACATCACCTGCGGGCAATAGCTTGTGACGGCCGTTTACAGCCACCTCTGGAATCCCCCCTACGCGCGATGCAATAACAGGTAACCCAGCAGCAATTGCTTCTAAAATGACTAGTGCACCCGGCTCTTGCCAAACAGACGGAATAACTGCAACGTCGCTCGCAGTCAGTAACTCTGCTACTTGTACTGGTGGAATTTTACCCATCATGTGAGCATGTTTTCGTTGACTAGCAGCAGACAGTATGCTGTGCACCTCAGCTTCGTAGCGCTCGTGTGGATTACGTACCTGCTGACTTGTACCCCACAAACTACTACTACCTATAATAACCAAGTGCACATCACTGCGTACTGCTTCTATTTTGGCGAAAGCTTTCGCTAACTGCAATACCCCCTTTTCGGGGACCACTGCACCTACGTAGACAAACACAGTATCAGTTGGTGCAACTTGCCAAGTATAACGCCAACGGTCACGAGACTGTTCACGCACAGTGTCAGTCACAGCAAAACGCTCAAAGTTAACGCCATTGTAAACAACGTGAATGTTGCTTTTATCTGTTAACCCTTGCCCTAAACGTTCAGCAATAAACTGGCTCACAGCAATAAAACTGCTTGCAGTGCTCTCTAAAAGGGCAAAATCAGCAGCACTCATACCCACTTTATGATCACCCATTCCCTCATGCAAAGGATCACCGTGTACATGGGCAATACGGGCTTTTGCACGCAGCCCTCTAAGGTAATAGTACAAGTGGCTATGAATGACATCAAACGACTGGCGCCATGAAAGCAATACAAAAGGTAAGTGACGGCTAACGTCAATCGTGCGCCCTAAGATTGTTATACGTGCCCAAGCCAGTGGTTTTAGTGAACGCAATGTGACACCTTGCCAAGTTGTTTGCCAAGTTTCCCGGCCAATACACACGAGCGTCGTGGAATGTCCCTGTTGGGCTTGCAACCGCGCTAGCTCGAGTGCTACTCGAACAACCCCACTTGCACTTTCCTGTTCAGGATCTTTGGGTAAACGAAACGAGCCAAGTAGATGCAAGATTTTCATTAGATGCCTCGAACTTTTTTGAAGCAAACATGTGTGTCACAAGAATTAACTTGTTGTTGACTAACATTAGATATAAAGAGCACACTGACCATCATTTAACTCTTCTAAATGATTTGTACCATGCAAATGAAGGACGAGGTACTCGAGTCACCAAGGTTGACGCTAACCCCGACGCCCACAAACTACCTGCATAGCACACAGCTGAGACAACGATGGCAACAACTAATCCACCTACACCCGGGAGCCACTGTTGAATAAATAAAGGCACTAGATATGTTGTAACAAAACCAATACCTACAATGGCTCCGATGGGCCGCCACGGTAAGCTGACGCCAGATAGACCGCGCACGACAATATAAAGCCATACAACATAAGTGAGTTGTGTACTGGTATTAGCAATAGCTGCTCCAAACGCGCCTAACTGCAACCACATGATGAGCACAAAATCTAAGACAATATTGAATATCGCAAGCACAACACCAATACGTACCTGTAACCACACCTTGCTGAGTGCACCTATAGTAAGTCCAAAAACACCGGCAACTGTCGCTGGGACAAGCCCTAAAAATAACACCCGCGCAGGTTCAACCATGGGTACCATTCTTGCCCCGTACAGTACCTCAGTCAACTTCTCAATAGTTACCCAGCCGCCAAACAGAAGTGGGGTTGCATAGATGACAGCAAGTAACATCGCTTGCGAAATCTGCTGACGAATACGCGTCCAATTACCTGCACCGTATTCTCTAGAAATTGATGGATAGTAACCGTTAATCAACGAGTAGCCTAGTGAAATGAAAATAGCGATGACACTGAAAGCTAAACTGTAAAACCCAATTTGCTCATCCGTGCTGTAGCGCTCGAGAAAAAACACTTCTGAACGCTGCCACACGATGGCGTCAAACACAATAATTAAAGCCGCAGGTTTGAAAAAGTCGAAATAGTGCGCTAACGTCTTTCGGCTAGGCCAGTGAGGTACCGACAGCGCTTCCACAATAGGCTGACGCCCCTTAGTGACAAAAAGCAAAATAGGAATGAATACATTCATTGAAAGCACCACAGCAACTAGATAACCTGCCACACCCCAGTCAGCAATAAACGCCACAACAATAAGCAAAAACTGGCCTATGCCTGCAAAAGTTGTTGCTATCGAGATGGGCCTATACTGTTCATAGCCCCATAAAAGTGAGCTGAACATGCGTACCAATACATTACTAAGGGGCACAAGTGCAACCACAAGTAAGTAGTGACGCTCAGGTAGGGGTGCCGCCAAGGCACGTCCTACAAAGATCAGCCCGATGACTATATTCAAGCCTACAAGGCAGATAAATAGCCAGCGTACAAGTGCTTTTGCTTCATTATCAGCATTGGCACCACGCAACTCAGAAACAACCTTGGTCAGTGAATTAGGAAATGCTAGTACACCTAACGTGCTTAAAATTCCCGCCAGCCAAGCATAGTAGCTAAATACGCCATACTCTTGCTCTGTTGCCAGGCTACGCACGATTAAAATTGATCCCAGAATTTGAGCAGCACCTAGCACAATTCTCGACAGAGAATTCCACAGGCCGTTGCGCAATGCTGATGCTGTTTTCGTCATAAAAACCTCTTAGTGTCTATTGATGGTCTTAGCTTGTTGGTTGGTCTATAAATGCCAAACTCTAGTAAGGCACATCAACAAACCACTACAGGAATGAGCTAGCGTGCTCAAGCTACAACCTTATGAGCGCCTTAAGGCTGCTCTTGTACCTTTAGCAAGTTGCCATAATTGAGTGCGGAGTTGGGGTGGTAAAGGTAGTGCACTAATGGCACTTGCAATCGTCAAGTCAAGGCGGCGCGTTGGGCTCAATCTACCGGCCCGTTGTAAATAAATTTTAGCGTCAGCAAGTTGGCCAGCCTGCATGTACAAAAACGACAATCGTGCAAGCCTATCTGACAAACTCTTGGTGCGAACCGCCTGAAATTCGTCGGGACAAACATCTGCTAGCTTTTCAAAGACGCGCACCTCTTGATGCAATCTCGGGATAAGATTAGCAGGCATTGTATTAGCGCGCTCGTGTTTGAGAATGTAGACAAGAGGTTCATCAATGTAGTAGGCCAGACCACCTCTACTTAAAAGTTGCAACCACAGATGATAATCACTCGTGTAGTCGAGTTCAGGATCATGTAATCCCTGTTTAGGATGTAGCTCGTGCGTAGGATAAAGCTCTCTAGCCAGTTTGCGATTGACGAGTCCACCTTGAAAGGGTATGTAGTCATTGCGGTAGAGCATGGCAAGTTCGTGGTGCTTCCCTGGAGCTGGGACATACTTAAACAATTTTGTGTAGCGTCCTAGATTGACGTTGCCTTCCATGCGAAACCCATCACAATGAACCAGTACAACGTCTGGGTGGGCGTCGGCAGCAGTCACTAATTTTTCAAGTGCTTCAGGGTGTAACCAGTCATCTGCCGGCAGACCTATAAGATACTGACCATCTGGATGGGCACGTGCTTCACAAAGATTAAAATTACCGCACACACCTACATTGGTTTCATTACGGAAATAGTGAATGCGTTTGTCTTGGGCAGCAAATGCTCGAGCGACAACTTCAGTGTTATCGGTTGACGCGTTATCACTAATGATTAACTCCCAGTTTGTATAGCCTTGAACTAGTAGGCTATTAACGGCTCGAGGTATGAATTCAGCATAATTATACACTGGCATCACGACACTTACGCGCGGCGGTTGCGACTGAGACGATCCTGTTAATGGATTTTGTTGATCGGTGTTGACTTGCTGCGCATCGGCAGGATTAATCATGACCATCCTTCATGAAGTGATTACATATTTACGTCAAGCATACAAAGCAAAAACCGTTGAGGCTCAACTCAAGTTCAACCTCATAGGATGCTTGTTTGGTAGATCTAACCAGAACACCAATACACCTTTTGACGCAAGTTAGTACGAGGTGTGTTCTGTACTACACATTATCATTATGCCTAGAGTCCGTTACGCAGTCGTTCCATGCATAGGACTTATGCAGTTAGCACCTCAAGTTGTGTGGGACAATACGTCTTACCGATACACTCCAGGCTTTGACACTCACGTCATCAGTATTATGAGGTCGACCTCAAGTACGTAGCTCCTAATGCATAAGAAGCATGCCAATCCGCCTGTGATACGTTAATTATTTAGGGATTTACCGATACCGTTTCAGCCTTCTACTACAACACGATCACCATGACTATGCGGCGAAGACACGAGCAAAAATCTGAGATCAGCACTGTTATAATTGCAAAGTTGATGAGAATAACCGACAGGCACAGCACACCCCTCTTGTGAATTTAGTATGTGGATAGTGCCCGCTAGCTCGAGCGTCGCTTGTCCTTCCAAAACAAAGAAAAACTGCTGTGCTCGCTCATGGTAATGGCGTACTTCACAAGTACCTGCTGGCATACGTTCCACAATGACGCTCAATTCAGGGTTATTGAGAAAATGCCAGCCGTCACAACCGTCTCCCCATAAATAGTGTTCAACATTATCAAAGTTAACTAGCATAGTGCAGTGTAACAGCAAAGAAAAACACCTCTCAGCAGGCTATTTTGTTAGCAGCGAAGCGGTGCCTAAATTAGGTTGAGATAGGAACAGCTGCTTGGCAGAGTTTAGAACCCCTAAATGATCTGACAGCAAGCAGCTTGGGTACTTACATTTAGTTGTTTACTTACGAACGAGTTGCTTTGTATAAGGAATAAGCGCTAGATAGCGAGCACGCTTAATGGTCTGCGCCAATCTGCGTTGATATTTAGCGGATACACCTGTACGGCGGCGCGGTAAAATTTTACCAGTGTCTGAGATAAAACGACTGAGCATACGCGTGTCACGATAGTCCGTAACTTCCATCTGCCCTGATGTGAAAGGACACACCTTGGGTCTGCGCCCACGGCGGCCACCTGCGGGTTTGCGTGATTTTACAGGTTTTCTACTAGCCATAAAAGGCTCCTTTCATAAGGGTGATAAGTTTTAGTCAAGCTAATCACACAAATTTTGAGTATAAGTCCTGCGCTTGTACAAGGGGTAGTGCTGGCTAACATGGCAGGGCAACCGCAAAGTTAGAAAGGCTTTTGAAACCAAAACTTGTTAATGTCCACTGTCTCTATTTATCGCATTTATTGATGATTTTTCGTAAAGTCGCTGAAGCCCAACTTACGAAATTGAGGACTTTTGACGCTTTTACTTATTAGGGTAGCAACTTTGCGGTTGTCCTGCAACACACCACACCAACAACATCCGTAACCGCCAATGCTACCTGTATCTTAAAAATCCCCAACGACAATAAACCACATAGGTAAATCAGGCTGGAACGTTCTTGGGTTGAAGGTAAAGGTGAGTGCTTCAGTGTCGGCTGTGCTCGAGATAAGGATGTCTCTATTATCAAGCACACCCCTCGTTCCACCATCAATGTACAGTTTGAGGTTCGTCGCACGCTGAATATCTGAATTGCTTGCCCGAAGTATGAGGCTATTGACCGTCACGGAGACGGAACCCTCAGGCACTAGAAGTTTGAAACTGAGGAGTACCACGTCTTGTTGTCCTGTGCTGATGGTGATGTCATTAAGTGCGACGCCTGGTAAGACATA
>JBCCBI010000331.1:0-6362 GCA_039034155.1 Deinococcota bacterium | reverse complement strand
TAGTCTGGGTTCACCTCAAGCGTCTTGCCCACCAGCTCGAAACAACTGTCTATCAACTCAAGCAAGGACTGCTTGATGACTACATGAGCCAGCAACTTAAACAACCTTCCTATCCCATGAGGTTGTGTGCGTAAGTCCTATCCCTATATTTTTCTTTAAGTTCTTCAGGTATCTCTGAATCACTAAAAACTACGACTTCACTGACAACGCAAGCCAGTCTCAATCTCAAGCTTTTTTCAGTGGATTCACCCAGACCTGTAACTGCATTCAAGAATCTAGGCAAGAGGTCACTAACCTTTGATCTATCCATAAAATATTCTAGAAGTTATATCATTTACTGGTTAGCTTTTCTGAGTAAGCCTTATAGCATTCTAAGGGAGGGATGCTACAGTAAAGATATGGGATCACCGTATCCAATAGAATTGAGAGAACGGGCTATTGCAGCCCTTGATAGCGGGCTGAGTAAATGGCAGGTGCATAAGACATTTAAGATTAGCCGTAGCACCCTAGATCATTGGTTGAAACGCAGAGAGAGAACGGGGAGTCTGGCAGCAACAAGTGCGTATCGACGGGGACCAGCCCCAGGGATAGCGGACAATGCAGATACGAGAGCCTTTTTCGAGGAGCAGAAGTATCAAACACTAGCTCAGATGTGTGAGGCGTGGCGGGTCAAGACCGGACAGCAGGTCAGTGATGTGACGATGTCACATACGTTGAAGCGACTTGGCTACAGTCGTAAAAAAAGAGTTACCGTTACCAAGAACGAGACGCCCTAAAGCGGCAAGCATTTGTGGCTGAGCTAGCTAAGCTCAAAGCTGAGCAATGTGTGTACGTTGATGAAGCAGGCATAGATAATGCGCTTAATTACGCTTATGGCTGGAGCCTCAAAGGCAGCCGCTGCTGGGCTGAGAAACTAGGGCACTTTAGCCACCGCATCTCCATGATTGCAGCCTATTGCCAGCAGCAAGTTTTTGCTCCGATGACCTTCACTGGCTACTGTGACAGCGCTTTAGTAGAAACTTGGTTTCAGCACGTTCTTCTCCCTGAACTCAGTCCTCGGCAAGTTGTGATTCTCGACAATGCTTCTTTTCATCGCAAAGCTGTCTTGCATGACTTACTCGCCTCTGTAGACTGTCAGCTTTTACCTTTACCTCCCTATTCCCCTGACTTAAATGACATCGAGCATGTTTGGCACACAATCAAATCTCAGGTTCGTCACAATCATGATCCTGATCTTTCCTTTCATGACAAAGTTAACCAAGCGTTCTGTAGTCTCTAACTCTTAGAGTGCTATATCTAAAAACTACCAACTGCTAAACACGCTGAACACAGCTCTGGGAATAAGCACTAAACGCTCATGCGTGCGCAAAAATGCGCGGCGGCTTAGGTTGTCGTAGTGATTTTGGCGCAGTTTTCGCAAGATGCTTTCATAGTTGAGCGCTGCTACCCCAACCGCGACAGACGCAATGCCTTCTAGCTTAGGAATCCCTTGCCAACCTTGCCTGTAAAGCTTGTGGGTGAGGTCGCAAAGTTCCTCGAGCAAGGCAACATAATTAGCGTCCACATAGCCTGCCCGTAAGCGGTCAAGGTTGATGTTGTGCTTGGCGACTAAATCTTCTGGCAAATAACAACGCCCTTTGCCAAAGTCTTCGCCAACATCCCGCAGAATATTAGTGAGTTGCATAGCTTGGCCGAGGGCAAGGGCCTGCTCGAGCGTAACCTCACCGCCTCTGTAACCTGCAATGGGCGCAATCAAAAAGCCCACCACACCCGCAACCCGGCGGCAGTACAGCATGAGGTCGTCGAGCGTTTCATAACAAACATCGCGCCGCAAATCGGATTCTAGGCCCAAATACAATTCGTAAAATGCTTCCTTAGGAATTTCAAAATGGGTCAGCGCCCAACTAAGAGCTAGCTCGAGGGCGTTGTTGCTATCCTCTTTATCTATTTGGGGGGTACCAGCATAAGCGCGTTCAATGCCTTGCCACCAACGGGCTAAGTTAGCGCGACCTTGCTCGAGGCTGCTTGCCTCATCCACAGCATCATCACCACTGCGGCAGACAGCGTAAACCACGTGTACCGCGTCCCGCTTGTGTTTAGGAAAGAGCCTCGAGCCTAAATAAAACGTGCTCGAGTGCGCTTTGGTTAGGCGCTTACACGCAGCAACAGCCTCAGTTACTGTCCACCCAGGTGCTGTTAACTCGGGTGCTGCTAACTCGTCAGATGTCGCCACTTTCGACGTGACACGCGCCATACCCTTTCTCCCCCTTAGTGTTATCTTGGTACTGCTATCGAACCTATTACCCAGATGAAGTTTAAACATATTGACAGATGTAAATACAAGTAGTTGTAGCCTCATTACTGCATATGAGACTACAGCGCCCTAGGAATGACATCACAATTATCTTTAGATTCAGTTAAGACATTAAATTCAGTTAAGATAACGCTAATGTTACGCGCTGTGCGTACTGCATTCTAGGTATATCTGTAAGGTGAAGTTACACGTCAAATTCGCTATCCTGCTGATGCTTCTGAAGCTAACGCTTGCTCACCATAATGTGTTTTAACATACGTTTCAAGCATGGCGTTAAAGTCATCTACTAGCGTTGGACCTTGGAGTGTGGTAACAAGCTTGCCATCTTGATAGACAGGTGCTTTGGGGTCTTCGCCTGTCCCCGGAAGTGAAATACCGATGTTGGCATGTTTGGACTCACCAGGTCCGTTGACAATACAGCCCATGACGGCTACTTTCATGGTTTCTACCCCAGGGTAGCTGTCACGCCAGATAGGCATTTGGGCTTTGAGGTAGGCTTGGATATCTCTCGCCATTTCTTGAAACAGCGTGCTGGTGGTTCGTCCACACCCCGGACACGCCGTAACCGAGGGCGCAAAACTGCGCAGTCCAAGTGCTTGTAAAATCTCCTGAGCAATTTCCACTTCTTTGGTGCGAGCAGCCCCAGGCGCAGGTGTAAGCGAGACGCGGATGGTGTCGCCAATACCCTCAGCAAGTAACGGCGTGAGTCCAGCGGTGCTGGTGACGGCACCTTTTGTGCCCATGCCTGCCTCAGTTAAGCCCAAGTGCAGCACGTAGTCTGAGCGCTTCGCCAGCTCGCGGTAGACCTGCCACAGGTCACGGGGGTTAGATACCTTGCCACTAATGACAATTTTGTCGCGTCCTAAGCCCCAAGACTCAGCAGCCTCAGCTGAAAATAGGGCTGATTGCACCATCGCTTCTAGAAGCACGTCGTGAGCATCTTCTGGGTTGGGTTTGGCAGCGTTTTCGTCCATAAGGCGGGTGAGGAGGGCTTGGTCAAGTGATCCCCAGTTCACGCCGATGCGCACGGGGCGGTCGTAGTGCAGCGCCACCTCAATCATGGTTTTGAAGTTTTGGTCTTGATACTTGCCCACACCCACGTTACCGGGGTTGATGCGGTATTTGTCGAGTGCTTGAGCAGCAGCTGGAAAGTCTTTGAGCAAAATATGCCCGTTGTAATGAAAATCGCCAACCAAGGGCACGCTTACGCCCATGTCGGTAAGGCGCGTTTTAATCTCAGGCACAGCCTCAGCAGCTTTTTTGGTGTTGACTGTAATACGCACAAGTTCGCTACCAGCTTCTGCCAGTTCAGCAACTTGTTGGGCGGTGGCAGCGGCATCTGCCGTGTCAGTATTGGTCATGGACTGCACCACAATAGGGTGGTCGCTACCTAAAGGCACGCCACCAATCCAAACGGTGGGTGTTTCACGGCGGGTAGATGGGTTCATAATGCTTTTAGTGTACGCAGGAATGCCCCAGTTAACGTGTAAGTTAATGCGAAAAGACGGTAAGATACCACGGTAAATTGTGTGATTAACAACAGTGTGGTGCGATGATGACAATCTGACGTAATGATAGTGTGATGGCAGTTAATGAACTTTGCTGTTCTGACCAATGCCTTGTGACAACCACATCATGACAGTGAGCAAGTTGTGTGATGTGATATTTGGACTCAGATGTTTGATCTTAATTGTTCAATCTCATAATGCTTTTTCACAGATTCTCTTGACAAAAGGCTTTCTGAACAGATACATCTGTCACAACATCTCTCGAAAACCTAGCAACAGTACTGCTATTACTCAGCTCTAACATACACACACGCTCTCGGGTCAATACACCGTACACAGAGTCCTAGCATTGGCACGATACAACAGAGATACTTACACGACCCCTAATGATTAGGCTGCCGCCTAATTCTGAGGAGACTTTCATGGACTGGATTACCAACCCGCAAGCCTATGCTGCACTTATTACCTTGACTGTGCTAGAGATTGTCCTAGGTATTGACAATATTATTTTTATTACCATTCTCTCTGATCGGCTTCCCAAATCACAGCAGGCTCGAGCACGCACCTTGGGGCTTTTTTTGGCTATGTTTACGCGGGTTGGCTTGCTGTTTTCAATTAGTTGGCTCATGGGGCTCGAGCGTGAACTTTTCGAACTTGCTGGACACGGGTTTTCGGGTCACGACCTTATTTTGATTGGTGGCGGATTATTTCTTATTTACAAAGCCACCGTTGAAATTTATGACAAGGTTGAACACAGCGAAGAAGGTCACGACAGCGGTAGTGGCAAACGCAGTGCGTCGTTTTTTGGCACGATTGTACAAATTATCTTAATTGACATTGTCTTTTCGCTGGATTCGGTGATTACCGCAGTAGGCATGGCAGATGACCTCGGCGTGATGGTCACTGCCGTGGTGATTGCTGTACTTATTATGATGTTTGCAATTAATCCAGTTGCCGAATTTGTGAACGCCCATCCGTCACTTACCATGTTAGCGCTGAGCTTTTTGCTGCTTGTTGGGGTTTCCCTAGTCGCAGAAGCGTTTGGCAACGATATTCCCAAAGCTTACTTGTACTTTGCCATTAGCTTTTCTATTTTTGTGGAAATGCTCAACTTTAGAATGCGTGCCCCACGTAAAGAAGGAACCTATAGAAACCCGGTGGTAATTACAGCCAAAGACTACAAATCCGAATCAATCTCATCCAAAAATAAGTGATTGGCATGGCATTCAAACATTTCACATAAGACTGTAATACAGTATCTTGGCATGCTAGAATGAAATATTATCTATCAACTTGGTATTTCACTCATATAAGTTCGTCAATCTTTAGTTGAAGTGCTTATTCAACATAAGGAGATTTAGAATTGCCTCGCCAAGAGCATGTACTTAGCGTTTTCGTTGCTTCACCTAGTGATGTCAGTGATGAGAGAGAAAAATTAGAAGAAGTTATACGTGACTTGAATATTACATGGAGCCGAGAGTTAGGAATTAGGCTTGATCTCATACGGTGGGAAACACATGCGTATCCAGGAATGGGTATTGATGCGCAAGACGTTATTAATGCCCAAATTGCAGATGATTACGACCTTTTTATCGGCATAATGTGGTGTAGATTTGGTACAGCAACAGGTCGTGCAGGTTCAGGA
This sequence comes from Deinococcota bacterium, assembly GCA_039034155.1. Lineage (GTDB taxonomy): Bacteria > Deinococcota > Deinococci > Deinococcales > Trueperaceae > JBCCBI01. The sequence continues at coordinate 895 of JBCCBI010000331.1, read as the reverse complement.
ACACAGGAAGAGTTTCAGAGAGCAAAGGATAGGTTTGACAGAGAACCCAATAGTATAAACATAATGATGTATTTCAAAGATGAAGCTATCCCACCAAGTCAATTAGATGTGGAACAACTAGCCTCTGTAAATGAATTCAGGAATTCTTTAGGCAGTGAGGGCATTTTGTATTGGAGATTTAATGAGCTAAACGACTTTGAAACATACATACGATTACATCTCAGTCGTCAAGTTCAAAATTGGAGACAGAAAATACAATCTCCAGACGTAATTTCAGAACCTGCAATTCAAATAGATAATTCCATCGAGGATGATTTAGAAAGTGACTTAGGGATTTTAGATTTTGCTGAGATTTTCGAGGAGCGTTTTGCAGAAGTCGTAGATTTAACCACTAGGATTACTAAGTCAACTGAGAATCTTGGAATTAGAATAAACCAGCGTACTGCCGAACTAAAAGAATTACCCAGAGATACCCAAGGAAACACAAACCGCAACTCCACAAAACGTTCACTTGCACGTGCTGCAACTGATATGAACCAATATGCTGAACAGATGAGTATGATAGTGCCAGTTTTTAGTGAGGCATTAAATGCAGGTATGAATGCTTTTCTAGAATACATAAGATTATCATCCGATTCAAAACCTTCTAATTCAGAAGCACAATCTGCCTTAGATGGTATTATTGAGTTGATAAAAGCAATGGAAACCTCAGAGCGATCAATGTCTAACTTTAGAGAGAGGGTTTTTGTCCTGCCCCGTATGACAAAAGAATTGAATAAAGCAAAGCGAGCTGTTGTATCTATTTTAGATAAATTCATCGAAGAACTTACAACTGGGCAGACAATTCTAAAAGAGGCAAAAACAACTCTAAATGATTTTGTTGAGGCTAACAAAC
>JBCCBI010000330.1:0-6363 GCA_039034155.1 Deinococcota bacterium | reverse complement strand
GCCTCTTTCAGCAGAGCCTTGGCCTTGTCCACATTGTACTCAGGGGTCGGGATTCTGATGCATCGTTCAAGAACTGATGTACCGATGATATAACAACAGAGCCCTCACCCACAGAAGATGCTACCCGTTTCACCGAGCCTGAACGGATGTCCCCCACGGCATACACGCCGGGAAGCGACGTGGCGTAGGGGGCTAAGGATGTCCCGGCGGCTTGTCCGGTTAAAATAAATCCTTTGTCATCGAGTGTAATTTGACCGTCTAGCCAAGCCGTGTTAGGAGCTGCGCCAATCATGATGAAGAGGGCTTGGGTAGTAAGCTTTGTGGAAGTATTTTGATTCTTGTTTTGGAGGGTAACTGCCTCGAGCGAACTTTCTCCATGCAAAACAGCTACCTCTGTTTGTGTCCACAGGGTAATTCGTGGGTCGTTCTCGAGCCTATCTGACAAGTAGCTAGACATGGTTGCGCTGAGGGCTTCACCGCGCACAACTACATGAACATGTTTGGCATAACGCGACAAAAACATGGCTGCTTGGCCTGCAGAGTTGCCGCCGCCAATAATAACAGCCTCAGTGTTGTAACAAAAGCGTGCTTCAAGTTCGGTTGCTGCGTAGTAGATGCCGCGACCCTCAAATTCTTCAAGGTGTTCAAGGGGTAAACGGCGGTACTGGACGCCATTAGCAAGCACCACACTACGTCCTTGAACGGAATCTTGACCGCCCAGGGTAAGTTCAAACCCGAGTTGCGTTTGCTTTAAGGCAGTAGCTCGCCGTGGCGCAACAATACGCGCCCCAAACTTGATGGCTTGCACTTCACCACGATACGCCAGCTCTTTGCCAGAAACGCCTTGGGGAAAGCCGAGGTAGTTTTCAATCCTCGAGGACGTTCCTGCTTGACCGCCGATAGCTGTATCTTCAATGACCAAGACACTCAAGCCTTCAGATGCTGCATAAACTGCCGAAGCTAATCCTGCGGGTCCTGCGCCAACGACTAAAACATCGAATACCTCTTCAGTGTTGGCAGCTAAGTCAAGCCCCATAGCAACAGCGAGTTCATGCGGGGTTGGTGTGTGAATCACCTTAGACCAGCCGATAACTGCAGCACTTCCTGTTGCAGGCAAGGTGCAACGTTCAGCAATCTCGGTGATGGCGGCTTTGTCAGCGCGATCAACCCAGCGGTGGGGAATTTGACTGCGACTGGCAAACTCGCGCAAGCGGAGGACATTTTTGTCACCTTCTGCGCCAACTAGAATGAGGCCGCCTTCGTTCCACTCGAGCAACAACCTGCGTCTAGCCGCAAACGCACCCACAACGCCGTCCGCTATATCTGGCACGGTGGCGATAAGACGGCGCAAATTAGCTTGTGGCACACGAATAATCTGACTCGTCTCGGCGGCAATACCAGCAAAAAAGGCGCGTTGCCCCATCAGCATGCCTAGCTCGCCGACAAAATTACCTTCACTAATGCAAATGACAACACGCTCGCTAGCCCGATCAACAATGTTGATTGCCCCTGATTCAATGAACATAAAATCATAGCTGCGGTCGCCGACTTCAAACACCACCTCACCTGAGGCTAGTGTTGGGGTGTGACCATTCTCGCGGAGCATGGCAACGAGTTCGGGTGAAAGTTGCGGCCAAGCAATGCGCTCGAGCTCGTTTTTGGGGGTTGACGTACGCTGGGGTATTGTCACAGGCTAACCTCAAAACTCAGTATGTGCATAGGCTATTTTTGCAAAAAAGACATCGTTACAAGTGATTACAACAGGCAGTTGCTTGTGTCTCAAGGTGATTTAAAATCAATCAGCCTAGGGAGCAGATACATCTACCAAAAGATGATGACGGCTAAGCCAAGCTGTCAGACTAGCCGTGCTAGCGCATACCTCAACTACACCCGCAGCACGCAAACGTGCGTCATGTCCGGGCTTGATGTGACTCCCTGCCATAAAGCCAACCGCTGTCATGCCAGCCTCACCTGCTGCTGCGACCCCATGAGGGCTATCTTCAATTACCAGACAAGCCTCTGAAGCCACATCCATTATTTGGGCAGCTAGCAAAAACAAATCTGGCGCGGGTTTGGGTTTGGCAACTTGCTCGGCGCTAAAAATGTTTGGGATAAAGCGCTGATATAACTTTGTGACATTGAGGCTCACATCTAAGCGTTCTAGAGAGCTGTTTGAGGCAACACATTTTTTACCTTGTACGCGGTCAACAACCTCCGGCATGCCGGGTATTGCTGTGAGGCGTTCGCGAAAAACCTCAAAGGTATAGGCCTCAACTTGCTGCCAAAAATCATTAGGAATGGCTTGCCCGTAGTCACGTTGAAGGCTAGCAAGCACATCTGCGTTACCTTTACCGACAAACTGCTGCATGTAGGTATCTAAGGAGATGTCCACGCCAAGTGTTTTTAGGAAGTCAACTTCACTGCCGTTAGCGAGTAGTTCGCTGTCGATTAAGACGCCGTCGCAGTCAAAGATGATGAGGTCAATATCCATGTAAAGATGTCACAATTCAGTATTGTCATTCTATGAAAGGGAGAAGGGGTGAAAGGGGGATAAGGTGATATCGTCAGATGCCACGTGTATAGCAATGCTTAATCGTTATCACGCGGATCAAAGGCATCCCGCAGCCCGTCCCCTAACAAGTTAAACGCCAGCACGGTGAGGTAGATACTCAAGCCCGGATAAATCGCCATCCAAGGTGCTTGACTCATAAAGTTGCGCGCGGTGTTAAGCATCCCGCCCCAACTTGGGGTGGGTGGTTGCACACCTAAACCCAAAAAGCTTAAAGATGATTCTGCAATGATGGCTTGAGCAATGGTGAGGGTGGCTTGTACAAGTAGCGGAGCGAGGCTGTTAGGAAGGATATGTTGTACCAAAATGCGTAGATCGTTCGTGCCTAGTGCTTTAGCAGCTTGCACGTAATCCTCAGCTTGAACCGACAAGACTTGCCCACGCGTTAACCGAATGAATGTAGGCGCAGTGGCAATGCCAATGGCAATCATGGCGTTCATGAGGCTGGGACCAAGCGAGGCTGCCAGCGCCACCGCCAAAATAAGAAAGGGAAAGGCGAGCAGTGCATCGGTAAAACGCATGATGGCTTCGTCCAAAAAGCCTCGGTAATAGCCAGCAATGAGGCCTAGGGGCACGCCAAACACAAGCGCAATCACCACCGAGATGACCCCAGCGATGAGGCTCGAGCGGGCCCCAAAAATGACCCTCGAGAGCATATCTCTGCCAACGGCATCTGTCCCCAGTAAATACTTACTACTAGGAGCTTGCCGTACCGACAAAAAGTCCGCTTGGGCGGGGTCAAAGGGCGCTAGCCAAGGTGCTGCAATTGCCACGACGATAAACAAGATAATGACGCCAGCAGCAACAAGAGCTAAAGGGCGTCGTTTGAAACGCTGCCAGGCCCTCGAGCTAGGTTTATTACTGTCTTCCTTGCGTGCATTTATATTTGCTGAGGCCGTGCTCACGCGCTACCGCCGTAGTGAATTCTGGGGTTGAGCCATGCGTATGCTAAATCTACCAACAAGTTAATGACAATTGTTGCTGTAGCGGTAAATAGCACCACACCTTGCACCACAGCGTAGTCGCGGTTAAAGACGGCATCCACCACCAGTTTGCCAAACCCTGGAATGGTGAACACTTGCTCGGTGAGCACCGCCCCAGATAACAAGCCACCTATTTGCAAGCCCAAAATGGTGACGACTGGAATGAGGGCGTTGCGCAGGGCGTGTTTTACAACCACTAAGTTGGCACCCAGACCTTTGGCTTGGGCCGTGCGCACGTAGTCTTGCCGTAAGACCTCGAGCATGGAACTGCGCATTTGCCGCATAAGCACAGCAGCCAGTCCCGTTCCCAACACAAAGGCAGGCATAATCATGCGTTGTAGATTCTCAAGAGGTGCTTCTGTAAAGGGCACATAGCCTGAAGCTGGTAGCCAGTCTAGCTCAACAGATAAAAATAAAATAAGCATAATGCCTAGCCAAAAATTTGGGATAGACAAACCTGATAAGGCAACTAGCGTGCTGATAAAATCTGCCAAACTACGTCTGTAGACGGCCGCCACAATACCTGCTGGAATCGCAATAATGACGGCCACGGCGATGCTGAGTAGTGATAGTTGAATCGTCACTGGGAGCTTTTCAAAAATCAGCTCGCGCACCGGTTGGCGGGTGCGGATTGAGCGCCCTAAATTACCCTGCGCCACTTGAGTCAGCCAAGCACCGTACTGCACGTAAATAGGCTCGTTGAGGCGGTAGACCTCACGAATGTATTCAATAACCGCAGGGTCGCGTTCTTCGCCCGCCAAAATAAGTGCAGGGTCGCCTGGTAGCAGCCGCTGCACCGCAAATACCATGATGGTAATGATGAGCAAGGTAGGAACCGCTGTTAGCAAACGGCGAATGAAAAAAGTGGTCATTTAAGCATCATTATCTACATCACCTGATTACACATTGTCAACTCAAAATATTTGCAACTATTTTTATAGCGTCCTTGCAGTGCCATCAATGTACAAAAAGTCTGTGTATACAAAAATTTGTTAGTGCAAGCAAAACACCTGCCCTTGTCTCGAGCATAATTACATGACACCCTCAACAAGGACAGGCTTTATTAATGTGGTTAATGTGCCTTATTCAGCGAGGGTGACACCTTGCCAGCGGATGATGCCGTCTGGATAAGCAGCAAAGTTCTCGAGGGTGTTCACGTGTGGGAAGAAAAGCTGGGTGTGATACAAGTAGACGATGTGGCGGCTTGGGAGGTACTCGAGCGCAGCCTGCGTATAAAGCTCAGCCCGTGCATCTGGGTCAGCTTCTGCCCTTGCTTGGTTGAGCAAATCAGAGACAGTCTCACTACATACACCGTGTTCGTTCAAGTTACCTTCGCAGGTTTGGAACGCGTGAATGTTGCCGTCTGGGTCAATGCGCCCGGACCAACCAACTTGGAAGGCGTCATACTCGCCCTCTTCTTGTAAGCTTAGGGCAGTTGCAAATTCTGTTGCACGTATGCTGATGTCAAAGCCAGCCTCCGCGGCGAGGGCTTGTACAACTTCACCCACGCGGACAGCTTGTGGGTTATTCGCAACCATCAACTCAAACGCAACGCGGTCGAAACCAGCCTCCGCTAAGAGTGCTTGCGCTTGCTCAACATCCCGCTCGGCTAGTGGATACTCTTCAACGTACCAAGGGCTGCTGGGCGGCACAGGTTGATTGCCGACGATGAAGGCATTGTCAAACACTACGTTGTTGATTACAGCACGATCAAGTGATAAATCAAAGGCTTCCCGCACACGTGCATCGCTCAAAGGGCTTTCGCGCCCTTCAGGGTTATTCACGTTAATGGTGATACCTTGATAGCCTAAACTTGCTGAGGAGGGTAACGCCAAGCTGGGGTCATCACGAATAATGCCAAGGTCGGTGGGGGCAGCACGCTCAATCATCTCGAGGTCGCCAGATTGCAAGTTGGCAAGACGCACGCTGGTATCTGGAATGGGTAAAAAGGTGACGCCATCAAGTGCAATCGCGTCTGCGTTCCAGTAGTCAGCAAACTGCTCGAGCACGATGCGATCTTGTGCTACCCGCTCTACAAACGCAAACGGACCTGCACAAACAGGTGCTGTCCCAAAGTCCTCACCTAGTTCGTTTGCTGCTGCTGGCGAGACCATCATGCCGGAGCGGTCAGCAAACAACGCAATTAAAGGCGCAAAGGGCTGGCTGAGGTTAAGTTGTACTGTGAGGTCGTCAATAACCTCAGCAGAATCAACTTGGGAAAGTTCACTGGCGCGGTTGGAGCCGGGTAACGTTTTAGAACGCTCAATGTTAAACACGGCAGCCTCAGCGTTAAACGGGGTACCGTCGTGAAAGAGCACGCCTTCGCGCAGGCCAATGGTCAGGGTGAGGCCGTCATCAGAAACCTCAAATCCAGTGGCAAGTTGGGGGATGATCTCGAGTTGTGGCGTAATGTCAAAAAGCTTGTCACACAAGCTCGCAAAGACAATGCGCCCCACGTAGGTACGCCCCAAATCTGGGTCGAGGATGTCTGGGTCTTCGGCGAGACCCACGCGGACAGTTTGGGCGCTGCCAAGGGTCAGTGTGGCGAGAACGAGCAAGGTCAAAAGTTTAGTCATTAGCGTTCCCCTTCAAAGAAAATATGACTTAGTGTAACTTTACACAAGCGAGGCTCATGACGGCTTAGCATACAAAGATGTCAATGGAACTGGTTACATGTACGGTAATGAATAAGAGTGTGCATAAAAACAGGACGCACTCGAGTATTTTGACCGTTCTGTATAGTATCTACTCAAAGTGGGCGCGTTTGAATTTGTAATTTAATACGTTCCTTGACGAGGACAATATCGCTGG
>JBCCBI010000329.1:0-6372 GCA_039034155.1 Deinococcota bacterium | reverse complement strand
ATCCTGACAATATAATTGACGATATTTACAAAATGATGGGGGTATTACGCTCAACTTTGCATCGTTACTTGGATACGTCAGAGACTTGACATCTGGTATTTTGGTGAGTGTTTACCGCCCGACTCTACCCGAATTTTCTGACATACCCAAGACAATACTGATGCTTCTTTTGTTGACACCACAACTTGTTTGGTAATGCAATTTTAATAAACAGCCCGCCCACCTGACATATCAAAGACAAAGCCAGTATTAAAACTTGCTTCTTTCGATAAAATCCAGCAGGCAAGTGCTGCTGTTTCTTCAACTGTGCCGAGCCGTTTCATAGGGATTTTGTCGGTCATGTACTTGAGCATAGCTGGGTCTGTTTTTAGGTTCATAGGCGTGCTGATAACAGCCGGCGCAAGGGCGTTCACGGTAATGCCTGTTTCGGCAACTTCTTTACCCACACCCTTAACAAGCCCAATAACAGCAGCTTTGGTAGACGTGTAACCAGCCATACCCGGATTGCCATCTTTGCCTGCAATGGAGGCCATCAGCAAAATGCGCCCATAGTTGCGTGCTTGCATGTGATTAAGGGCATATTTTGTAACCAAAAAACTACCTAGTTGATTCACCCGAAATACCTGTTCATAAGTTGCGGTGTCGTAATCAATAATTTTGGTGGCCGTTGCACCCGTAATACCAGCACTGTTGAGGACGATGTCCAGCTGGCCGTGTTCACGCACAACTTTGTCGAAAGTATCTTGCACAGCTGTTTCGTTCGTGATGTCCAGCGGCAGGGCTGAGCACGACCCGATGACCTCGAGTTCCTTCACAGCTTCCCCAAGGACTTGCTCATCACGGTCAGCAATGACTACGGTTGCACCTTCTTGTAAAAGACGTTGGGACACGGCTTTACCGATGCCGCTGGCACCCCCTGTTACAACAGCAACTTGACCATCAAACCGAGCTTTAAACATAATTCACCACGCAATCTGAGTACATAAAATCCTGATAGTTACTACTGTGTTATCACAAAATGCGATATCCTCGAGCGATACACGTACCTACTGTTCTGCAAAGCGCGCACTAATACCACCATCAATGACAATTTCAGTCCCGGTAATGTAGCGCGCGTTGTCACTGGCTAAAAACGCTACCAAATGCCCAATGTCGTCGGGGACGGCAATAAACTTAGCGGGAATACTGGCTTCAACCACCTCTTGCTGGAGGCCGTTTTTATGCTCGGCAAAGCTTTTTTGAACGACATCTGACAAAACCCAACCCGGACTCACAGCCACCGCACGAATGTTGTGTTTGCCCCAGTCCAGCGCTAAGCTTTTGGTGAGGCCCACAAGTCCTGCTTTAGCAGCGGCGTAGGGAAACACGTTGTAAGTCGTCATGGTGGCGTGAACGCTAGCAATATTGATAATGGCGCCTTGACCGCGCGCGCGCATTTCTGGAATGGCATATTTAGCACACAACCACGCGCCTTTGAGGTCAATGGACATAGCAGCATCCCACTCTTGTGAAATCATGGTAGTAGCGTCATAACTTAAGTTGATGCCAGCATTGTTGACGAGAATGTCCAGCCCGCCGTAGTGGGTTTTGGCATGATTTACGGCGGCGATAATCTGTTCCTCGAGGCTAATGTCTGTTTCAATAAACGATGCCTTCGCGCCCAGCTCTTGAAGCTCAGCGGTTGCTAACTGACCAGTTTCAGCGTCAATGTCGGCAACGACAACAGCAGCGCCTTGGAGGGCAAGTTGGCGGGCGATACCCTGACCGATGCCTTTGGCGGCACCTGTTACAAGGGCAACTTTGTGCTCGAGCGGCCTCACCATTCTTGTCTCAGGCGTTGTCTTAGATGTTGTCACAAACCTTGCCTTAGCGGTAGCTTGGTTTCTGCTTCGATAGCCAGCAAACGGTTGTACTTGGCAAGGCGTTCACTTTGCTGAATGCTGCCCACTTTCATAAAGTCAGCTTGCCAGCCGGTGGCGAGGTCGGCGAGCCAGTTGTCTTCGGTTTCGCCACTGCGGGCGCTCACAACAACTTGCCAATGGTTGTCTCGAGCGAGTTTGAGGGCTCGAGCCGCCTCGGTTAAGGTGCCTATCTGATTCACTTTTAGCAGCAGTGCGTTCGCAGCTTTTTGCTCCGCAGCGCGCTGAATGCGCTCAGGGTTGGTGCACAAAAAGTCATCCCCAAGAATCAGGCTTTGCTGCCCCAGGGCTGCTGTGAGTTTGGTCCAGTTCGACCAGTCTTCTTCAGCGAGGCCGTCTTCTAAGCTCATAATTGGGTATTTGTCTAACCACGTTTTAAGGTGGTCAATCATCTGAGGAGCTGTTAACGCGTGCTGCCCAAGATGATAATGGTTATCTTGATAAAAATGACTCGAGGCTACATCTACTGCCAGCGCAATATCTTCGCCAGCTTGAAAGCTAGCTTGCTGAATGGCTTGTACGGCGTCGTCAATCATGGCGTCTTCACTGGTAAACGCAGGTGCGAGGCCGCCCTCATCTGCTTTGAGCGGGCGGGTGTGGTACTTGGTTTCAATGAGGCGAATGGCACTTTGCAAGACGGCATAGGTGTGGGCGAGTGAGTCTCGAATGGTGGTTGCCGACGTAGGTACAACCAACACGTCTTGAATGGCAACTTGCCCACCTGCATGTTTGCCGCCGCTAAACAAGTTGATGGTGAGGCGAGGTAAGTATTCAAGCTTAAGCCCCACCATGGTGGCAAAGTGTTGATATAACGCAATACCTTGTTCATGGGCTTGGGCCCTGGCAAAGGCAAGCGATACCCCCAACAAGGCGTTGGCACCCAAGCGTTGTTTATTCGCCGTGCCATCTAGCTCAATTAAGGCTTCATCTAAATCTGCTTGCGTCTTGAAAGGATGCTGCTTAATGGCAGCACGAATCACAGTGTTAACGTTTTGAACCGCCTGCTGGCAACCAAGTCCCCCAAAGCGCGTCATGTCACCGTCGCGCAGTTCCCAAGCCTCGGCTTGCCCGGTAGATGCTCCCGAGGGCACTGATGCTGCAGCCGATGCACCACTTGCCAGCGTACACGTTACTTGTACCGTCGGACGCCCGCGTGAATCTAAAATTTCTAGCGCTGTGAGCGCGTTAATAACAGACACACTAACCTCCTTAAATTTTGTTTGTAAATGACGTAATAAGCTCGCCCACTGTAGCTGGGGGTAGCTGCATAAGGTCAATCACAGCATTCCATTGGGCAGCTTGTTCGGTGGGGCTAAGGTACTCGAGCGGTGACCGCCCAGCCACTCTGGCAAGTAAGCACGCCAAGGTGTGACGCACAGCATAACGCTCTAAGTTCCTCACAAAGGCAACATCTCCCAAGACCTGCAAGTAGTGCTGCCAGTAAAGCTGACTCGCCTCAACAAAAGCTTGCCGCTTGGCTTTTACATGATGGGCTTTACTCAGCAGATGTGTCATAGAAAACCCCAGATCAAACGCAGGGTCGCCAATATGAATCACCTCATGATCTAGCAGGATGAGGGTGTGATCGTGAACCAGCACATTTTTAGGACTGTAGTCACCGTGGACTAAGGTCAGCAAGCGTTGCCGCGTGTGGTCAACAAGCTCGTTTAAAAAAGGGCGCGCCTCAGGTACGCGCTCAGCCGTGTAGAGATAGTAGGGCTCGAGCCGGAGGTTTTCAAAGTAGGTACGGTCCGAAAAATCCTTTTGAATATTTTGTGCGTGAGCGTCAGAATTGTCAGTCGCGGAGTTGTGAATGGCGAGATAGGCTTTGCGGTGCAAGGTAGCCAGTATTGTTGCAAATTGCTGCACATGGTCAAGCTGTACATCACCTTGAAGTAACATTACCTTCCAGTTGTCGTGCGGGGTGGGCACAGCCTCCATTGCCAAAATGTGTGCTTTTTGGTCTTCAAAAACAAGTTTAGTGCTGTGACGCGGAGCAATACGGTGCAAGTAACGCATCCCGGCAGCTTCGCGGTGAATACGCTCAGGGCTACTAAACCAGTCCACTTTAACACGCAGTTTTTCAAGGGCTTGCTTGAGCACCCAAGCTTGTCCAGAAGGTAAACTCACCAACACAGTGCGGTTGGACACGCCGCCAGTTAAGACGTCCATGGTGGGTGTGTCGTTGGGCTCGAGCTTTCCCAATTTCAACAGATATGCGCGTAAGTCATCAGGCTGCTCAATATCTATACTTTGAATGTCTTTGTTACTCACGTCCATGGTGTCACATCCACATCAACGTTGCTGATAAAAGCTGTTGCGTAACTTCCCTAGCTTTTCAACCTCAATGACAACCTCATCGCCGTCTTTGAGCCACACTGCAGGGTTATCGCCAAAAATGACGCCTTCGGGTGTGCCAGTTAAGATCACGTCGCCGGGCTCGAGCGTCATGTAATAACTCACGTAACTAACAATCTCTTCTACCGAAAAAATCATGTCGCTGGTGTTGGAGTCTTGCCGTAAGTCGCCATTGAGCCAGGCCCGAATTTGTAAGGTATTGGGGTCACCAACCTCATCTGAAGTAACTAGATAAGGCCCTAAGGGTAAAAAGCCATCCAGCGTTTTGCCGAGCATCCACTGCCCGGTAAGTAGCTGCAAGTCTCGAGCGCTGAGGTCGTTGGCGTTGCAGTAGCCAAACACATACGCGAGCGCGTTTTTCTTTAGACACACGCTGAGCACGCTGGCCAATAACAATTGTCAGCTCAGCTTCGTAATCAGCTTGGTCAGTGACATCAGGAATTAAAACGGCCTCACTATGCGCCGCCAAACTGTTGCTGTATTTGGAAAATAGGATAGGCGTTTTGGGTACAGCCATGCCTGCTTCAGCAGCATGACGGCGGTAGTTGAGGCCTACACAGACAATTTTGCCGGGGTCAGGAACGCAGGCAGCTAGGTTGAGGCTGGCTTCATCTACCGGGTTACTGGCTTTAGCCACAAATGCCTCGAGTGCAGTTTGCGCCTCAGTTCCACCTGCAAGTAAGGCGTTTAGGGTTGTGGGCGCGCCACTGGCAGCATCTGGAATAACTGCGCCCTGATCGGTAATCACGGCTAACCGCTGATCCTCTAAGCTAACGAGCTTCATGTTGGCTCCTTATAGTTAAGCGCTTTCACGCGCAATAAATTGCGTACTTACTTGGCGTTGCAAGCTGGCATCTTGGTTGTCTAAAAGTTCAAAGATAAGTTCTGCCGCCAGTTGACCAATGCTGTAGCGGGGTAGGGCAACCGTGCTTAAAGCAGGTAAGCTTTCAGCAGCGAGTTCAATGTCATCCAACCCAATAATCGCAAGGTCACGGGGTAGCTCGAGCCCTTGCTTGCGAGCTTCTAGTAGCACCCCCAGCGCCATGAGGTCGTTACAGCAAAACACGGCGCTGACGCCGGATTCCCTAAGTGACGCTAGCGCGGCCCGTCCACCATCTATACGAAAGTTGCTTTCTACTTTGGTAATAGCATCAGGGTTGAATCCGTATTTTTGAGCTGCTCTTAAAAACGCGTTATAGCGTACTTGGGCTGTTTTTAACTTTAATGGGCCTGTCACAATAGCTAGTTTTTTGTGTCCTGCTTGACTCAAAGCAGCAACTGCTTGCCCAATACCATGGTCAAAATCTACCAGAATTGTGGCAATCCCTAACTTTTGCTCGGTAGATACAGGGTCTAACACAACTGTGGGAATGGCGTTGGCTTGTAGTTCCTCGAGCCACGCTTCTTCCATGGAACTAGACATAAGTAGTACACCGTCCACCTGTTTATCAATTAACGAGCGGATGAGGGTAAGGCCGCGCTCGAGGTTATAGTTGGTGTTGCACAAAAAGATGTTGGCACCTTTACCTAGTGCAGCGTCTTCCAGTCCATGAATAACCTCGGCATAAAACGGGTTAACTACGTCTGAAAGTAATAACGCCAAGGTGCCACTGCGCCGCAAACTTAAACTGCGTGCAAGCGCATTAGGCCGGAAGCCCAGCTCTTTGATGGCTTTCATCACTTTAGCTTCCGTTGCCGGGCGCATATGGGTCGCTGTACCGTTGAGGACGCGGCTTACCGTGGCCTTGGAAACACCTGCTGTTTTGGCGACATCTGCCATAGTAGGGCGGCTCATGTGGCACCTTGTTGCAGTTTTGTGTGGCAATGTTTGTGCATCAACATCACTACCGAAGTGAATAACCTCGTTGTAGATGCCCTAAATAACATCAAGTGTGACATGGGAACTAAGGAATAAAAAGCCCAAGCAGATGGGAACACAATATGTGATGACATACGTCTCCAGCTTAACGCAGCAAGTTGGAGGTATCGCCCCACAATCATCAAATACCTAAGCGTATGTGTTAGCAAAAGCAACTGCTGAAATTTTTCAATACATATCACTTTATGGTTAAGATGCGCGGCACTCTGGCACGTT
>JBCCBI010000328.1:0-6373 GCA_039034155.1 Deinococcota bacterium | reverse complement strand
TTTACCAACTTAGTGAGCTTTGGCAAACGCGCCGTGGACTCACTGTATTTACAGGCTTGATGGTCGTTGCAGCAGCTTTTTTTGGCGTGGGTATTGTTGCTGACTCGAGGATGGCCACGGGCGTTCCGGTCTGGCTCAAACCCACCAAGTTTGCTATTTCTATAGCAATTTACACGCTCACCTTAGCGTGGTTACTAAACCTTGTGAATACCGATAAAATCTGGAAACGCCGGGCTGTGAACGTTTCTTCAAACATTATTTTGTGGATGCTTATTGTCGAAATAGCTGTTATTGCGTTGCAAGCAGCTCGAGGTACGACAAGTCATTTTAATTTTTCAACAGCCTTCAATGGCGCACTCTTTACAATCATGGCAATTGCAATCAACATATTGTGGATAGCTAACTTTGTGATTGCTGGCGTCCTATTATTTGAACGATTTGCCTCACCTGTGATTGCGTGGAGTGTTCGCCTTGGCATGATCGTTAGCATTATCGGCATGGGTTTGGGCTTTTTGATGACATTTCCAACAGCTCAACAGCGTGCTAACTGGGCTGTTGGTGAAGAAATTACGATTTCTGGCGCGCATACTGTGGGCATTATTGACGGCGGCGACGGTCTCCCCTTTTTCAACTGGAGTACCGAGGGCGGCGACCTCCGCATTGGGCACTTCATTGGTATGCACGCCTTACAAATTTTACCTTTGCTCGGTTGGTTTTTAGAGGGACGTCAGCATCGTTCTCAACCTAGTCGTTCTAAAGCTAATCGACAAGGTCGGCGTCAGCATCAACACAAATCAGCTCAGACAACGTCTAGGCAGGGTGCCGTGGCGCTTGTTTTCATTGCCGCAAGTTATTATCTAGCCATTACCTTGCTGGTGACGTGGCAAGCCTTGCGGGCACAGTCCATCATTGCGCCGGACGCCCTTACAATTAACGTCTTTGTTGCCCTAAGTGCTACAGCATTAGTTGCTAGTTATATCGCTAGCCGTCTGCCTCAACGTACTTCAGGACAACTATTGGGAGAACACGCATGAATGTTTTGGTTATTTTAGGTCATCCGACACCGGAAAGTCTTTGTGGCAGTTTGGCAACACGTTATGGAGAGCGTGCGGACGCAGCGGGTGCTAACGTGCAGACCCTTGTTTTAGCTGACCTAGAGTTTGATGCTGCGCGCACCGTTCGTTACGGCTATGAACGTGAGCTCGAGCCTGACCTGCTGCGCGCTCAAGAGGCCATCACTTGGGCAGATCACTTGGTGTTTGTCTACCCAACTTGGTGGGCGCTTATGCCAGCACTGCTTAAAGGGTTTTTAGACCGCACCTTCTTACCAGGGTTTGCGTTTGCCTATCAAAAAAGCAAACCATTTCCCCTTAAACTTCTCAAAGGCAAAACTGCCCGTTTACTCGTCACCATGGACTCACCAAGTTGGTGGTTTAATTTGATTGTAGGTAGACCCGGTCACAACGCCATGAAGCGCGGTGTTTTGCAGTTTTGTGGGGTGAGCCCAGTCAAAATCACCTCATTTAACACCGTGAGGACGTCGAGTGACGCGAAGCGTCAAGGGTGGCTCGAGCAAGCTGCCAACCTTGCTGCAAACGACCTACAGCGTTTCGCTAAGCCTCAATCTGAGACCTCAGCTAAGGAACAAGTTGCATCATGACTGAGCTCTTACCAATGGTCTTTTCCTCGAGCAGTTTACTCGTCATGCCTTTCTGGGCATTAATGATTTTTGCACCCGTATGGCGGTGGACCAAACGGATCGTCAGCTCTGTGTGGATCATCGTACCCATATCGCTTGTGTATGCATTGCTCGTTGCACCAGATGCCCTAGCAATTTTTCAAACAGTGAGCAACCCAGAACTCGCTAGCATCCAAGCACTTTTAGGAACACCTGCCGGTGCTACCTTCGCCTGGGTTCACTTTTTAGCGTTTGATCTGTTTGTAGGGCGCTGGGCATATTTGGACAGCCGCGCCCGCAACCTCAGCCCGTGGCTAGTTTCGCCGATTCTATTTTTTATCTTGATGCTTGCGCCGCTAGGATTTGTGCTTTATATGATTGTTCGCAGCGTCCTCACAAAACCTATGGCCAATCAAACTCGCCAACCGCTTGTATCTGGTTGACTAAGAGTCAATCGTTGTAGATAAAGATGCCATCACGCTCGAGCAAGGCATGATGGCATCTTTACTTGGTTAGAGAGTTGTGTGTTTATCTTAGACTAGACCCGTGTCACCGATGCGATTTTTTAGAGCCCAGCGAAACCAGACATAGATATGAACAGTGTAAAGCTTATTTGATGATTTGGCTCAAGTCTCTACAAAAATTACTTGCCTGTTAAGGCTTTTCACCACAATGCTTTAACATTTGTATTGATTTCTTTGACGAATGTCGCCATGAGCTATACTAGATCTTGTGACCAAGGTTCAACTTGGCAATATCATCAACGACCGCTATGAGCTGCTTGAACCCCTTGGTTATGGCGGCATGGCGCATGTTTACCGTGCCAAAGACATTCACTTAGGGCGCGAAGTTGCTGTTAAAATTTTGCGGCCGTCTTTAATTGAATCTGACCAAGCACGGTTTTTGCGGGAAATCCGCACCCTCGCGCAACTCAGCCACCCCAACGTCGTAAGTATTTATGATCTGGGCACCAGCACTGGTGATGAAGGCCTCGTCTCAGAAGATGTCATCTATTTTGTGATGGAACTCGTAGATGGCGGCCCCGTGACCGAGCTAGGGCCATTTGAGGTTGACCTCGAGCCGGCGCTAGCACTCATTGACACAGCGATTCGCATGGCGAAGGCGCTTGCCTACGTCCACCGTCAAGGCATTATTCACCGCGACCTTACCCCCCACAATATTTTGCGCAACGCTCGAGGCGACGTCAAAATCATGGATTTTGGACTTATTCACCTGGCTGAAGCTAGCCGCCTCACCCGCACTGGGCGTACCCTTGGCACACCGCAGTACATGGCACCCGAACAAGCCAAAGGTGAACCACTAGACGCCAAAGCTGACCTTTACGCACTCGGTGCCGTGCTTTTTCACATGCTCACCGGCGGGCCGCCCTTTGCGGCTGACAGCGACCAAGCTGTGCTCTACCAACATGTGTATGAAACCCTCAACATGCCCCATGAAATTAACCCGCACGTGCCGGTGAGTTTGTCGCACATTGTTGCCAAACTGCTCGACAAGCGTCCTGAAGCACGACATCATTCAGGTGATGCCGTGGCAGACGCACTTAGGCTGGTACGCGCTGAGCTTTTACAACGCAGTAGCGAGCAGCGTCTTGGCGGGGGCGGGCAGCGCGGCGTTATTGCTGGTGGGGTGGTGCGTCCAGACGCCCTAGAGCCGCGGTGGCGTACAACGCTCGAGGGTGGTATGCAGTGGCCCTCAGCGCTTACGGCTGCTGAAGGCTTTGTTTTAGCTGGCTTGCGCAGTGAGCAAGTTGCAGTTATTCACCCGGATAACGGGCAGGTACTCACCAGCTTCGATGCGGAGGATGAAATTAACAGCCCGCTAAGTTATCACCACGGGTTGTTGAGTTACGTAAGCCGTAGTGGCGGCCTGTATGCAGTTACCTATCCTGACGGTCTAAGTGCATGGCGGGACGTACAAGCAGGAGCCATAGGCACACTAACACTAGGGCGCTGGCTGGTCGTGGCAACGCGTGAGGGGCTCGAGCTACGTGACCACATTACCGGCAAACGGCAGTGGCAGTGCCAACTAGATGCCGCTGCTACACCACCAACCCTTCATCACGAGCACATTTACGTGATGACACGTACTGGCTGGCTTCACGCCGTCCACCTCACTACAGGCAAGTCTTTGTTTAAAGTTGAGGTTGGCATCTGCCGAGCCCAACCTGCTGCGGGTGAGCATGTCCTGCTTATACCTGAGCATGGTGGCGACCTACACGCCCTTGACCTAGACACGTTTGAGGTGCTTTGGAGTTATGACCTCGAGCGAGACCTATGGGCCAGCCCGCTCATCTGGCAGGGTCGCGCTTATGCAGTGTCTTGGGCTGGCATCATGCACTGTCTAGATCTACGCACAGGTGACACCATCTGGGAAACATCGCTAGATATAGCTGTGACTGCTAGCCCCATTTTAGCTGGAGGCTGTCTTTACATCGCCACTGAAACAGGTGAGCTTATTGTGCTAGACGCCTACAGTGGCACCTGTTACTACCGCCACCAAACGAGCAATAGCCCTTGCCAAGCTAGCCCGCTGGTGTTTCAGGGGCGTGTACTCGTTGCAGGCCTAGACGGTACTTTACAAGCTTACGCAGTACCTTACGCCTGATACAGATGACGCTGCTAATTGTAGGGTAAGGACAAACGTCTGTGGCGTTGTACACACTCTGCTTGCTAGGTTAGAGCATTCCCGTTTAGAGTCACTAGCATAACTCTAAATTAGAACCGTACAAGTTGAAACAAATTCATTGGGTGTAGGGAGATTTGTTAAAACCGATTAAGCAATACGTGATTAGTTTTATATGTACACATAATCCTAAGGTGTAAATACAGCGTGTCAAGTTTGGGAGCATTATCTCAAAATTACACGCCCCGCTCTAAGCTAGGAGGTTTAACCGTACGATGTTACCCAGCGCACTCCTCATTATGACGCCCCTGATTTTTGCAGGTATTGCAGTTGCCATCTGGTTACTTATTTGGAAAATGGAAGACAGCGAACACGATGACCCTAGTTAAAACAACCTCAATCGTATTCTTCAAGCACGGATAAACGACTATTTCTTACCTCATGTTTGCATATTGAGCCTTTTAAGGTGATTGTATTAAGTGCGATTTTTACCTTCTACATCATGCTTTTCGACATTGTCTCTAGCCCTATTAGCAAGCGACGTGCCACGGGGACTAGAAAAAAGTGTAAATTTTTGGTAAAGTAGAGTGGTGATTGTGTTACTACGCCGAAATGCTTTAATAACTTGTAGGAAATATCAGCAAAGACAATTTGATATAAAGACGACTTGATATAGCAAGCACTATCTCCACACTATGTGGGCTGGTGCTTTTATTATTGTTTGTGTTATTAATATCTGTTTGTTCTGCGCAGTTTCCAAAAGTATGTTAAGAACGTAAAGCATTTCAAGAAGTAATGTAATCGAAAGTCTATCCATGAATCTTGACGTTGCTTGTGCAAGTCATTCATTTAGTTACGTAACCGAGTGATGAATCTCGTGCGACTTCGCGTTTAAATGCTTGATAAGACTAGCTCTTTTTAATACAGCGTTTACGCAAATAATCATCAATAAGGGGATGATGCACGCAAATTCTAAGCTCAAGATGTTTCTTGTACTAAAGAATGAAACCGTAGCACGGCAGATTCAGTAACTTGCCGCTCTCCACGCGGTTTTCGTTTGAAAGGGGTATTTGTGTTAAAAGAGTCAGCATCCAAAACGTATAAGAACGGTGACCAGGTTGTTCTACCACCCTACGGTGTAGGGGTTGTTTCGGGAACCACAACACGCAGCTTTGCTGGCAACGATTTAGATTATTACCAAGTTGATTTTCCAAACGGCACCTCGAGAGCGTTTGTGCCCGTTGCCTCACCTCAAGCAGCAGGTCTTCGTTCTGCACTGACCCGTGAAGAGGTTGACAACGTTTTAGAGCGTCTCGAGAACGGCCATATTAACTTACCTAAACAGTGGGCTGCTCGCCACCGCCGTGTGACTGAAATCCTCTCGAGCGGCGACCCCTATCAAATTGCTACCTTAGCCAGCGAATTACGTCGTTGGGATGTTGAACGCGGTCTGCCTGACCTTGACCGTCAAGCTTACCGTCGCGCGCTGCGCTTACTGACTGGCGAAATAAGCGCTGTGTTACACATTAGCCCAAGTGAAGTACGCACGATGATGGCTGCTGAAGAAGAGGTTATCAACTAAAAGCACTACGCTAGATTTCTCTAGTATTAGAACTTGCGTCTGCGTGCAAAGGTTGTATAAAACATCACGTGTAAAATGCCACTTTTACACTGTAATGCCATTTTTGTGCTATATCACTTTGCACTCAAAACGCGTACATCTTTTACTTAGATTGAGTATACCGTAGCAAATTGCATTTGAAAGCCCCCCAAAACGGGGGGCTTTGTTATTTCTGTGACGATATTTTTGTAAGATTGCTAAAAGCGTTTCCACAAGTAACTGCCCCAGGCAGTTGCGTGTGCGACCTAGGGGAGTAGAAATAGACCCACTCAGCGTGGAGAAACTAATTCTAGAACTGCTATAAGATACGATTACTGTGCTGATGTCTGATGCAGATAGCGCAAAGCAATGGCGTAGGCCGCATAGTCGTCCACAAGTACACTAGGTGCGCGCAGTCCTTTGGGGAGTAAGCGCAACCAACCTCGAGGTGG
>JBCCBI010000327.1:0-6406 GCA_039034155.1 Deinococcota bacterium | reverse complement strand
CATCAGGATTTGTTTGGTGACACAACCTTTTACGGCAAAAAAGACGACACGCCATATGTGTTTATCTTTTGCGGTACAGACAAATACAGCGGGCTACTCAAAATCATTAGTCAGGACGGTACAGATGGCACGGTACGACTAGCAGGTTGCGCGCTCAACAGCCGTAAAATCGTTTTGGATTTGGCAGGGGATATCCAAGAACATCAGCGTAAGCGTGTAGACACCGCCAAGTGGAGCCATGAGGACGCGCCTCTTGTGCCTATTGCTGGGGTTCATCACGGCACCATTATGTCTGAACCGACGCCGGAACTCGTTGAGTTTGTGATGACGGGGCTCGAGGTCAATGATGCTTCTTCTTACAACCGTTGGCGACAAATTGCCCATGAACATAGCGAACGTATTTACGAGAACACGTCAGCTTTGGACGCGTGGCAGCAGCTCATTATCCGTGTCATTGATGAACGTGGTGAACCCGTCCCCGATTACTTTATTGAGTTTATTGTCAAAATGCCTAATGAGAGTACTTGGCAACCTTTCCAAGACGTATTTCCCAATTTCAAAATGCACGTGCATGTCTACAAACATGACCCCAGCTTGCGCTGTTTTCACCTAAATTTAGATTCGGCGCAAACTAAGGATGCACGTAAATATCAGGGTGAGCCTTTGGGTATTCGGGTCATTGCCTCGTCTGGCACGGACTTAGTGGGCTATCACGGTTATGTTGACCCTGGTATTGATGTACCCAAAGAGACAAGCAGCACAAACGCAGATACATCTACTACAGACGACTATTTAATTGATGTTGACGACCTCGGCTTGCCGCCAAGTCTTAAAGCAAGCCATGTGGAGGGCGTTTGGGACGGCGTCATTGATTTATCTGGCTTGAATGAAGATGTAGCGTTTTTTTATCCATTTACGACGACGCTACTTGAAATTCGTTTAAACCGTGAGCCGTTACCGCTAGCTGGGGTTAACAACCTCGTCAAGTTTCCGTTTTCTAAAGAGAATCAAACCTTAGCTGCATTGGATAAAGCATCGGCGGAGGTGCATGCAGGTGACGAAGCCCGTACCAACAAACTCTACGAGCAACTTTTGAGTGACAGCGAACGGGACTAGCCTCGAGTCAACATCACCAGACATAAAGCTTAACTGATTAATATTTCATCAAACTTTTACGTTGTTTAGCAGTGCGCCACTATGCCAGTCACGTGCGTTACAAACCCTGTACAATAGCTCACGTATGCCTACAACGACCTTGCCTCGTATTATCTTAGACTGTGACCCCGGACACGACGACGCCATCGCCATGATTCTAGCTGCTAAGCACAGTGAGCTGCTTGGCATCACAACAGTAAGTGGGAACGTCGGGTTGAAGTTAACAACGCATAACGCGCTCGCTGTGGCGCAAATTTTGAACCTTGACGTACCTGTCTATGCAGGTGCTGACCGCCCGCTGGTGACCAGCCCCATTCATGCTGAGTTTATTCATGGTGAAACAGGGTTAGGCGGGCCGGTGTTGCCAGAGTTAACTCGCGACGTGAACCCGCAGCACGCGGTGGATTTTATAATTGATACCGTACGTACAACTGAGGATGTTTGGCTCGTGCCTACCGGACCGCTTACCAACATTGCATTGGCACTGCGCCAAGCACCGGATATTGCTAGTCGGCTAGCGGGCATTGCCATTATGGGAGGCGGCCGCAGCTATGGCAACGTGAAGATTATGGCCGAGTTTAATATCTTCCACGACCCTGAAGCGGCCGATATTGTGTTTCGTTCGAGTGTGCCGATCATCATGTGTGGGCTAGATTTGACGCATCAATTTATGCTTCATAAAGATGATATTGATACCTTGCACGGGATTGATAACGGCGTAGCTGGGTTTACGGTGGAGTTGCTCGAGTTTTTCTCGCAAGAGTACGCTCGAGCCTTTTTTGGTGATGCTCGCGCGCCTTTACACGACCCTTGCGCGGTGATGACGGTGACGCACCCGGAGTTGTTTGAGTTTGAAGATTTGTACGTCGTTATTGAACTGCGCGGCGAGCACACCCGTGGTATGACAGTAGTTGACCAACGCGGGGTTCACAGTGGGCCGCCGCCTAATGTCAAAGTGGCTACTACGATTAATCGCACTGGCGCACTGGCATTACTTCGCAAGACGCTCGAGGCTTATTGATGTTATCCCAACGCACATCCGACGTAATTCGCTTTCAGCACGTCACGAAAACCTACTCACGTACGCATACCCACGCCCTAAAAGATGTCACCTTTCGGATTGAAAAAGGCGAGTTTATCTACATCACGGGGCATTCTGGCGCGGGAAAATCGACGCTACTGTCGCTTATTTTGCGGCGCGTGCTGCCAAGTGAAGGCACCGTGCAACTGCTGGGGCAAGACGTCAGTCAAATTCGCCAAAGCCAACTGCCGCTTGTGCGTAGGAAAATTGGCATGGTCTTTCAAGACCACCGCTTGCTAGACCACATGAGTAGTTTGGATAATCTTATTTTTGCGCTGCGGGCAACGGGGCAGCGGGGTAACCTCGAGCAACGCGCCATGACTTTTTTGCGGCAAGTTGGCCTGGCCCACAAACGCAAAGCTTATCCCATCGAACTTTCTTTAGGTGAGCAGCAGCGCATTGCTATTGCCAGGGCCATGGTCATCAACCCGCCTTTACTTTTGTGTGATGAGCCCACGGGCAACCTCGACCCAGACACGGGTTGGGAGATTATCCAGCTTTTAAATGACATCAACATTAAAGGCACAACCGTGCTTGTTGCAACCCACGCCCGCGAGCTAGTTGACCAACTGCGCCGCCGTACCATTGTGTTGCGCAGCGGGCAAATTGTGCGCGACGACAAGAGTGGTGGCTATTCGCTGTAGCCACAAGGTGTCATCACAACACAAGTGTCATCACAACACAAGGTTTATCACAACAAGGGCTGTATTACATACAAGCACACCTGATTCAGGACAACCATCACGAAGTTTTAGGCTGGTTGCTGTGTAGAATGAACTATGCATCATATTGTGGCAGTTCGGGATACAGATAATCATGAAACCCGCGTGGCTTTAACGCCTGCGGTGTGTAAAAAACTTGTGGATTTAGGGTTGCAGGTGACGCTGGAGGCTGGCTTTGGTGAGCGCCTTCACCTGACCGATAGTGCTTACCATGACGTTGGCGTGACGTTAAAAGCTCGAGCTGAGGTTTTAGCCGCAGCCGATATCCTAGTAAGTTTGCACCCACCCGCTCAAGAAGACCTAGCACAACTTCCTGAAGGCGCAGCCCTTGCTAGTTTTTTAGACCCATTCCGACAAGCAGATTTAATTAAGTACTTAGCCTCGAACAACCTAAGCGCGTTGGCCATGGAGCTGATTCCCCGCTCTACCTACGCACAAAAAATGGACGCACTCAGTTCGCAGGCTAGCTTAGCGGGCTATGCTGCGGTCATTGGTGCAGCAGATAGAATCAATAAAGCCCTACCCATGATGACCACGCCAGCGGGAACAATAGCTCCAGCACGGGTGTTCGTGGTGGGTGTGGGTGTGGCTGGTTTACAAGCTATTGCCACTGCCAAACGCTTGGGCGCACGGGTTGAGGCTTACGACACCCGTCCCGTCGTTGCAGAACAAGTTGCCTCTTTGGGGGCCAAGTTTGTGAGTATAGACGTTGGTGAAACTGGGCAAACCGCCCAAGGTTACGCCAAGGCCCTCACGGATGAGCAACTTGCCGCGCAACGTAAGCAAATGGGTAAATACTGCGCCAATGCAGACATTATCATTACCACCGCGCAACTGTTTGGCCGCCCTGCCCCACGCATTATCACGGCAGAGATGGTGGCCGGCATGAAACCCGGTAGCATCATTGTCGACTTAGCAGCCTCAACCGGGGGCAATGTAGAAGGCAGTAAGGCAGATGAAGATGTTGTGGTGGACGGCGTCACCATTATTGGCTTTGGTAACTTCCCCGGCACAGTGGCACGGGATGCCTCGCAGATGTATGCCAGCAATATTGGCAGTTTGCTCGAGCACCTCTGGGACAAAGAGTCCAAAACCATCACCTTTGATTTGGAAGACGACATCACCCAAGGCGCCCTGCTCACTCATCAAGGTGAAATCCGCGACGAGCGCGTGCGTGAGGCGGTTAGCAGTTAAGTTTGTCCACTCATTTGCAACCATCTAGTACTGGTTTTGTGGGCATCACTTTCTAGGCAAAATACTGTCTAGTTAGGATGATGTTCTCACTAAGATGACGGCATCAACCTACAAGATAGATATTTGCTGAAGACATCCGTACATTCTCGAGACCACATCGCATATCTCTCGCACAGTCATCAATAGTCATCAGTTGTCTATGATGAAACGCGTTCAATACGCTTAACACAACTCAGACACATCCACAGGAGGCATCACCCATGGCCGTTGAAATTACCGTACTTCACCTGTTCACCTTTATACTCGCTATCTTTTTAGGCACTGAGCTCATTAACAAAGTTCCTAGCCAACTGCACACGCCGCTTATGTCTGGTGCCAACGCCATTTCTGGTGTGACCATTGTAGGGGCCATTGTCGCCACCGAGATTGGCAGTAGTTTTAGCAACTTTTTAGGCGTGCTGGCGCTTATTTTTGCCACCATCAACGTGGTGGGCGGCTATTTGGTGACCGACCGTATGTTGGGTATGTTCAAAAAAGGTGGCGGCGGTGCGTCACCTGTACCTCAAACCTCAGCAACTAACCCAATTACCAAACTCATGAAGATGTTCCGACCCAAGGAGCGTTCATGATTATTCCGTTCATCATCAACATGACGTACATTGCAGCGTCGATTTTGTTTATTTACGGACTTAAGATGCTCAGCAACCCAGACACGGCCCGGCGCGGTAATCGCGTATCTGCTGTGGGCATGCTCATTGCCGTCATTGCCACACTTATGCAAGCAGGTATTGGCTTGCCGCTCGTCTTTACTGGCTTGGTGATTGGTGCGGTGATTGGTGCGGTGATTGCGCGGCTCGTGAACATGACCGCCATGCCCGAAATGGTGGCGCTCTTTAACGGTTCCGGGGGCATTGCGAGTTTGCTGGTGGGCTGGTCAGAATACAACCGTGGCATTGTGGTAAATCCGGCGATTGCGCTGGCGGTGTTTTTGGCGGTGCTCATTGGCGGTGTGACGTTTTCGGGCAGTTTGGTTGCGTTTGCTAAGTTGGCGGGGCGCTTACCCGGTAGACCTATTTTGTTCAAAAACCAACATATCTATAACGCTGGTTTGCTCGTGCTAGCAATTCTTTTGGGCGTCATTTTTATGTCAACAAGTGGTAGCCGTCATCTGCTGGTTTACCTTATCTTTTTAGTTGTACTGGCTGTGGCGCTCGCTTTGGGTGTGCTGGCGGTTATTCCTATTGGCGGGGCAGACATGCCGATTGTCATTTCCCTCTTAAATAGCTACTCAGGCTTAGCCGCCAGTGCGGCCGGGTTCATCATTGAAAACAACGTGTTGATTGTGGCGGGGTCGCTGGTGGGAGCCAGTGGGCTGATTCTTACCAACATTATGTGTAAAGCGATGAACCGCTCGCTTACCAATGTGCTGTTTGGTGGTTTTGGAGGCGTTGCTCAAGAAGCAGGTGAGGCTGTTACCGGCGAGGTTAAAGCGATTAGCGCGATGGACGCGTACTATATTTTAGAAGCAGCCAACAGAATTGTTTTTGTACCTGGATATGGCATGGCGGTCGCGCAAGCTCAACACGCGGTGCGGGAACTGGCAACCTTGCTCGAGGACAACGGTGCCGACGTAAGCTATGCCATTCACCCGGTTGCGGGTCGGATGCCCGGTCACATGAATGTGCTACTGGCAGAAGCTAACGTGCCTTACGAACAACTGGTTGGTCCCGACGACGTGAACCCGCAGATGGACACGGTTGATGTGGCCATTGTTATTGGTGCTAACGATGTGGTGAACCCAGCCGCCCGCGAAGACAAAAGCAGTCCCCTTTATGGAATGCCCGTCATCAACGTGGACGACGCGCGCACGGTGTTTGTGCTCAAGCGTTCGATGAACCCCGGCTTTTCTGGTGTACAAAACCCGCTGTTTTTCAAAGACAATACGAGAATGTTGTTTGGCGATGCCAAGTCGATGGTGGGGTCGCTAGCAAGTGAGTTTAAAGACGACGACTAGTTCGCAGTTTGATTGAGTCTTTAAGGCTTTATCATCGAAGTAGATAGCTTTGAGCTGAGGTAGATAGTGACTAAATTGAGTGAGCCAGCTCTTTACGACCTTTTGAAAGCTGCTGACAATGTAGATGGGGATGTGGATGCCCCATCTACATTGACGCATGAAGCGTACCTTGAATTGGAGCAAAGAATTCAGCTAGTTAAGCAAGAAGTTGAAGCACTCAGCGAGGTAGACGTCGCCCAT
>JBCCBI010000326.1:0-6413 GCA_039034155.1 Deinococcota bacterium | reverse complement strand
TTTGTACGTCTAGCAAAGATATCTAACAACTTCATAAAACCCACAGTCTAGGTCATCACTACTAACTTCGTTGCCACTCACGTGGTACATTCAACACTATGTTTCAGAGGCTTGCGTCCTGGCTACACCGCAACCTTATTTATGCGTCTCCTCAGAAGACAACAGTTATCCCTCCAGATAACGTTACGTTTCAACAAGACGTCACGTTTCATGATGGGCAACCTTCGTCCGAACGGCACATTAACACAAAAACTTGGCTCCTTAAACGCACCCTTTATCTCATCATCTTTTCGCTGGGTAGTGTTGGAGGTTGGGTTGCGTTTTCCCTTGTTAATGCGGAATCGTCAGGGCGCTATGTGACGGCTGCTGGGCTAGGCTTGCTCACGCTCCTAACCATTCTTTTATGGTGCCGCGTTGTAACGACGCGTATTTTTGAGCGTTCCATTGCGCTTGTCACTGGTTTACTTACCTTGTCTGGGCTGGTGGTTGCGCTTTACAACCCTGGCTATCTAGGCCTGAGCCAGACACCACAATCACTCTCAGCAGTGAGCTACCAATTGCAACAAGTGAGTGACTTTGTAGCTTGGAGTCACGCACTATTCGTGTTTTACTTCATATTAGGTAAGCGCTATGGTGCCCTTTACTCTCTCGCTTTGTACAGTCTGGGGTGGGGTATTGCAACCCCTTTTTTGGCAGATGCCAGTGCTGATACCGCCAGCCAATATCTGCTTACAAAGTACTTTTTAACGAGCCCCTTTGAAATTGTGCTACTCATTGCGCTTAGCTATTTTATTGAGCAAAAAGTTCACGTTGTAGGTCAGTCTAACGTCTGGATGAGCGCTGCATTTTATGATTCCCTAACCGGACTACCTAACCGCCGCTTTTTACAACGCCGTGTGAGCGACCTAATCGAGCAAAAGCAAGCATTTGGATTGCTTCTATTAGATATCGATAACTTCAAGCGGTTTAACGATGCCCTTGGACACCACGGAGGCGATACGCTACTGCGCCGGGTAGCGCGCCGCTTAGAAACGACAATACCGCACCATTTGTTTGCTCGAGTCAGCAGTGACGAGTTTGCATTCATCATCATGTCAGATTATGAAAACATCATTTTAGAAAGTGCTGACTGGGTTTTGAATAGCTTCCACAGGCCGTTCCACGTCGCCAATGCCCCCTATGATCTACACGGTAGCGTAGGCGTTGTGCTCTACGAAACGCTATCAAGTACAAGTAGTAGTCATGCTGAGACTGAAGTAGAAGACTCTCCTGTGCCAGCAAGCACATCACAGGATGGTAGTACCACAAGGACAGCCGTTAGCACCCTTGACACGGCACTATCCTCTACTCGAGACAACATATCTAACAAACATGTTATTACGGTAGACGGATACAACCAACAGCAACCTAGCAGCGTTAAACCCAATTCTGAGCTTGCTGAAGGATTACTCCGTAAAGCGGACATTGCCGTACAAGAAGCGAAGATGCTAGGGAAATCTCGCTATCAGGTTTATGCTGCCCACTTAGGGGTCAAGCAAGCGCGCGTGCTAACTATTGAACAGTCTCTGCGAGATGTCTTTGCAGCATCACTTGCAGACCCCAAGACAACAGCTATTATTAAACGTGACAATCAAATTGAGGGACTCCTATTACTGTTCCAGCCAGTTATGTCACTTAAAGACAAAAAAGTGCGTAAGCTCGAGGTGCTATTGCGCTGGCAACATCCTGTTTTAGGGGCACTTTCACCTGAAGAGTTTGTACCTATAGCTGAAAAAAGTGGGCTTATTGTGCCTTTAGGTACGTGGGTGTTGCACCGGGCCTGCCAACAAATGCAGCTTTGGCGCAGTGAAGGTGTGTGTTTACAAGACCAGTGCAAAATTGCGGTCAACGTTTCTGCGGCGCAGTTTTTGCAAAGTGACTTGGCCCAGCAAGTTGCCCATATCTTGCGTTATTACGCCTTGCCAGCCTCGTGTTTAGAACTCGAGATTACTGAAACTATGGCAATGGACAACCTCGAGCACAGCATTAAACAACTCAACATTTTGCGCAGTTTGGGCGTTACTATTTCTTTAGATGACTTTGGCACCGGCTATGCGTCGTTAGCGAGCTTGCACGCGCTGCCTATTCACTGCCTCAAAATTGACAAAAGTTTTATTCGTGCCACTGACCGCGTGAACCGCCAACGGCAGCAAGCCATCACTATGGTGCGCAGCATGATTGCCCTGGCTAAATCACTTGATTTAGAAGTCACTGCCGAAGGCGTTGAGACAGCAGCCCAATTGCACGTTCTCAAAACGCTCGAGTGCACCTACGTGCAGGGCTACTTGCTAAGCCGCCCACGCACGGCAAACGATACTGCGTCGCTACTCCAGCAAGATGAAGACCTCATCAAACCACCTAGCAGTAGTTCAAACAATAGTAAAACATCCGCTTCTAGTAAGCAAACAGGTAGTGTTATATCTTAGCTAGTGACTCAGAAAAGAATGAGGCTCGAGCTACTTACGCATGTAGTAGATGCCGTCAATATTGACGCTTCCAATATGTGTTCTGATCTTTAACACTATCTTTATAGACATACCCCTACCCAAATTTGTTCAAGTTACCTCTATCAACCAAGGGTGTTAGTGTTATAATTTAAGGTACTTGAGGTTGTTGCGCTCCCTTTCAGCCAAGCAGCACATCAATCAATTATTGAGCATTTGTCCGAAATGCTAATACACACTGAGTTCGTCACTTTCTACACGCCTACAGCGCACCAACACCTAAACATTGCAGTACTTCCGAAAATGCTCGAGGCATCCCAGTTATTAAAAACATGCATAAAATCTTTAAGTGGTGAATATTTATACCCTAAGCCTTCATCTACCTTTTGTGCTAGCTGTCCCAAACTTCCTGTCTAGGACATGCTTTATGTATTTTCGTCAGGTCGGACACATTTTCCTGACACAAACAGCCTATGCTACAACTATGAAAGGAGGCTCCCCAATGAGTCACTTTGTTGATCGACAAGCACGCCGTGATGCTGAACGTGTGCGCGGTCGCGCGTTTTGGAATCAAGTACTCATGATGCTGCGAGGCATTCCTAATGAGCTTGTTCCTTTTAGCGCAGTCCGTCAATTACAGCCTTCTTCTGAGCGCTATGGCGGCGTTAAGCCCATTGAAATCTCTAAAATTATCGGTTCAGTAGATAAGTACAAAGACTTTGATCACTACTTTTTACCGCGTTTAAGCTACACCCTTGACCGCTGGATTGGCATTCGCAGAGCTGGGCTCGAGGGCAAAGAACTTCCGCCTATAGAAGCTTACAAAGTGGGTGAGGTTTACTTTGTCAAAGACGGTCATCACCGGGTATCGGTAGCCCGCTCGAGCGGGCAAAAATTTATAGATGCCGACATCATCGAACTAAGTGTCAAAGTTCCACCTAACTCCACCGACAGCCTCAAAACGTTTATCATCAAAGGTGAGTACAGCCAGTTTTTGGAACAAACCCACCTCAGCACCGTTCGCCCCGATCACTACCCAGTGGTGTTTACAGTAACAGGTCGCTATGACATTTTGCTCACCCACATTCGGACGCGCCAGTACTATCTTGCCCAAGCCCGCCAGCAAGAAGTGAGCTGGGATGAAGCTGTCGGCTTATGGTACGACGAACTCTACCGACCTATGGTTGATGAAACTCGTGAGCACAACGTCATGGACAGATTTCCTGGTCGCAACGAAGCAGATTTGTACCTGTGGATCATGGACCATCGTTACTACTTGGCTGAGCGCTATGGGGATGACATCAGTTCACATGACGCAGCAGTTGATTTTGCGAAGCACCATGCACCCGTTGCGCCGCGCCGCTGGTGGCAACGCGCTAAGTATCATTGGCGTGGCCGCGCATTTTAGTGGCTTCATCGTTAAAACGAGTAAACCCTAATAGTTATACGCTGAATGTGTGTCTGTAACCTCATGTCTAAGGTATGCTGGGGTTGGCATAAGCTACTCGAGCACCAACACTAGTATTACTAACCAACACTAGTATTACTAACATCGTCACTTTTTACTAAGATAAGCTCACCTTGTCACAACTGTTGCTACCCTTGTGATTGTCTTTAATGATTGTGTCATGCCACGATTTGCAACGGCGTTTTTATAGGTTGTCTGCAACTGGTCAGCTAGTGTACTCGAGCAGCGTTGTTGCCAACTTCAGTATCAACTACCGTAGCTAAGCTTTATATTCATAAAATCCGCCTTCAAGACGTACTCACTTTTGATAGAAACATGGTGTATGGATCAACTAACTAATGACTTTCAGGATGCTCTGCGCCGCTTGCGCGATGCTAGTCCAGATAGTAAACCTAGCCAGCTTGCACCACTGCTTGCAGCCATCAGCCAACTTATGCAAAAGCCTGAAGGCATGGCGCTTGTATTTCAACACATTGTTGCTTTAGAACAAGCAGGCATCTTTGCCGATAGTGTTTGGGATAACCCGCGCAATTTAGCTGCCCCCCTTGTTGGTGGCACGCTCAACGTTGGCGGCACAACAACAATTCTAGAAATTTTAAGTGAGTTGCGCGTTCTTGCCTATGCCCTTTCAGACAAGCAAAATAGTTCTCGAGCAGGCAGTGCCAGCCTCACCCAACAAGATGCCCGCAGGTTTCTCGAGGAAGTGATTATTCACAACCTTGACTGGGCCTTTCCTAGTGCGACCGAAGAAGCTCGAGACTTACCCATCACCTTACGGCACGCGATTAAACATCTGTTTGCGCTGCTCATGCACCACTTTCCAAGCGCGGCCTTAAAAACCCGTCTAGCTGAGGAAGTCACTCTAGTAGCAGCACAACGGCCCATCGTCACCTTGCGCATTCGGACGATGCTTGCCAAAGTACGCAGTGACCTTTCGCTTGATAGCAAGCTTGACTCAGATAAAACTCTCCAATACTTTCTAGATGCCCTTTATGCACCTTCACCCCTAGCCCAGCAAGTAAGTAACCAAGAATCTTCTCAAGCAGAAAATAGCCACACAAACCCGCCGCTCCTAGCCTGGAACGAACTTGCCCTGACCAGCTATGAGCAGCAACTAACGCACCTTTCTACAAAGGCCCTACGCCAAGAGTGTAAGGTGTTAAGTGAGGCTATGCACGCTACGGGTCTTGTGAGTGTGTATCACCCGGTACTAGTACGTTACGTGGCAAATGACATTGACTTACTCACGTCAGCACTTGGACTTGACGCCCGCGGGCAAGTTCAGCTCAAACGGCAGCACGCGTTTGTGCAGACGCTCATTGAGCAGGCACTTACACCCGAAACCTCACAGACCGTGTACGGACTGGCGCGTTTGCTCGAGCGCGGCTTACTTGCTCGCCAGCCTGTTCTAAACGGTCTTAAGCGCATCATGACGCTCGAGCTTCACTCAGATGTTGCAATAGACATTGCCAAAATTTGTTTTAATTTATCACCGCAGCAAAAACTACTAGCTGCCACCCTAGCTATGCTGGGGCAACCTCTCGGCATCTCCCAAGGCTGGAGCCCCACCTGCCAAAGTGCGCGCGGCCTCAGCTTGTGGAGCCAGCATGCGCCCGGCAAACTCATCGACATGATTATTAGCGTTGCGCAAGATAATAACTTAGCGATGCGTTTTGGCGACTACGTACTGGACTCTAAAAATTTACCGCTCGGTTTAGTTGAGACTATCGACGCCCGGCTAGATGCTGTGTCAATTGTCTTGGTGCCGCACCTTGACCGCCTCTACAACGAAATGATGCGTCAAGCCAGCTACCGTGGCGACGACCCCCACAAGTGGGTCAATCCTGCTCTTTACGGTCACTGGATTCCCACGGGGTTTTGCTCTGCTTACGACACAACTACCCAAAGTGTGCGCGCGTTTAGCAGCTTTGTGCGCACGTTTTATGCCACGCATCACCCTGACTATAACGGCGGTCACGACCTCGTGTACCCTAACCCAGTGGGGCTATTTATCACCTCTAACACAGGTAAGCTGTTGGGGTTTCACGCCGTGTCTTTGTTGCGGGTACGCTACAACGAGCAAGGTCAGGTGCGCGTTTACTTCCTCAACCCTAACGATGAAGGGCGTCAAGATTGGGGGCAAGACATTGTGCCCAGCGTGCTTGGTCATGGTGAGCGCCCTGGTGAATCGTCGCTCCCCTTTGCCCAGTTTGCAGCGCGTCTTTACGCCTATCACTACAATGAACGCGACGTTGGCGATTTAGATGCCATTGATAGTAACCAAATTGATGAGGTTGTTGACCTTGCTAAAGCAAGTTGGGGGCAAGCGTATTTGTGGACACCTGAAGTGACCTACTAAGTTACCACGAGTCCACCAGCGCCTCCAGCGTCAGGTCCAGGCCCAGGTGCAGTAGGAGGCACCCGGCCATGCACCGGGGAATGTGCGATACGGCGTCCGGCCC
>JBCCBI010000325.1:0-6462 GCA_039034155.1 Deinococcota bacterium | reverse complement strand
TTGAGAACATCTCCACCTAATTACAAGATGACCACATTACAAGATGAACACGTCACGAGATGAACCACGTCACGAGATAACCAACTAACACACTGTGGCTGCCCAAACGCTGCTACAATTAGGACTAGTTGTTACGTTTTATTTTGATGTTTCTGATGCCCTGTCATCAACTAAAAGATCATCAACTGCAAGATCATCAAGCTGCCTAATGAGTTACACTAGGAGGACATATGAGCAATAAAAAACCCGTTTACTTGACCCCACAAGGCTTACAAAAAACCAAAGATGAGCTGAAATACCTCACCGAAGTTAAACGCCAAGAACTCTCTGAGTATATGGGGTCAGCTATTGCCGACGGCGATTTGCGAGAGAGCGCTGCCTACGATGAAGCGCGGATGCTGCAAAGTCAAAACGAAACACGCATTGCTGATTTAGAAGAAATCATTAACCGGGCCGTTGTCGTTGAGCATCAAGAAGGTGATTTAGCGCTCGCCCGCTTGGGTGCAAGCTTAGAACTGGAAGATAACGACGGCGAAACATATAGTTTTTTATTGGTGGGTACGCACGAAGCTGACATTCTCGAGAACCGTATCTCAGACGAGTCTGACCTTGGTCGCGCCCTACTTGGTAAACAAGCTGGTGACAAAATCAGCGCGCAAGGCTTTGAATACACTATTAACAACGTGCAGTTTGAATAAGCTTCGCTAAGTCTCACATTACTTACAAGACAAGTTCGCAACTGAGCTTGTCTTTTTTATTGCCGATGGTTATAGCAAACTATATGCAGGTATGCTGAGGCTATGACGATGTACGTAAAGATGATGGCGTTGGCAGTGCTCTTGTGGTTGTCTTGTGGATATGCTTTGGAGCCTGCAAATGATTTAGCTGGGCCCTTTGAGGTGGACTTAGTTGTTGATGGCGATACGGTGAAGCTCGAGACCCTCGGGCGCATTCGGCTCATTGGCATTGACACACCTGAAAAATATGCAGGCAATAAACTTGACCGCGCACTCATTCAAGCGTTGGGTGAACGTGCGTCAGCCGTGACCGAAGCGCTACTAATAGGACAGCGCGTTTATATTGAGCAAGACGTAGAGTCTAGAGATCAGTATGGACGCTTATTGGGCTATCTTTACATTGCAGATGATGCTGGCGCATGGACTTACAATGGGCAAAACTACACCCAAATCAACTATGAGCTTGTACAAGCTGGCTGGGCAGAACCGCTTACCATACCGCCGAATGTTGCTTATGCTGACCTATACAT
The DNA here is from genome assembly GCA_039034155.1 of Deinococcota bacterium. Classification (GTDB taxonomy): domain Bacteria; phylum Deinococcota; class Deinococci; order Deinococcales; family Trueperaceae; genus JBCCBI01. Next base: position 5,195 of record JBCCBI010000325.1, on the reverse strand, counting down.
GGAGGCTGCTGGAGAGGCTCGAGCCGCCTCACTAGGACTGTGGCAAGAAACTCAAATACAAGTTGCTGATGACACGCCTGTTGGATTTGAATGCATCCTTTACAACCCACCGGGTCAGGACGCTGGGCAGGAACTAGTCACGCTCTATGCAGATGCAGACACAGATGTCACGGGCTGGCGCATTGTAGATAGTGCGGGTAACACCTGGGAGTTAGAAGGTGTGCTCGAGGCAGACTACCTCTATGACTACGACGACCAAGGCGAGCCGATTTGGAACAACGGTGGCGACACAGCAAGGCTCTTTAATGCCCAAGGCCAACTAGTAGATGAGCTGAGCTACGCGGGTGGCGGGGTTGAAGCTTGCCGCTAGATGTTTTCAAGTCGATCACATATTGGCTTGATGTCATCAGAAGGCATCATCTATGCAGTAAAAAATTAGTCTCAAAAAAACGTGCCAGCGGTAGTTGCTGACACGTCATTGACTAGCTAATTAATACGTCTGAAATGATAAGGCTTAGTCGAGAAAATCTCTCAACTTGCGCGTGCGACTCTCGTGATACTTGAGTTTACGTAGCGCTTTATTTTCAATTTGACGAATGCGCTCGCGGGTGACGCCAAAGTGTGCGCCAACTTCCTCGAGCGTATGCTCGCGGCCGTCTACCAAACCTTTGCGCAATTGCAACACTTTGGCTTCGCGTTCGGTCAGTTTACGTAACGCCCGGTCAAGTTCTTCACCAAGTAGCGTTTTGCTAGCTTGGTCAACAGGTGACTCAATGTTTTCATCGGGAATAAAGTCCCCATAAAACGAGTCTTTTTCATCTCCGATGGGCGTTTCAAGTGAGACAGGTTCTTGTGAGACCTTAAAGACCTCTTCTACCTTGTCGGCACTCCAACCCGGACCCATAGCATCAGCAATTTCTTCGTAGGTAGCTTCACGCGAAAGCTCTTGCTGAAGTTGACGGGCGGTACGGGTCAGTTTGTTGATGGTTTCAACCATGTGGACTGGAATGCGAATGGTACGCGCTTGGTCGGCAATAGCACGGTTAATCGCTTGGCGAATCCACCACGTGGCATAGGTTGAAAACTTGTAGCGGCGACGGTACTCGAACTTTTCCACTGCCCGAATGAGTCCCTGGTTACCTTCTTGAATTAAATCTAGAAAGCCCAATCCGCGCCCAGTGTATTTTTTAGCAATTGACACAACCAAGCGCAAGTTGGCTTCAATGAGGTGCTGGCGGGCCATTTCGCCGTCTTCCTCAACGCGTCTTAAACCGCGAATGGTGCGCTCGGGAATGTCGTCGGTAGCTTGCTCGAGCTTCTCAGCAGCCTCATTACCTTCTTCAATGCGGCGCGCTAAGCTAATTTCTTCTTCCAGCGTAAGCAGTTGTACGCGGCCAATTTCGTGTAGGTACTGGCGCACGGGGTCGTTGGTGGAAAGCCTCGAGCCGGCCATCATCTCTGCGCGCGCTTCTAACTCCTGACGGTCAACACGCTCGTCATCCCCAAAGGTACCTTCGTCTATGTCCTCTTCGTCGATAATCTCGTCATCAGCAAGGTCGGCCATCTCAATACCTTTACCTTCGATGACCTTCATCAACTCTTCAAACTTACCCTCTTCGGAATCTATGCCAAATTCTTCTAGCGTTTTGTTAAGGGCAACGGTAATTTCTTCGGTATTTAGCGAGCCGTCTTTTTTACCAACTTTTAAGAGCGCTTGAATGTTTTGCGACTCGAGCCAATTCCCTGTTGGCGCAGGTGCGCTAGCAGCTTCGTCTTCAGCAGGTGCTGCTTTAGCTTTGGCAGCTTTTTTGGAAGATGCTTTGGCTTTAGTGGCTTTGCTCGTAGCCGTCTTTGTTTTGGCGGCTCGAGACTTAGCAGATGAGCGTTTTGGTTTTTTTGGAGCGTCGCTGTCGGTGGTTGCGGTTTGAGCTTTTGCTGCCATTAGGCCTCCTGTAGCAAGAGATGTCGATAAAAGATATCTTCAAAAAACGTTGAGCTTATCGGTTAGCATCACATCGATTAACATCACAATGTCATAGCTGCACGATGTCATAGTTGCATGATGTTATAGCTGCATAGATTACGTAATGACTTAATGACTGAGCTGTAACGATGATTAACCGAGCTGTGCGACCGTAACTTACGCAGCCAAACACAGCTAAGCATCCAATGAGTTAACTTTATCTCTCAGAAACACATAGTCCTTGCGGACACATACTCCATGCAGAGATGACTACTATTTTTGTGTTGAGATACTGTCTAGTCAAGGTGGTCACTTCAAAACGCATAATTAAAGGTAGTCTGGTATCAAATTCTTGGTGTCAAGTTCTTGGTATCAAACTAGCGGGGGCACATGTGCGAGTGCGTTGAGTGATAGGCGTCAACTTGCTAAACAGCGTTTACTTATGGGTGCAAGCACAATTTTGATATGCACTTGCGTTACTACAACTAGACTTACGCAATAAAAATTCATGCGTCTAAAATGAAGGCTCTGACCTTAATGTAAAGACCTTGTAGGCTGTAAGTAGTTTGTAGCCATTTTAGATAACGTTGTATTAGATTAGGCTAATAGCAAACAGGCCAAGTGCAATTGTAGCAATAACTCTTTAACAAACTTGTGATGCAAAGTACGTGTTACAAATTTTGATGTTCGGTGAGGTGCTGCTCGAGCCTACCTGAACAGCTTCTACAGCAATCGTTAACGTTAAAGTCTAGCCAGAATGCCTCACGCTGCTTGTGAAATTCTTAGTGATGCCTCATAAGGTGCGTGCTAAACTTCTTACAGAGTGATAAAATCCACGCGTTATTTCTTAAATTTACTATCAGCAGTGCTAGCTGTGGTGCTACTAGCTACGGCAGCGCAGCAGGCATCAGCCCAAACCTGCCTGAACTACATCAGCGTCAATAACACACGCCCGGATGTACCCACAGCATGCTACTTTCTAACTCATAACGACAACAGCAACGCGTTTGCAAGGGTAGATGTATTGGCATCTGCCCTTAATTTTGGGCAGCGCTACGAGGCCGAGCAAGCTCAGCTAGTACTTACGCGAGGCAGCTCACAACTAACTTTAGCCAGCACAGCAGATGCGCGTCAGGGACTCGTGAAACGCGCTGGTGTGCTCCGGGCGAGAACTACCCAAGCAGTCGGTAACTCGTTTGCCCGTAACTCGTTTGATAGCCCTATGGCCATTCAAATTGGTGACGCGCACTATGTTCCGGTAGCGCCCATCGTGCGGGCGTTTGGGGGCGATGCTGCATGGCATAGCAGCACACAAACAATTGCCATCTCTATTGCAGAAGTTGATCCTACAGAAGCCGGTAGCGTAGAGGTTGCTAGCGAAATGTCTGAGGGCGTAACTGCTGACGCACTAGTATCTGAGGCAGCTGAAGATATCACACCTACAGAAACAATCGAGGTTGCTGATGAACCCTTAACTGGGCTAGGTATGCCTCGAGTTGGCATTCATGAAACGTACACACGTGTTGCCATTGACCTGCCTGCAAATGCTGAGTACAGCTTGGCAATTTCAGGTGATAGCGCGCTTGTCGTGGCATTTACAGGATCAAGTGTCAATCCAGATAGTACTCGAGGCGGTCAAATAGGCAGCGACCACGTCGCCGCATGGCAATATCAGGCTTTGGATGGTAGTCCAGCTTTAGTCATTCAAACAAAGCACAGTCTGTCACCAAGTGGTCAAGGCTTTCAAGTTGGCTTTCTGCCACGCGAAGGTAGTCGCGTAAGTGACGTGCTTTATCTTGACTTTAGCAGCGAGCGGCAAGGGCCAACCCTCAGCCAAGTGCCAGCTGGTGCGCTTGGCAGTTTAGCTGGTATAGCAGCCACTAGCACGCAAGTTTCAGCCTCAACATCCTCAACATCAACAGCTTCACCTGAAGTGGCTAATGATACAAATGTTTCTCCTTCGCAACCCAATGGCACTATCACCCGCACAGTCGTGATTGACCCTGGACACGGCGGCTATGACCCTGGCGCGCAAGGCTATGTGAGTGAAGAAGTTGTCGTCTTGGACATAGCCCTGAAAGTTCGTGACTTGCTCGAGGCCCAAGACATTCGCGTGATCCTGAGCCGCGACGACGACTATCACCTAGATGCCCGCAAAGCAACTGATTTAGCAGCAAGGGCAGCCATGGCCAGCCCTGACCGCAACTTGTTTGTATCTATTCATGCCAACGCTGCTGAAAACAGCCGCGCCCACGGGATTGAAACGTGGATTTTTGGGGAGCCATTAGAAGAAGACCTCATTCAAAATGCCATTATTGAAAACGGTGGCGGTAGTGTGGGCTTGCAACTCACCGAAGAAGCTAAACAAGTTCACGATAGCGTTATTAACGACATCTTCCGGCAGGAGCAGCTTTATTACAGCCAAACGCTAGCTGAAGCTGTGCAAGCCAGCATGATTGACGCCACGGGAGCGACTGACCGGGGTATTCGCAAGAATTATTTTTATGTCATTCGCAACGCCAGTATTCCTGCCGTACTAGTTGAGGTTGGTTTTGTGAGCAACCCTGAAGAAGGTCGTAACCTTGCCCGCGAAAACTACCGTATGCGAGTCGCAGACGGGATTGCTGAGGGCATCGTGGCGTTTTTTGAGCAAGATGGCGCGTTGGTAGACAGTCGTAACTAGCTTGCTATCCACCTTGACGTGCTATCTAAACGTACTATCTAGAGGTGTAGACTTAAAACGCAAACGACCTAGGGCAAGCTTTTGTTTTAAGAGGTCTTGGTGTAGGCTTAATACATTCCCAGCAGGGTGCCAGTAGGTATATGGTGACACCTCAAAGCTCATAATTCGCTACTGTAAACAACGGCGTTACCAAGCTAACCACCCTGTGTTGAGGCTTTTAACTCATGACTAATCTTCCAAATTCTGATATTCCTTCGGATACCTCTGCGAGCACACCCGCGCCAGATACACCTCAAGCGCAGGTCCCTGAGGCTGCCGACGCCCCAATGACGCCAACATCAACACCTGAATCATCAACACCTGAATCATCAACGCCTGAATCATTAACGCCTGAATCATTAACGCCTATGCCAGCATCAACAAAAGCAGTACCTCATATTATTGACCATCTTGGCGGTTTATCCGAACGCCAACTTTTACGTGCTCTGGAAGCAATTCGCGTATCTGGTACGTTACTCCTCGAGCGCGCTGAGGAAGTCAGCTTGACCG
>JBCCBI010000324.1:0-6492 GCA_039034155.1 Deinococcota bacterium | reverse complement strand
CGGCTATTTTCGTAGGCAGGCTGCCCATCTTCGACAAGTTGCCTTCCTTGATCGTCAAGTTCAGGTTGTAAGCCAACAATCCTAAACGTCAAAAGTTGCCTGTAATTGTCAAACCCTACAAAGCGGGTGGGTGCTTGACTGGCAAAGCGGGCGTTTGTAAAACTAGAAACAAATACTTGTCCAAGTGGATAAATAGCAATAAGCACTAAAATAGCTATTGAAGGCAGTAGTAACCACCATGCTGTGCGTTCTTCAGCTTTGGCAAGCTCAGATAATTTTTGTTTGCTGGCAGGTTGCTGGGTTGCGGCAGCGGTCTGTGCCACAGGAAACCTCCTGACTGTTTTTAAAGCGATAGATAGAAAGCCAGACTACAAGAGTCTGGCCTTACATATACTGGCTAAAGTGGGTTTAAGGTGCGCCGATTTCAAAGCCGTGAAGGGCTTCAAGATCAAGCTCTAAAAGTGAAAGTGCAGTTTCAGCATCTTCTTCACCAGTGAGTACGTTGTGTACTGCGGTAAAGAACAAGCGTGAGGTTTCACCGTATTGAGGTGCAGAAATGGTTGAAGGACGTGCTACTGCGTTAATGAATACAGGTAGCAAGTCGTTGAACCAGCTTACGTCAGATGCAAGGAGAGTTTCATCTTCATAGACCGCTGGACGGGTAGGAAGTTTACTGTTGGTTGTTGCATTGAGAAGTTGATTGTCATAACTGGTGATGTGCAAGATCACATCAGCAGCTACTTGAGGGAACTCAGTGTACGCAGACGCGCCAACTTGCCAACCACCCAAAGTTGCAGCGGGTGCGGCACCTTCCATGTCGGCTGAAGGCAAGGTGGTAATGCCAATAAGCCCTTGAATGGCACTGTCGTCAGCTTGGCCGAGGCTGTAAGCGTAGGGCCAGTTACGCATAAACGCAGAGTTGCCAGCTTGGAAAAGGTTGCGGGCATCTTCTTCTTGGAAGCCGGTTATCCCTGGTGGTGAAATGGTGCCAACCCAACCAGCGGCTGTTTCAACAGCAGCAACGGCGTTTTCATTGTTAATGGTGATCACGCCGTCAGCACTGATAACCGTGCCACCGTTAAAGGATGAAATCCACTCGAGCGCGTCACAGGTTAAACCTTCGTAGGCGTTACCTTGCCAAACAAAGCCCCAGAAGTCAGCATTGCCGTCAGAACGCTCGCCTTCTTGAATGGTAGCGGCCATGTCTTCAAGCTCGCTCCAGGTTGCCGGTGCGCCATCAAAACCGTATTTCTCGAGCAAATCTTCACGGTAGTACAAAAGCCCTGCATCGGTGAAATAAGGCATGCCCACAAGTGCGCCATCCACCGTGTTGTTTTCAACGATAGCTGGGAAGAAATCAGCAGCAGCTTCGCTCACACCCTCAAACTGAGACAAGTCAACAAGGTGCTCAGCTAAATCGCCCGGCCAAATGACATCAATTTCAAAAATATCAACTTCGTCAGACTGGGCTTCGAAAAACTGCAAGTACAAGCCTAAGCGGTCGGTTGCGGACTCGGGTCCAGCAATAACCTCAACGGTGACATTGTATTCCTCGCTGCCAATAGTGTGAGGATTAGCGTCCATATACTCTTGAATAATCTGTTGGGCAATTTCGACATCATCCCCACGGTTACCTGTCATATAGGTTAGGGTGACATCGGTTTGCGCCATGCCAAATGCTGCTAAGACGAGCAGCAAGGTCATAAGACGTACTTTCATAAAAACACCTCTCTTAAAAAATGTGCACATAAAGTCATGGCAAAAGGGGGCACGAGACAAGACTACCCATTTTGCAATAACTTGCAAATAAACTTTCTTCACGACTTTGTGTATAGGGATTGTACCAAGCTAATTGCCAGCACGCAAGCAACCCACCAACACGTTGGCGATTGATGAACGCGTGTCGCAACAAGTATTAAAGTTTGCAGCACAAATACAGTACAGACTAAGGTCACAATACAAATGTGGCGATGAGACTTTATGATGGGCTAAATCTTGTGAATAGATTTAACGCCTAAAAGCTTCTAGAGGGAGGCTGTTATGTCAGTATCAGAAAATAATGAGTCAGATACGTCTCGTGCTAGGCCATCAAGCCCAAGACAGCAAACTGATGACCAGTTTGTTGATCTTGATAGTGTTGCCCGTTTGTCAGATGATGCTAGCAATGTAGCAATTGCGTTGAGCAAGCTTGCTGCAGGAACGCGTGTCAAGCATCAAGATGATGTATTTAGCTTGTCTCACACAGTGTTGACGGGTCACCGCTTTGCAGTCAAAGATATCGCTGTAGGTGAGACACTAACTTCCTGGGGATTACCCTTTGGTCGTGCTAGTCGTGCCATTTCAGCCGGGGATTACGTGTGTAATGCCAGTACACTCGAGGCACTCAGCTTACGAGATGTTGACGCAGACTTTCCTCAAGACGCTAATTTTGAAGATGACATGCATACCTATACGCTTGATTTTACAAGCTTTGAACCTGCCGATCAGATACCTCGCCATGACTTAACAGCGATGTTTGAAGGCTATGCCCGCAGAGATGCAGATGGCAACCTAGTGCGTGGAGTAGGTACACGCAACATGATTGTGCTGCTGGGGACAAGCTCGAGAACCGCCAGCTTTGTACGTCAGTTAGAACGCCGCTTAAATGAGGCTTATAACCTACCTGATGGTAGGCTCGAGGGCGGCCTTGAGGGTATTGTTGCGGTGGCGCATACTGAAGGCGGTAGTCGGGAAACTCCCAATAACCTCGAGCAAACCCTGCGTACCTTAGCAGGATTCATGACCCACGCCAACGTGGCAGCGTGTTTGGCTGTGGACATGCCGAGTGACGCCCTCAACAATGAACGCCTCAAAAACTATCTCAGCACACATGACTATCCGCTCGAGACCTTGCCACACGCCTTTATGAGCTTACAGGATAGCTTTAATGCGTCGCTAGAACGCGCTGAACAGATCATCACAGGTTGGCTACCCATAGTTCGGGCACAGCGCCGCGAACCCATGCCACTCCATCATCTTAAAGTTGCCCTTCAATGTGGCGGCTCAGATGCGTTTTCGGGTATTTCGGGCAATCCGCTGGCCGCGTGGGTGGCCAAAGAAATTATTCAACATGGCGGCAGCGCCAACCTTGCTGAAACAGATGAGCTGATTGGCGCAGAGTCCTATGTTTTACAACACGTTAAAGACATCTCCACAGCTCAGCAGTTTTTAGACATGGTGGCGCGTTACAAGCAGTTTGCTGCCAGTCACGGCACCTCAGCAGAGGGGAATCCGTCGGGGGGTAATAAATTTCGGGGGCTTTACAATATTGTCTTAAAGTCTATTGGAGCTGCCAACAAAAAACATCCAGATGTTCGTTTAGATGCTGTCATCAATTACGGACAGCCCATGACGGAACCGGGCTTTTACTTTATGGATAGCCCCGGTAATGACCTCGAGAGTATTGCTGGACAAGTGGCTGCAGGTTGTAACCTCATCTTTTTTATTACGGGAAATGGCTCCATCACCAACTTTCCGTTTGTGCCGACTATCAAAATTGTCACGACCAGCACGCGTTTTGAGTTATTAAAAGACGATATGGATGTGAACGCCGGAGAGTATCTTGATGGTACGCCCCTAGACGAGGTAGGACGGGATACGTTTAACCTCAGTCTGCAGGTGGCATCTGGCGAACGTAGTGTGGGTGAGCGTGCGGGGCACTCTCAAGTGCAACTGTGGCGCAACTGGCAGCAGCCTCGAGACCAAACGCCAGACAAGGTGAAGCTCGAGCACCTCAAAGCGCGTGAACGCCGTCAAGATGGTGTTCCCATTCCTATACGTCAACCTGACACTACATGGACACCCACCTTCACCATGACTCACGCAGACGACCGCCCAATGGTAGAACCGCTAGGGCTTTTACTACCAACCAGTCTCTGCTCTGGGCAGGTTGCCCGCATGGCGGCTGAACGCTTAAATCAGCAGCTTACTGAAACCTCTCCCGTATACCGTCCAGTACACCGTTTTGTGCCGCTGGTTCACACAGAAGGCTGTGGTGTCTCGAGCGGCAGCAGTGAGGCACTGTTTGCACGCACATTTGTAGGCTACTTGCGGCACCCGGCGGTTCGTATAGCTCTACTTTTAGAACATGGCTGTGAAAAAACCCAAAATGACACTATGCGCCATTACCTGCAAGACGCTGGCGTTGATCCCAATGCATTGGGTTGGGCTAGCGTGCAGTTAGATGGTGGCATTGGTAGCGTGCTCAGTAACATTGACACATGGGCTACAGCGCGCCTAGCTGAACTGAGTGCATACGATCGTCAACCCACAAGCTTGGCATCACTTAAGCTAGCATTCCTCACAGACGACACGCCAGATGACAACGTTGCACACGCACTTGCTGAGCTGACGACGCAAATTGTTGCGGCTGGCGGCACTATTGTTCTCTCGGACCGCGACCCTATATGGCAGCAAGCTGTCTTTCTAAACGCGTTAGGCTTGGCTGAGGTTCCAACGCCCAACCTTGCCTATGGTCAATACCCCGACCAAGCCGGTCTATTTGTGATGATGACGCCAACCAGCCACTGGTTAGAAACCCTTACAGGACTTGCTGCCACAGGCGTTCACACCATGCTCGCGCACATCACTGACTATCCGCAGCAGGTACATCCGCTTGTGCCACTTGTGCAGGTGACAACGAACCCATGCAATAGCAATCCGGATTTAGATGCAAACCTCTCAGATACACATGAAGATGAGCTAGCAAACGCACTTCTCGAGGTTGTGCTCGAGGTTGTTTCAGCCAACTACACGCCTAAGCTAGTAACGCAAGGCAATACTGCCATGCAAATGACAAGGGGTCTACTAGGTGTATCCCTGTAACAAAAACCCCCACAAGAAATCTGTGGGGGAATAATTCAAACTTAAGTGGTCGAGCGCTTAAGGAATATCAAACGGTGGTGTTGTAAATGAAACACCACTAGCAAGATCAGTAAAACGTAAGCGCACACCCGTTTCAGTTGCTGCTGCGGGATTGGTTCCCGGATACTGTACGTCGTTACTGTCAGCAAGGATGAGCCGTGCCTCATCAAGATCGTTGCCTCCACGCAACATAGGAGCCCCATCAACAAACTGGATACTGTTACCAGCATTGTTATTACGACGTGTCGTAAACGTACGCCCTGCATCAGTTAAAAAGCTATCTGCTGCATCAGCTTGTTGCCCGTAGAGGTTGTTACCTCCGGTGCCCAGCTTGGTAACAATAATTTGACTATCTGTACGGTTGACCCGGTTGCCATATTTGTCATAGAGACCAATAGCAAAGTCTCTGAGTGCACCGTCGTTGTAACGAACGATATTAGGTGCACCCGCCGTAACTGCAAACGTACCTCCTGTAAGCTCTGTGTCTGGATCTGCACCACCAAGAATATCTGGATCATCAACATCAAGTAAACGAACTTCCGCAGTTTGAGTTGGCGCAACTTGAAATACATTTGAAGTGATGCTGTTAAAAAAGGTATTACGTGGTGCTGGTGTCACAGCAAATGGAGCAGCGCCATGGTTAGAGGCGAAATCATCAAACGGTGTAAGTCCATCGTCGGCACTAAACTGAATTTGGTAATTGGTACCACTTGTACCAATAATTAATGCACTATCTCCAGTAAAAATGGCTTCGCCAAGTGCATTCGTCTCGGCAGTCACGATTCTTTGACCATCCTCCACGCCGACGTCACCGCCACTTGCATCAAATGGAGTATTGTTAAATCGGTCAGGATTAGCAATCCCAACACCACCACCCATACAAGCACCAGTTTTGGCTGTAACGTCAGTCAGACCAGCACCCTTTTCCGTAGGTGTAGCAAAGTTGAACAAGCACTCTACAGGTGCACCTACTGCTATGGGTGCACCATTTAGATCGTACATACGATTTGCTGCAGCTGTAAAGTTGCGACCAGTAAAAGGTCGAGCTCTACCCGTGTTGCCAGAAATAATTTGTGCGCGTACTTCACGCCCAACAATTGGGTCACGGTTAGTGTCTCGTAAAATGACTTTGAGTGGTTCACCAGAATTACTTACCAGTGGTTCACCTGTACTGCTACCGTCGCGAATAGGCTGTACAATCACAATTTCTGCCACGCTCGGATTAACACTAAACTCAGGAGTCAAAAGGATATCAGGAGCAGTATCAAGGTCAGCAATGGTTTCACCAATGCTGATTTGAATCTGATAGTTGCTGCCAGACTGCTCAACACGGAACTCAGAACCAAAGAGTTGGTTGTCGTTAATCATGCCCCCACCAATAACAGCGGCATTACCATTGAAGACAAAGGTACCAGGGTTAGCAGCCGCAGTTGCGAACTCAATCTGTTTAGGGTTGACAGGAACCGTAAGATCTAGCTCGTTGTAAGGATCATTGAGGACATCAGGAGTTAAGTCAACACCAATGATGGGATTACCAGCGACTGGGGTGCCGTTCTGGAGGAGGACAACATCAATGTAGACTTCAGTTGG
>JBCCBI010000323.1:0-6506 GCA_039034155.1 Deinococcota bacterium | reverse complement strand
GGGGCAGCATCGGGTTCGTCGGTGGCGGCTGCGGTGGTGCGAGGTGTTCGGCCACGATCGTCGTGTCGTTGCCACTCATCCGTGAGGCGACGTAGACCGAGGCGCCGTTGGCCGAGACATAATCTAATCTGATATAACGCCGCGTCTCATCAATATAGACGAGTCAGGTGTGCTTCGGTTTATAGTGTAGGACATGGCAATCATCACCGTGGTCGAAGATGATCCTAACGTAGCGCGACTTATTGCAATGACTCTCGAGGACGAAGACCACGAGGTTACAGTTTGTGCAGACGGTGCCCAGGGTTTACAAAGTATCCTGGCTAGCCCACCTGACCTTGCTGTACTCGACGTCAACCTGCCGAACATGAGCGGCTTTGACATTGCTGAAAACATTCGTGGGTCAGCAGACATTAGCGCCTTACCTATTTTAATGCTCACCGCCCAAAGCGACCTTGACAGTCGCTTGCGCGGGCTTGCTTCGGCCGACGACTATTTAAACAAACCCTTTGATCCTGAAGAGCTCGAGGCCCGAATTGCGGCCTTACTGCGGCGCAGCAGTATGTCACCGGCCAAACCACCCAAAAAGCCGGTGGACGCCCTTGCTGGTGAACAAGTTCGCTACTACGACATCATTGAAGAGTTTGGGCGCGGCAACATGTCGGTTGTGTACCGGGCGATTGACACCAAGCTCGAGCGCACTGTGGCACTTAAATTTTTCACCAAAGAATTTAAAGATTCCGAAAAACAAGTGCGCTTTATCCGCGAAGCCCAAGCTGCCTCGAGGCTAGTTCACCCGAATATCTGTACGGTTTACACCGTGGACGAAACTGACCACAACCAACCCTTTATGGTCATGCCGTTTTTAGAAGGCATGACGCTCGAGGAACGCATTGACCAAGGCAACATGAAAATTGGGCGAGCTGTCAACTACGCTGTACAAACAGCAAGAGGCCTCTCTGCTGCCCACGCTGAGGGCATCGTCCACCGCGATATTAAACCGGCCAACTTATTTATTGAAACTGATGGCGTCATCAAAATTTTGGACTTTGGCGTCGCCAAGTGGACGCTTAAAAGTGATGAAGCCAATACCACCCAAGAAGGCACGCTGGTCGGTACAGTTAACTACATGTCGCCTGAGCAAGTGCGCGGCAAAGAAGTTGACGCCCGCAGCGATATTTGGGCAGTGGGCGTGGTACTTTACGAAATGCTCACCGGCTCTAAACCATTTAGTGGTAGCAACAACATTATTGCCACCATCAGTGCTATTTCAACCAAAAAACCAGAACCTATTGCCTCACTGCGCTCAGGTGTACCCACAGATGTTGAGAATATTGTGATGCGTGCGCTCGAGAAACGCCCCGGTGACCGATACCAAAACATCAACGAGATGTTGCGCGATTTGCGAGCGCTCTACGCGAACCGCCAGCAGTCTTAGGTACATATAATTTTATGCTTGATGCCATCATTTTTGACCTCGACAACACGTTACTTGACAGAACGCGCACATTTACAACGTTTTTGCATAAGCAACATGTACGCTTTGCAGATGAACTTGTAAATATTCCGGTTAAGGTCTTTGTTGAAACCGTCTTGAAATACGATAACAACGGGTACGCTGCCAAGCCCGACATGTACGGGCAAGCGTGTGCGGATTGGTCTATCGACTTACGAGATAGCCTCGTGAATGACTTCTATGAGCACTACGGATATAATCCCATACTGAACGAGGGCGCGCTCGAGCTACTCACCTCACTCAAGCAAACCTACAAGCTCGGTCTCATCACCAACGGCAAAAGCAAAGGGCAAAACGCCAAAATAGATGGTGCTGGCATCCGCAACTACTTTATGAGCGTCCATATATCTGAAGCTGAGGGCGTTGCCAAACCCGACCCACGCATTTTTGAGCGTTGTTTACAGAGACTTGATATTCCTGCTGAGCGCGCCGTTTACGTTGGCGACCACCCTGACAAAGACGTTGCTGGCGCGCAAGATGCAGGGCTCAAAGCTGTTTGGATACGCACGCCGCACTATGCTGAACCAGCGTTTGCAGATGCTGTCATTAACACCTTGGCAGATTTACCTGATGTGCTCAACATCCTGGATGCATAACGTTTAAGCGCTGACAGACATTGATGTTGAACTGACAAATTACCAGCAGACAAACTTAACTAGACAAACTCACTTAGGTTTCGTTATGCTTAGCCTATGAAACCTAAAACCAGAGTGCGCACACCGCGCAGTTTTAAGTGGCATCACCAACATTGGTGAGCGCTCGGTTTTACTGTTACATTCCTTTTTCCATTTAACAATTTGTGCTAGCAAGCTTGCTCGATCTTGTGTCAGATAGCTTGGCGTATATATCCGGTACTGTCGATCCTCAAGACGTTTTGATGTTCACCTCGTAACGTCATACTGTTGTCAAATGACATTCGCTGAGGTGGACGCTCGGGTCTAACTTTTCAGCCTATAGCGCCTCTAAAAACTACAACTCTCTACAATTTACAACTGCGTGCGATGCTGTTGATGTACCTCCCCTTCCCCCGTTCTCCCCTTCTCCACCAAGTCACATTCAAGCTTTATTGTCTCTCTAGTTCTTCAAAGGAGTCCTCCCATGACCTATCCCCTACCCGACGCCCGCGGGCGTTACGGTATTTTCGGCGGGCGCTACGTGCCTGAAACGCTCATTCCCGCCCTCGACGAACTCACCGAGGCTTACACCCAAGCAACAAACGACCCTGAGTTCCAGCGCGAGTTTCATCACTACCTTAAAACCTTTGTGGGCAGACCTAGTTTGCTGTACTTCGCTGAGAACCTCACCAAGCACTGTGGCGGCGCGAAGATTTACCTCAAACGGGAAGACCTCAACCACACCGGCGCACACAAAATCAATAACACCATTGGGCAAGCGCTGCTCGCTAAAAAACTAGGTAAAAAACGCGTGATTGCTGAAACTGGCGCAGGACAGCACGGTGTGGCCACTGCTACAGCAGCGGCTCTATTTAACCTCGACTGCGTTGTTTACATGGGCGAAGAAGACGTACGCCGCCAGTCGCTGAACGTTTTTCGGATGAAGCTCTTGGGCGCTGAAGTTCGCCCGGTCACCAGTGGTACACGTACCTTAAAAGATGCTACTAACGAAGCCATCCGCGATTGGGTCACTAACGTACGCGATACGTTTTACATTATTGGTTCGGTGGTCGGCCCGCACCCCTACCCTATGATGGTACGCGATTTTCAAAGCGTGATTGGGCAAGAAACCATGGTGCAGCTCGAGGCTGCTGAGGGTCGCACAATTCCAGATGCCGTTGTTGCCTGTGTAGGTGGTGGCTCCAACGCCATCGGCATTTTTGCGCCATATGCGTATTTGGACGAACGTGAGCGCCCCAAACTTTACGGCATTGAAGCTGCTGGGCATGGCCTCACCACGGGTAGCCACGCAGCGAGTATTTCAGCAGGTAAAACAGGCGTTTTGCACGGCGCACTCATGTATTTAATGTCAGACGAGAACGGGCAAATTACGCCCGCGCACTCAGTCTCTGCTGGGCTAGATTACCCTGGCGTAGGTCCTGAGCACTCGTATTACGCAGCTGCTAACATTGCCGAGTACGTCGGGGTAGATGACACCAAAGCACTTGAAGCCTTTGGCAAACTCAGTGAAATTGAGGGCATTATTCCTGCGCTCGAGACCGCCCATGCGATTGCCTACACCATGGAACTTGCACCCACCATGCCAGCGGACGGCCTCATCGTCGTTAACTTGTCTGGTCGAGGTGATAAAGATGTAAACGAAGCCATGCGCGTACTTGAAATGCAGGAGCAGGCGCAACAGCGACATCCTCAACAAGTTGAGAACACAGTCCAAGGAGTGAGTTTATGAGCCGGATTGATGATGCGTTTGCTAAAGCTAAAGCCGAGGAGCGAGCAGCGTTTATTCCTTACTTGACGGCTGGTTTTCCAAATGAGGCCACATTTTTACAACAAGCTCGAGCCATTCTAGAGGTAGCAGATGTGCTGGAAGTTGGCATGCCCTACTCCGACCCACTTGGCGACGGGCCGACGATTCAAAAATCTGGTGAAGCTGCCCTACGTGCTGGTATGACGATGGACAAGACGCTCGAGCTTATCTCTCAACTACGTGAGCAAAGCCATAAAGCCATCGTCATGATGACCTACTACAATCCCATTTACGTACGTGGCGAAGAACAGTTTGTTCATGACCTCAAACAAGCAGGTGCTGATGGTGTCATTTTGCCTGACCTCCCCCCAGATGAAGGTGAGAGCATGATTGCGGCTGCCAGAGACGCTGAGCTTGACACCGTGTTTTTAGTTGCGCCAACCTCCACCGAAGCCCGTCTTAAACGCGTCACTCAAGACTGTTGTGGATTTATCTATGCGGTGTCGGTCACAGGTGTTACCGGAGCGCGCAGCAGTTTACCGGCGGATGTTCCTGCGCTTGTACGCCGCACAAAAGCTGTGAGCAACTTACCTGTGGCCGTTGGCTTTGGTGTCTCGAGTGGCGACACCGCCCGCCCCATCGCTCAAGTTGCAGATGGCGTGGTAGTAGGGTCAGCACTTATTAAACGCCTCGCTAACGGTGAAGATGTGATGCCGCTGGCTAAAGACATCGTTGGTGCATGTCACAAACAAACTGCTGTTGTATCTTAGGTTTACACCCGCGATAACCTAATCATATTGCAGCCGTGTATGTCGATATACGCCAGCATTGCCCTATCAATTGACTGAGTTTGACAGCACAGAAAATCTTAGCAACTAACCCGTATAGAACGCACAGAAAAGATACGGATTCTGCTGAAAGCGCAGTGACGTTTTTGCAACATCACATCAGAATCCGTATCAAACCATCTGGAGGCTTATGAGCGAATACGCAGATAAAACCGTCGTCATTACCGGGGCAGCTGGGGGTATCGGTCAAGCCATCAGTCATGCGTTTGCTAGCGCAGGTGCGCACGTGGTACTCCTCGATCAGTCTATAGAGCAGCTCGAGCATCTTGCAGAAACCTTGCAAGCCTCCACAGATTCTACACGTGTCACAACCTTGCTTACTGACTTAACAGACGCCGCTAGTGTTGAGGCTGCCGCCGATAACTTACGCCAAGCTGGTCAAACTGTGCACGTGTTGGTGAATGCCGCTGGCCTCTTACGACAAGGTCGCGTGGTAGATATGTCTGTTGATGATTTTGATGCCATTCTCGCAGTGAACGTACGTGGGGTATTTCTTAGCTGTAAGTACTTTGTACCCTTGATGCAGCAAGGTGGTGCCATCGTCAACCTTTCATCGGTATCAGCATTTGCAGGTTCAGATGGCAGCACGGTATACACCCTGACGAAGGGCGCAGTCTCCAGTTTTAGTTTAGGGCTAGCTCAAGAACTTGCTCCAAGTCATATCCGTGTGAACGCACTGTGTCCGGGCTGGGTGGATGCCGGGTTTACCCACCAAGTGATGGCACATACGGAGCAACCAGAGGTGCTCGAGCAAGCCGCCCGCGACGCTCATGTGCTTGGACGCATGGCTAAACCTGAAGAAATTGCTCAAGCAGCGTTATTTCTAGCCTCAGAAACACAAGCGTCGTTTGTCACGGGCACCAACCTCTTTGTGGATGGTGGGTTTATGGTCAAGCGTTGACGTTATCGTTAGCTATCGTTAACAACAAATAAGCTCAACGCTCTTGTGGGTAACGCAACCCCCAACTTTCCCGCAGTGTGTCCATCACTTCCATGATGGCGATGGTCTCAGCTAGTGGCATGGTGGGACTCTCGAGCAACCCCTCTCGCACACAACGCCCCACCTCAGCAGCCTCATATTGGTAGCCGTGACCTGTATGGGGGACGGTGATAACCTCTTCAGCATCAGATTGATGTTTAGTAATGGTCAAGTGATGCTCGCGGTGACTATTGTCACGCGGGATGCCGTACCACGGCCAGCCAACGGTTAAGTAGCCTTCCGTCCCAACCAACCTCGCGGTTTGCGGTGTCTGGACTGTAACAGCAGATGCTATGCGGGACTGCGCGCCACCCGGGTGCTCGAGCACTGCCGACATCACCTCATCTACACCAGTTTCACCCAAGTGAGCTACTCCGTGTACTTTAGTCGGTACGCCAAGTAACCAACTCGCAAACGATAGCGGATAAATACCGACATCTAACAGCGAACCCCCACCGAGGTCTGGGTTAAACAAACGGTGCTCTGGGTTAATCTTGGCAGCAAAGCCAAAGTCTGCCTCGAGCAACTTCAGCTCACCAATCACGCCAGCCTCGAGTTGTTTGCGCAGTTCTTGCATGTGGGGCAAAAAGCGCGTCCACATGGCTTCCATCAAAAAGCACCCTTTTGCTCTGGCAGTATCCACCATGCGCCTAGCTTGGCTTGCGTTCACCGCAAACGATTTTTCACACAGAACAGCTTTACCTGCCTCCAAACACATAATTGCGTTGTCAGCATGCATAGGGTGGGGCGTGCCAATATAGATGGCATCTACATCTGGATCATT
>JBCCBI010000322.1:0-6520 GCA_039034155.1 Deinococcota bacterium | reverse complement strand
TCATCGTTAATTTCGTTGGGGACGTCTAGCCGCCAGCCATCGATACCAACCTCGAGCCAGTATTCTGCGACCTCAAACAAAAACTCGCGAACTTCGGGATTAGCGGTGTTGAGCTTAGGTAACGCAGCTAAGCCCCACCACGCGTCGTAGCCAATTTCACCGCCACCGTAAGGGTTTAAGGGAAACCGGCGAATGTGAAACCAGTCGCGGTAGGGACTGGCATTACCGTTTTCAAGGATGTCACTAAACTGAAAAAAGCCCCGACTCGCGTGGTTAAACACGCCGTCTAGGACAACTTTCATATCCCGTTTGTAGCACGCGTCTAAAAGTTGATCTAGTGCTTTGTTACCGCCCAGCATGGGGTCAACTTGATAGTAGTCGTGGGTGTGGTAGCGGTGATTCGACGCTGAGCGAAAAATGGGGTTGAAATACAGCGCCGTAACCCCTAGGTCCTGCAAGTAGTCGAGGTTGTCAACGACGCCCAACAAGTCGCCACCTTTGTAGCCGTGTACAGTTGGCGGGCTACCCCAAGCTTCTAAGCGGCCAATTTTAGGCACGCGTTCACTTTTAGCAAAACGGTCAGGGAAAATTTGATAAAACACCGCGTCACGCACCCAGTCAGGGGTGTCGATGTTGCGGTCTGAGGCAAGTTGAGGCTGTTTAGATGCATGTTGCATAGCTATTTGTAGGCTCCTTTGAAGACACAAGTTGCATGAAATTATTCGATGTGAACGTGTTACACCCAAGAGGTGATAGGTACAGTTTATAAATACGCAAGGTTGACTTTACATCTTCAACTAGCTAGGGAATAGTCAACCAGACCAACATCAAACGCGTTACCTTATTTCCAGAGGTTATTGACGCCGCTACAACCATAAACCAGTGCCGTCACAGACGTAAGTGACAAAGCTAGGCATACAAGCCCACCTACCATAACGGGTATTGCTAATCTGATGCTGTAAGGTAATCTCAAAATAAAATATGTAAAATCAGATTTGACAAATGTAAAACTCGGGTTTATATTCTTGATAAGACCTGACACATTGTGGTCCATATTTCGTTAGTGAGATGCCGTTTTAACATCTACCTAACCTGCAAAGCCTCATTTTGAGCTAAGGAGATCACATGATTAGCCCCAATCATGCTGAACGTTTACAAGACGACGCCCACAGTCGTATTCATCGTTGTCACCGCGATGCTGCCCTCGCCAGAGCAGACATGCACTCACTGCGAGCCGCCCTAGCTCGAGTCTTACACGCGCTTGCCAGCAAGCTCGAGCCAGTCATCGTTCCCATTATCTCAGATACCCCGATAGATGCACTCAACAAGACACAAACTCGCCCTCTAGTACCAACCTCATCTCTCGAGAAAGCAGGCCAAGTATGACCCAGCCAACCAGCCACAGCTCATCAGATGACATGGCAGCATCTTCAACGCAGCAAAGTAGTAGTGATGTTGCACGCATTGAAAAACTGCTCGAGGAAGGCAAAATTAGCCCTGCTGAGGCAGATATGTTACTCGCCGCCCTCAAAGAAGCTGAACCGTCAGGCACGGTAACTTCCTCAGTAACATCGACTTCAACGACCTCACGGGCCTCAACCTCAAACGCCTCAGATGAAGCCTATGCGTATGCCTACACCACCTCAGACGAGGCAAATGGTGCGGCTACCGGCAGCGGCAAGCAAGGCAAACGGTACAGCTACAGTTACAGTACAGGTAAAGGTGCCAAAGGCAAGGGTCCACAGGTTAATGTCGAGGTTGATATTGAAGATGATGATGTCATCGGTAAAGTCATCACCAACGTGTTTGACCACATGCCCTTTGTGAAATGGTTTGGGGGAGACGATCGTGATATTCCCGAACCACCCGAGCCACCCGAGCCAGGGGATGCACTTCAGTCACTAGCGGGCACATCTTACGAGGGCCTACCGTGGCTTGTTATTCGCAACCGCTTTGGCAACCTCAGAGTTAAGTTGGATAGCTCGTTAACAGCTCCCGAGGTGGAGGATGTACGTGAAGACAGTGTTCTGAACGCGCCAGAGCTCGAGCAAGACGGCACAAATTACACCATGAACACCTTTGGCAACAACGAGATAGGTGTTCCTGAGGGTTACGCTGTGTTTGTTGTCAACAACGCCGGGAATGTCAAGATAAGTAACTTACCTGTTGTGTTTGCTCGAGTCAACGCCGGCAACGTCACCGTGAGCGACGTACAGCTCATCATGATGCGCTTAAACGCCGGCAATGCCAAGATTCGCGGCCAGTTTAACGAAGGGCAAAACGCCCTGCGGATTACCGGTGGCAACGCTAAGGTGACGTTTGCAGCTGGCTCGAGCGTCACCGTGCAGACCAGCGTAAAAGCAGGTGATATTGGCAAACGTGGCACTTGGGACAGTGTGCAAGTCTCCCGCGAGATGATGGGCGGGCGCTTGCAAGCACAATTAGCAGAGGGGAACGCCAAGTTTAACGTTGTTACCAAAGCAGGTAACATCACGCTTGTCGCTGTAGATGACATTGCTGAGGACAGCGTAGATGATGATTTAGTCGCTGAGGATGTAGCTGATGCTTCACCTAACGCACCCCAAGAGGACGCATAATTATGGATACACCAACTTACGAAGGATTCACCGAGTCTGTGAACGGGGCAGCAACGCGTCAACACGTGGAGCAAAGGCAGGTGCTCGAGCTACTTGCTGCTGGCACCGTCAATGTGGATGAAGCCCTCGAACTCCTCACCGCACTTGATGGCCCCTCAGCTTCTAAACCAGACACTGAAAGCTCACCTGAGCGATCCGCTTCAAAACCCGCCAAAGCTGTTCACGTTTCCATTCAACGCCCCAACGCTCAAGCGGTCAACATCGCCATACCCCTAAAACTTGCTGAGTTTGGCATCATGTTTATTCCAGATGGCGTTCGCAGTCAACTGGCTGAGCAGGGCATTGTCATTGACCACCTCGCGCATTTGTTTGCCATGGGCGACCTACCCGAAGGGCGCTTGGTGGATATTAGCAACGAGCAAGACGGTGCTAGCACGCGCATCACGGTCGATGTAAGTTAATGTCTACTCAGAAAAAGTCTCAGATGGAGGCACCGCGCTACCCTATGCCCACGCGTTGTCCTGTTTCAGGGGAGCCGCTCGAGGTCACGCGCTTAGCCAGTCCGCACAGCGGTGTGGTCATTGAAGGACGCTTTGTACCCAATGAGTTTGCGCTTTTGCCAGAACAGCAGCTCGAGTTCCTTCGCCTTTTTGTGCGCACGAGGGGCAACCTCAAAGAAGTCGAACGGCTCATGGGACTCAGCTACCCGACCATTCGCCAAAGGCTAGAAACGCTCCTTAAAACGCTTGGCTATCAAGCAGATGACAGCACAGACATGGAACGTGAACGCCTCAACCAAGAGCAATTACAACGGGAAAAAGCAGCAGAGCGCAGTGAGATTTTGGCGGCGCTCGAGCGCGGCGAACTCAGCGCCAGCGAAGCCACCCAAAAACTCCGCGACCTCAAACAGACCTGAGCAACACATCGTCCGTGTTGACATCAGCAAAATCTACAAGGCGTAGTCTTATCGCTCAATATCGATGTCATCATCATGAACATTCGTCAAACCCAATAGCACCAATGACAACTGTATGTATCTGGCTATAACCAATAAAGATGCCACCCAACATACTGTTTAGGTGGCATCTTTTGGATCTGGGTGAGGTTAAGGCTAGTCGCCAGCAGGCGCGCTCACTTGGGCTGAACTGCCTTCTATCACAGCATTTACTTGGTCATCGTAGAGATAACACGAGGCTTCATGAGTGAGGCTGTCTGCTTTGCTTGCCACTGTGTAAAGCGGCGGTTGCGAGGTAAGGCAGCGGTCCATACGCTGCGGGCAACGCGGGTAAAATCGGCAGCCGGCACTGTTGGACGTGCGCATGTCTTCCTCAGCAGGCAAGACAATCTCACCCTCCCAACGCACGTTGGGGTCGGGCTGTGGGACGGAATCAATCAGCAATTGCACATACGGGTGCTTAGGCCCACTGATAACATCCACAGCATTGCCCGTTTCTGCAACTGTGCCTTGATACAGCAAAATAATACGGTCGCCAATTTGATAGGCTGTGCTTAAATCGTGCGTAATATACAAAAATGAGATGCCTTGGTCTTTTAAGCGCATCATCACGTCTAAAATTGAGGCTCTGAGCGACGCGTCCACCATCGACACAGGTTCATCCGCCACAATGAACTTGGGTTTGACCATGTAGGCCCTTGCCATCATAATGCGTTGACGCTGCCCACCTGAAAGCTGGTGAGGGTATTTGCCCAAGACGTCCTCACCATACAAGCCCACTACGTTGAGGCCTTCTTCAATCATGTCTCGAGCTTGCTGCTTACTACTTGCCAGCTTAAAGTTGTTGATGACCAAATCAAACACATGGCGAATACGGTAAAACGGATTATAAACACCAAACGGGTCTTGAAATACCGCTTGCACCTGGCGCTGATAATCTTTGCGTTGTCGTGCGTCCATGTTGGAGACATCTTGCCCGTCAAACGTAATGCTGCCAGACGAAAGTCGGGTAAAGCCAAGCACTAAGTTAGCGAGCGTGGTTTTGCCGCTGCCACTTTCCCCGGCAATAGTCACAATGGACGCCGGGTCTTTGGGAATAGTCAGGTTAAAGTCTTGGAGTGCCGCCACGTCTTGTCCGCCACGTTGGTAGAGTTTGGTGGCGTTACGAATCTCTAACAGTGCCTCAGGCATGGTTTACCCCGTCGCGGTTAACATCGTCTTGGGTGAGGCCGTCTTTGTACAAATGACAGGCAACCTGCTGACCAGGACGCAGTTCTATATGCGGCGGCGCTACTGTTCGGCACTCGTCCATCACCATAGGGCAGCGAAACTGAAAGATGCAGCCTGGTGGTGGGTTACGTGGGTCGTGGGTGATGCCCTCGGTAATTTTAAGGGGTTTGCGTTCCGTGAGGGAGGGCACCGATTCAATGAGCAGTTGCGAATACGGGTGGGCTGGGTTGTAAAAGAGGTCGTTCACCTCTGCAATTTCAACGATATTCCCAGCGTACATGACCGCAATCCGGTCAGCCATTTGCGCCATAAGCCCCATGTCGTGGCCAATCATAATCATGGACACGCCTAGGTCTTCTTTAACCTTGAGCATGGTTTGGGCAATGACCCGCTGCACGACGACATCTAGCGCGCTAGTTGATTCGTCGGCAATCACTACACTAGGTCCTAGTGCAATGGCCATAGCTATACAGACGCGCTGTTTCATACCGCCACTGAGTTCATGGGGGTACATGTTGTAGATGCGGGCTGGCAGGCCAACCCTCGAGAACAACTCTAAAATCCGTTCTTTGATGGCTTTATTGGTCTGTTTACCCTCGTGAGCTTCAATCACATCCCGAATTTGCGCACTAACGCTCATCGTGGGGTTAAGCGAGTTCATCGCCCCTTGCGGAATCAGCGCCAAATCGCGCCAACGGGCGTCACGCAAGGCTCTGGGGGGTAAACCTAGCAAGTCTTGCCCATCTAACATAATCTTGCCGGAGACAATTCGTCCAGGTGGCGTAATAAGTTGCAGTACGCCCATTGCCGTGGTTGATTTGCCGCAACCAGACTCCCCAACAAGGCCCAGCGTTTCACCTTCATAAAGTTCAAAACTTACACCATCGACAGCGCGCACGTCGCCCTTGGGTGTCTCATAAAAGATGTGCAGATCGTCCACTTGTAAAACAGTTCGTTTGTTAGTGCTAGCAGCCAATTGGTCAGGTACAGCTTGAGGTTGCTGATTGCTAATAGCGTCAGCCACGTCCTAACCCCCTTTGGTTGATGCTTGGCGAAGGCGCGGGTTGGCAATTTCATCAAAGCCAATGTTGATGAGTAAAAGCCCAATAAACATAAGTGCTAGTAGCAGCGTGGGTAAGCCCCACCACCACCACATGTTGCGCAAGAGTGCAGCCGCGTTAATGGCATCGTAAATGGTGCCGCCTAGCGTGGGAACCCGTTGCGGGCCCAGACCGAGGGTCTCGAGCCCCACAGCTGCCAAAATAGCACTGGTAGACCCTGCTGTAAAACTGGCAAACAAGTAGGGAATCAGATTTGGCAAAATCTCTTTAAACATGATTGCTGAGGTAGACACACCAGACAATTTAGCCATGCGCACGTAACCACTTTCCCGCATACTGAGTACCTGCGCGCGAATACGCCGCGTTGGTGACGGCCAGGCAAACGCAGCAATGAGTAAAGCCATCGTTGTAATGTCAATTTGCCGCAGTACAGATTGCAACACAATGAGCACCATAAGTGCCGGAATAGTGATGGTGACGTCGGAAATAAGCCGCACAAACTCATCAACACGACCGCCTAAAAAGCCAGCACTAAAGCCTAAAATAATGCCGATGCCCATGCCTACAGAAGCCGCAATGATACCAATTAAAAAGGTGTTGGGCGCGCCCACAATAAGCACGGCGAGCATGTCACGTCCGCTATTGTCAGTTCCCAGTGGGTGAGCCAGTACGCCCTG
>JBCCBI010000321.1:0-6520 GCA_039034155.1 Deinococcota bacterium | reverse complement strand
GGTACTTGATACTTGGGTACTTGATACTTGGGTACTTGATACTTGGGTACTTGATGTTTCTGTGAAGGGCGCTGTAAGCATCTCCGGCTGCTGCTGCACACTCCCTGCAACCGACGCAGCATAACCCGTGCTTCCTTGTAACCAACGGGCAACGTCTGTTAATGATAGCGGTGCCAGATAAACTCGCGTCACCACATCAAACCCTCTATGTAAAGTTTCATCATAAGGGTCACTGTGGCCGTCATAAGCATACCCATCAGGCTGGTTATGGTTGCTACTGTAGAGCAAGATCACACGAGGGAGCGCTGTCAGCAGTGCCGTTATATATTCACGTGAATCGCGATCCAGCAAATCAACGCGGTCAAGAATCACGACAACGTTGCTGGTGGCATTGTGTTGCTCGAGCGTTCGCAGTACCAACTCAGGTTGGCATAAGTTTTGCCAAGTTAGCCACGGCACTGGCAGAACTGCCTCACTCAATGCACCTAACCAACGCAGTTTGCGCGCTGGCGTGGCTTCAAGATGAATGACTACCTGCCCCAACATGGTTGCCAAGCTTGCTGCGTAAGCTAACACCCGAGACATACCACTACCAGCTTTGCCGTAAATCCACATTGCTCGTTTGGCAGTTGGCGTAAGTGGCGCTTTCAGAATGTCACGAACACGTTCCAGCACATCTTCACGGCCCAATAAGCGTATTTCTGTTAGCTCGTCAAGCTGGGATTGGCTATGGTCACGTGTGTCTGTAGGTGCCGTCGGATCGTTATCCGTCACCCGACCGCGCCCTAATTTTTTGGACAGATAAGCGCGAGCATCTGCTTGCGCAAACAGCGCTTGCACTGTACGCACAGGTTCTGGTGCAGGCATACTGGCCACACCAATACTCAACGACAAACTTATCTCTTGCAGAGGGTTTTGTAGGCTGTCTTGCGTAGGTGCAACAGTCTGAGATGTAATGGCAACTTGCGCTGATGCTGAGGTTGGTACTGCAATGTGAAGTGGCGTAGTCAGTGTTGTTATCAATATTTCCTGAGCACGCTGACTAGCTTGCTCGAGGCTTGTATTGGGTAACAACACCACAAACTCGTCTCCACCGTAGCGAAATAGCAGGTCATCGGAATGCAAGTGTTGACGTATATAAGCTGCTACCGTTGCCAGCGCACTATCGCCAGCAAGGTGACCAAACGCATCATTAATCAACTTGAGGTAGTCAAGGTCGATAACCAACAGTGATACGTCAAACCCTTGCTGAGCACCGCGTGTAAGCCAAGCCGTGACATCGTCTTCAAAGGTATTGCGCAAAAGCGCACCTGTTAGCGCGTCCTCGGAAGCAGCCAGCATAAAACCATCATAGCCTCGTTTGTGATGATAATCTGCAACCTAGATTAAGCGTTTTACGCGTGTCAAACGTAGCTTTAATAACTTCTGATAGGTGTAAAAAGTTTGCGTTTGGATGATGTACACCTTGTGAGCGTCATCCAAAATTTTTTAAATTATCTCAGTAACAGAGAAGATGACAACATTAGCTCGAGCAAGATGGATGCCAGTATTTATACCGATTCCGATTAAACACTTTATAACCCCTGCGAGCTTTATGCCGTTCCTATCGGAATCGGTGGCTGTTTCTACACCTTCTAGGTGGGTTAATTCGTTAACGAATTAACCGGAAAGGGTGTTATTGCTCGAGCATAAGCCACTCACACCATCCAAGATGCTTTCCCAATCCTAGACGTTAAAATCGACAGCCGATTTGCTAGCGACAGCCCTCAAAACCAAGTCATTTAGGAAGCTGATTCTTTTGACATTGCCCTATGAGTTAACTGTCAACTTGGCAAGCCGTCACATTAATCACCTGCAAACGACCCAAATTGAGCCTGGTAGAGTTTGCTATACACCCCACCAGCCGCTAGTAAATCCTGATGCCTACCTTGTTCGTGAATGCCGTCTTCGGTCACGACAACAATGCGGTCAGCGTGTTTGATAGTTGCAAGTCTATGGGCAATCACTAGCGTGGTCCGCCCTTTAGATAAATCACTCAAAGCTTGTTGAATAGCCACTTCGGTAGCAGTATCTAGAGCGGAGGTGGCTTCATCCAAGATGAGGATAGGCGGGTTTTTAAGGAACATGCGCGCAATGGCTAGGCGCTGCTTTTGGCCGCCAGATAGTTTGACACCGCGCTCACCGATAATGGTGTCCATACCGTCAGGTTGGCTACGAATGAAGGGCTCGAGCTGCGCCCTGCTGGCCGCCTGCCAAAGCTCCTCTGGACGTGCGTCTAAGTTCCCATAGGCAATATTCTCGGCAATTGTGCCTGAGAACAAAAACACATCTTGCTGGACAATGCCAATTTGCCGCCGCAAACTCGCCAGCGTCATATCACGAATATCTATACCGTCAATGCTGATGCTTCCGGCTGTCACGTCATAGAAACGTGGAATAAGACTGCACAGGGTTGTTTTACCTGCACCAGACGGGCCCACAAACGCAACCGTCTCACCTACGCCCACCGTAAACCTCACGTTGTGCAAGACATCTTGCTTGCCGTCGTAACTAAAACTGACATCCTCAAAGAGGATATTGCCTTGCAAAAGCGGTGCGGTGACAGCATCAGGTGTTTCTTGAATGTCTGGTTTTGTAGCCAATACGTCAAGATAGCGCTTGAAGCCAGCAATGCCTTTAGGATAGGTCTCTAAAACCGCATTAATTTTTTCAATTGGCCGGAAAAACACGTTGGTGAGGAGCAAAAAGGCAATAAACTCACCATAAGTAAGCGCTTCCTGAATGACAAACCACGTACCTGTAACCATCACAAACACAATCACAAAGCGCATCAGCATGTAACTGAGGGCAAGACCGCGCGCTAGTAGTTGATACGCCGTCAGTTTGGTTGTGCGATATTTTTCGTTATTGTGGGCAAACAACTCAGCTTCATACGCTTCGTTAGCAAAGGCTTTGACGACACGCACGCCGCCCAGAGCATCTTCAATACGAGCGTTAAACTGCCCTAAACTGCGAAAAATCTGCCGAAAGGTTTGGGTCATCTTGCCGCTAAAGTACATCGCCACCCACAGCACAGCGGGTACAACCGCAAAGGTCAGCAGCGCTAGTTGTGGGTTAATGAATAACATCAGCCCAAACGCGCCTAGAAGGGTCATGATGGCAATAAACAAATCTTCTGGCCCGTGGTGGGCAAGTTCGCCAATATCCTGCAAATCTGTGGTGATGTGGGCAATTAAGTGCCCGGTTTTGCTGTTGTCAAAAAAATTATGGGAAAGCGTTTGAATATGGTCAAAAAGCTTGCGCCGCATGTCTGTTTCTATGTTGATGCCGAGCTTATGCCCCCAGTACGTCACAATGTACTGAAGCACGGTGTTGAGCAAGTAAATCGCTAGCAAAATACCTGCAGCACTTAAAATGCGCGGCCAATTTTCACTAGGTAAAAGCCGGTCTATAAATACGCTGACGGCGAGGGGAAAGCCTAGCTCGAGCAAGCCCACCACCACAGCACAACCAAAGTCAATGTAAAACAGTTTTACGTACGGTCGGTAATATGCAGCAAACTGACGTATCATCTGCTAAATCGTACAGCAGTTTCTAAGTAGCTAAGTATCTCCCTAGGAACTAATCAGGATCAATTAGCTAGCGTCATGTTGTCGTCAGTCAATTTCCGAATACTGCAATGCAAGGTGGATTACCACGTACTTCCAAAGGAACGACGGATGTGGAAGCATTACATTGTCCTTGCGGGTCTACATTTGGAGGTTCAACGATAGCGTAGACTTGTAATGAAGGTAGAGGAGTAGCGTCTAAAAAGTCTTCAACTTCTTTTACATAGCCTATTTCGTTATTCTCTGCATCGTAACACCACGCTTCACCTATGACAGTCATCCCCTTGAAAATCAAGTCGTTACCCTGGTCATCCTGATTGGGAAAAAGCTCTCGACGTGTGCTGTTGTTGGGAGCTGTTTCTTCTATGACAACTAGATTAAGATGGGGATAAGTAATCTTACTGCGCAAACCTCTTGCACACACAAGGGCTTCATAGTTTTCTGTCTTTATTGGCTGATTAACAATCTGCAACACACTTGTGTCGTTGATCGTAGGTTCGGGAAAGCAACCTGAAAGTAAAAAACATAGGAGTGCAAACAACACCCCTATGTAATTGCATTTAGTAGCCAATGTAGTAAACTCCAAGCTCGCCAAGAATCCAAACGTCAGACAGGGATCAGAAAAGATCATAATATGGTCACTTTGCAACCTAGAGACGCTTAACTTCGTAAGTTCCAAACTTATTGCATTATTACTATAGGCAGACTAGCATACGTATCCAAGCGCAATACTGATTCAGTTGCATACAGGTTGGGGCACAGTTCCTGTAACAGGTTCACTCTGAATATGTTGCAACTTTCTACCCTGACGCTTTTGACCCTGCCAATTGCCTACCACAACACTTACCAAAATCAATGTGCCGCCTACAAGTTGCCATCTGCTCAAGTGTTGTTCTAGAACCACATAGCCTACGAGTGTGGCAACTAAGGGGCTCAGTAATCCCAAGAAGGAAACTGACACACCTATACGCTCAATACCTCGGAACCAAAGTGTGTAGGCAAGTCCGGTCCCAACAACGCCCAAGTAGCTAAACCCCAGCACATTTGTCATAGTAAATTGAGGTGGCAATCCTTCGATAAGCAGCGATAATACCGCCACTAGCAGGCCGCCAACAAGCAACTGCCAACCTGTAAATAACAATACAGGCACCGGACGCACCCACCGTTTAGCCAGTACAACACCTGTCGCCATACTAACGGCTCCAGCTAGCGCTGCCACAACGCCCCATACATCTAACGCGACACCCGGTGCAAGCACGAGCAGAGCCACCCCAATAATGCCGACAACACCTGCTAGAAGGGTGATGAAACGTGGACGTTGGGCTAGTAGCACCCAGGCTAGACCAGCCACAATAAGAGGTTGTATTGCCCCCAAGGTGGCAGCTACACCGCCGGGGAGTCGGTAAGCTGCCACAAACAACAACACAAAAAAGAGTCCGATGTTGAGCGTGCCCAACACAAACATGCGCCACCACCAAACGCCCTGCGGAAGTTTTCGATAGCTAATCACAATCCATAGCCCTACAGGTAACGCCCGCAACGCACCTGCCAATAATGGACGACCCTCTGGCAAGAGTTCTGTAGTGACCAAGTAAGTTGTGCCCCAAAAAATAGGAGCAAGAGCTGTCAGCAAAATGTTCATCATAAGTCACCTCGACATAAAGTATCTTTACATAAAGATAAACTTTAAGAGACTTTATGTCAAGTATCTTGGCGTCAAGGTATAATAATCTTGTGAGTGACCACGTGACGACAATTCTCGAGCAATGGCAGCATGAACGACCTGACCTAGACCCCTCACCTATGGCTATTTTAGGTAGGCTAGTAAGGCTTAGTAAACACGTTGAGCAAGTGCTCGAGCGTAACTTCAAACGCAACAATCTACACGGCGGCTTGTTTGATGTGCTAGCAACTTTGCGGCGCAGTGGTGCACCATTTTGCCTTACCCCAACCCAACTGCAAACTGCCATGATGCTGTCATCTGGAGCCACCACACATAGGATTGATCGGCTCGAGCAGCGCGGCCTCGTAAGCCGCCAACCCGATCCCAATGATCGGCGCGGCTATCTCATCTCACTCACAGCAGAAGGTAAAACGCTTATTGATAAGGTCATCGAAACTCACTTGACTGTGGAAGAGTCTTTACTTGCTGACCTCAGTACAGATGAACGTGAACAGCTTGGTGAGCTTTTAGCTATTTTTTCGACACGTCTGGGACTATAGCGCCATCCATAACTAAACGAGCTATGCACTTTTAGTGCATAGGTTTAAGATGGACTCAAAGTCCTAGACCTTAGTCATCAAGTATGAAATTGTCAAGATTCCCTTCCCTAGGTTTTCGATGGTGCTCTAAATACGCCTGCACCAACTCTTCTGTTATATCTCCTGTACTCCATGCGCCATATCCTATTGCCCAAAAATGCCTTCCCCAATATCGCTCCCGCAATCTCGGAAACTCTTGTTGCAATAACCGTGACGTCCTTCCCTTCATTCGTTTTACTAAATTACTTACTGATTGGGATGCTGGGTACTCAATGTGCATATGCACATGATCTTTACTCACTACCCCTTTAAGTATTCGTACATCCTCAGCATCACATATCTGGATAAGCAGTTCTCGACACCTGACTTTAATATCGCCCTTCAGCACATGATAACGATACTTTGTTGTCCACACTATATGCACGGTTAATCGTGTCACTGTGTGACTCCCATATCGTTGCTTCGTCATCCCTCACTTTATCAATCCTTAGACCTGTGTAGCAGCTAAAGCCTTGCCCTAAAGGGCATAGCTTTGACTAGCGTGCTGAGACAGTAAAGGGCTATGATGGGAGGATGCGAGGCTACTCAGAAGATTTACGCAAACGAATTGTTGAAGCAGTGGCAGCAGGAGCAAGTAGCCGCGAGGTTGC
>JBCCBI010000320.1:0-6529 GCA_039034155.1 Deinococcota bacterium | reverse complement strand
CCCCTTCGCTACCCTCCGAGCATGAGGTGACACGTCATATCACGTTTAGGTTGGCTATCCTGTGGTCATGCACACGTTCGATAAGGCAATGTTGTAGCTTACGCTCGAGCTCCCAGCTTACCTACCAGCCCCAACCCTGCAAACGCCAAGGTCTGACACAGAATAATAGTGCTACCACTGGGAACATCTAACAGGTAAGACGCGCTAAGTCCTACCAGTGTGCTCAGCACACCTACGGCTAGGCTAATGAGCGTCATGCTGGCTAGCGACGGCGCGACCAACTTGGCGGCAGCAGCAGGGATGACGATATAGGCTGCAATTAAAATAACGCCCACAACCTTCACACTCATGACAATAACCACTGAGGCAAGTCCGAATAAGAGGTACTCGAGCCGCTTCACATTTACGCCATCTGCTTGAGCTAGGTCGCTATCAAAAGTAGCATAGGCAAGCTTGCCCCACACAAGCCACAACGTGATACTCACTGTAACGGTCATCACTAGCATAATGACAATGTCATCTTGCCCGACGGCCAAAATGGAGCCAAACAACAAGTGCCAGGCGTCCACGGTGTAGCCATCCCGCAGGCTTATGAACATGACGCCAAGGGCCACAGACAAGGCAAAAAGTACACCAATCGCTGTGTCTGAACTGAGGTGAGTATGGTTGCGAAGCCACGCAATGCCTAGTGCCACGGACACTGTGTAGGGCAGGGCAATCCAGAGGGGTTGCTCAATACCTAGCAAAATGCCTAGCGCAACACCCGCAAACGAGGCATGGGCGAGGCCGTCACCTAAAAAAGAGAGTCCACGTTGCACTACAAATACACCTAAAATGCTGCTGAGGAGGGCAACGAGGACGCCGCCCATGAGCGCACGCTGCATGAAGGCAAATTGGAAAATGTCGAGTAGGTCAGCCATGACAAACCCCTTTATTCATGATGCGCCACGACAACATCTAAATGGGCATTACGTAAATGTTGGACGGGAACGTACCACCACTGTTGCGTGTGTTCAGGCTGGACCTTGAACCCTGCACAGTGATACAGCTCGAGGGCGGCTGTGTTAGCCTCATTCACGCGTAGAAAAACGGTGTGATACTGAGCTGCTACCAGCTTCAAAACAGCCTCGAGCAACGCATTAGCATGACCCTGCCGCCGGTCGTCTGGATGGGTTGCCAAGGTGATGACCTCACACACACCTGCACCCGCTTCTTCAAGATGTAACGCAGCAACCGGACGATCATTGAGATGGCGTAGATGTAGCTTATTATCCTCGTACAAACGTTGTAATTCTGAAATTGAATAAGATTTGAGGTTGCTAAGAATATCAGCGACGTGCTCGAGGTCCATCTCCGTGATATTAGGTGGAGTATCCAAATATGACTCATCTAGATGTTGATGTGAGGTAGCAGAAGGTGTGAGTGATTTAGACAAATACAGAAATTGTTTCACGTGATGTGTAGTGAAAGTAGCTTTCAACAGATGGATGATTTGCGTTTGGGAGATATTGACATCGATTCTAAGTCGTGCCTCTGAACGTAGCTTTTGATGTTTACAAAAGTGCTCGAGCAATCGCGCCATCATCTCATCTTGATAGGGTGACGGCGAAACGTACCACTCGAGCTTAACCACGGCATCACCAATATCAAAATAACGAATAAATCCTTGAGGTGTTTCGTCTACAGACAGATAAAACCAAGCATCATGGGGTACTTTGTCAAAGTAATCTAGCTCATCTTGCAAGTCAAAGTCATCCCCAAACGAGGCTGCTAATAGAGGTGCTAGCTGAGGTAAATCTTGTTTGGTGATGGGATCAATAGTCATCAAAAAACTAACTTGTGAAGCTCTACAGTGTGAGGATGCCATGCGCGTGCCCGCTGTGCCCATATGCCTCTTTGAGGCAGCCTTCGCACAAAACGGTTTCTGGTTCCCCAGACCCTAGCAAACGGCGGTTGAGGACTGCTACCTGCGACGCATGATGGCGTGCTACGGAAAGGTCGTGCGTGACCATGACTACAGTGGCGGAGGTTGTCTGTTGATAGGTCTCGAGCAACCTGTACAAGTCGTACTCAGCCAAAAAATCTACGCCAGTAGCAGGTTCATCTAAAATCACGAGCTGAGGCTCACGGACAAGCGCTCGCGCCAAGAATACCCGCTGTACTTCGCCACCGGAAAGCGCACTGAGCCGGCGCGTGAGTAAGTGCCCAGCACCAACCTCAGCTAAGGCCTTCATGACACTATCTTTACGCGATTTGCTAACGCGCCACAACCAACGGTGCGCGTGACCGCTGGCGACTAGGTCAAGCACAGTTGCTGGAAAATGGCGGTCAAAGGTTTTGAGTTGCGGCACGTAGCCAATGTTACTAGGGGATTTACCTGCGGGTGCACCCAACACCTGCACTTTGCCACTGCTAATTTTGGTGAGTCCTAGTAACACCCGCATGAGCGTTGACTTGCCAGCACCGTTGGGTCCCACAACCGCCAAAAAAGCACCTTGAGATACTTGCACACTCACGTGCTGCAAGACTTGAACTGTCCCAAATTGCACGCTCACATTACTTAAATCAAGTGCTATAGATTTGTCTACAGTTTGGTGAGATGATGCCATCAACTCAGATGAGCTAGATGATGAGGACGTTGCTAAAGATGTGGTCTGTTGCGACGTTATGGGGGTAGCCAATTTAGGCATGGGAAAGTCAACTTTCATCTACTCAAGTGTGCAGTAAGGGGCATCAGGCAGGATTCACCAAAAGAACCATGTACTAAAAGAACTATGGACAAGGTTGCTAATAGCTATAGGATAACGTGAGAATTAATTCTCAATAATCTGATGCGCTACATCTTCGATGCACGAAGCTCGAGGCAGTCATCGTACATCTAACACGCATTCAACAGACGCAGCCAGACATGCTAAACCGCCTCGAGCAGGTATGATGAACTGTCCATGACAGAGCAAGATTTACCCGTCTTACCCACCCAACCTGGTTGTTATTTGTTTTACGCCGAAAAAACAGTTATCTATGTGGGCAAAGCCATCAATTTGCGCAGCCGTGTGCGCAGCTATTTTAGCAGTAGCGCTGAGAAAAAACCTAAGCTCATACGCAAAACGGCAACTCGGCTCGAGTTCATCACTACTAAAAACGAAACCGAAGCGCTCATTTTAGAGTCTAACCTCATTAAACGTTACAAGCCTCACTTTAATGTTTTACTTAAAGATGATACTAACTATCCATTTTTAAAACTTACTAAAGAACCTTATCCTATGTTGATTTTCACCCGCCGGGTCATTCAAGATGGTGGCACCTACTTTGGACCTTATCCCAGTGCAGGCTCGGTGCGGCGTGTCCTCGACCTCATTGCGACTATTTTTCCACTGCGTAAAAACAGCGGTTTACCCATGAAAAAACGCAAAAAGCCCTGTTTGCGCTATCACATGGGTCGTTGCTCAGCACCCTGTATTGGTGATATTTCGCAAGAGAACTATGCGCAAATTGTGGCGCAGGTACGGGCTTTTTTAGAAGGTCGGGTCGAGGATACTGTGACAATGCTCGAGACGGATATGAAAGCCGCCGCCCAGCGCATGGATTTTGAACTTGCCAAGACATATCGGGATAGGCTAGATGCCCTCAAACGCTTAACCGGCTATGACAGCGACGTGACTCAACACAGTGACGCCGACCTTGACTTTTTGGGGACGTCGCAAGCAGGCAACTACGCCATGACCCAACTGTTTCAAATGCGGCGTGGGCGGGTCGTTGGGCGCGACAAACGCTTTTTAACCAACGCTGAAGAAGCCACCAGTGGTGAAATTTTAGAGCGTTTTATGGGCAACTATTACGGTTTAGCTACCCACGTGCCGCCGCTTATTTTGGTGCCAGAAAGTGACCTCGACTTGGGGTTTTGGCAGCACGTACTCAGTGAACGGGCTGGGCGCAATGTGGAAGTGCGCACGCCCAAACGCGGTGACAAACTTGATCTAATGGGGTTAGCTGCGCGCAATGCTAAAAACGGTCTGGATGCGGAATTGGCGCTGCTCGAGAAACGTGGGGAAGCCCCCGGCGTCAGTGAGTTACAACGCTTAGCTGGACTTGAAAACGCCCCTTATCGCATTGAAGGGTTTGACATAAGTAACCTCATGGGGACGCACACAGTAGCCAGCATTGTGGTCTTTGAGGGCGGGCGCTCGCGCAAGTCCGAGTACCGCAAAATGCGCATTCGCGGGCTCACCAAACCAGATGACTTTTTTTCCATGCATCAAGCGGTCTACCGCCGCTTTACAGGTTCGCTGGCAGACAGCATGCCTATGCCCGACCTACTTTTGATTGATGGTGGTAAAGGACAATTAAGCGCTGCTAGACGGGCGCTTAAAGATGCTGATTTAGATTTACCTATGTTAGGGCTTGCCAAACGCTACGAAACCATTATTCGCGAAGGCGCAGACGACATTGTGGTGCCTGAAACGCACCCAGCGCTGCGTTTACTTATCAACGTGCGTGATGAAGCCCACCGCACTGCCGTTGGCTTTAACCGTAAACAACGTGGTGAGGCCATGACCAAAAGCATTTTGGATGATGTGCCGGGAATTGGTCCAAAACGGCGAGATGCACTGCTCGAGCACTTTTCTAGTATCGACGAGCTTAAGCAAGCTGACCTTGACGTGCTCGCAGGCATCCCCGGGGTGGGTGAAAATGCTGCCAAAGCAGTTGTAGACTTTTTTAGAGAAACCAGTCAAGCTGCAGATGCAGCAGCATCTGTATCTAATATATCCAACTAAGCTTAAAAGAGGGTTTCAAATACGGTCACAACCTGTGGATCAAAGTGATGACCAGACATGTCATGAATTTCTGTCATGGCCTCGCTGTGTTGCCAAGCAGGTTTGTAGGGGCGTACGCTGACAAGCGCATCGTAAACGTCTGCAACTGAAAAAATACGTGCTAGCAGCGGAATATCTTCACCTTGAAGGCCATATGGATAACCTGTGCCATCGTATTTTTCGTGATGATACAAGACAACATCTTGGGAAGCTTCGGGCAAAAATGTCAGGTTCTGGGTAAATTCATAGCCAATCATCGTGTGGGTGCGCATGAGTTCCCACTCAGTTTCATCGAGCTTAGCGGGTTTGCGCAAAATAGTATCTGGAATGGCAATTTTGCCGACATCGTGCAAATATGCACCGCGCCGCATGGCATCACACGCGTCGTCATCTAAGGTCATAGCATTGGCAATGCGCAAAGATAATTGAGTGACCCGGTCGGTATGGCCTTTGGTGTCGTCATCGCAGTGCTCGAGCACTAACCCAAGGGCGTGCAGGGCATCTTCATAGGTATATTTCGTATGTTGCTGATTGACAAACCTCGCAGCTAGCGCTGTGGGTGTCATACTGATTGCACGAAATAAGGCGCGTTCCTGTTGTGTCCATGCGTGAGTGTGTTCGTGGTAAACCACAAAAACGCCCACGAGCACTTGTTTATAGGTATAGACTGGTGCAGCAACTAAACTCCCAATACCTAGTGGTATGAACACACTGGTGCTAGCCTGTGCAGCAGTGTTATCGACAATAAGCACGGGTGAACAGTCTAAGAGTTCCGTCACAAACGTATCTTGCTGAGGCACGCCATGGTTAAGAGCGTCGCGTATGGTGGGCCCTTGGGGTGGGCGTCCAACGCTGTCCCAGACGGCAAACATACTTGGCTGAACGACCTCGCCTAGCGTGCTTGGGGGTGCTTGCTCTGCTTTTAAGTAAAAGGCCCCTTGAGCGCTACTGTGAGCCATAAAAGCATCCAAGATGGGTTGGATAGCATCGTTGACTGTACCAGCTTGGAGCACCTCATTCATAAGCTTGACAAGCAGATTCACATAGTGGTGCTGCTGATCGGGTGAACTGGCAGCAAATTTGCGCAGAGATGTTTTCAAATGAGCGCCACTCGGTGGCTGTTGTGCGTTTGGTTTCTTCATGAGAAGCGTGCCTTCCTAGTGAAGTCGTGATGTGGATATATGGCTGGCGCGTTAACATCATGTCTGCGTTATGACAAGACTACTTTTGGCATTACACAACGCTCCAAAGATCGAGGTTGACGTGATGAGCAAGCACTACAAACACATCACCATGTCATATCTAGGGTTGCGTATGAATAAGCCCCGAGCAGTCGGGCTATGGTAATTATTAAATAACCTGTTGCGTAAAGATAAGGTATTCAGGCGGCGTGCAACAGATGTTGTGATGATGAGCATGTAGGTGCTGTGCAGCTAACATGTTGTTGTGAAGCGTGTTGCACAAGCTCGAGGTGACGCCAATTTCTAGCATCGGCAAACTGTCTTGTCAATTCGAGTGTCTTGTTCGTTCATGATGTGTGAGAGGTTGGGAAAGCTAACCTCGCCAGACCTAACAAAGGTTAGCAAACACACTCTTACAAAACTCTTACTCGAGTCTCATCAAATACCTAGTAAAGCCAGAGAGTTCCCTCCCGTACGAAAAAACGTTATGCCTGCTACATTGGCAATTGCTCCTAATTTGCTCTTTTTGGATAT
>JBCCBI010000319.1:0-6557 GCA_039034155.1 Deinococcota bacterium | reverse complement strand
GCAGGCATACTAGGGCAAACCTTTTTGGCGACGCCTGAGCCTTTACAGCTAGCTCAAACAACCCAAACTGAGTTACGAGTTCTAGGTTTAGAAGTTGATGAGGGTATTGCGCCAGCCCGCCTTTTTGGCGTAGCTGTTTTACAAACCTGGCAAGGTTGGCTCTTTTTACTCGCCGGCGGATTTTTAATTGGCTTTGGGGCACGTTACGCGGGTGGTTGTACATCAGGTCACGCAATTTCTGGCTTGGCTGCGCTGCAATTGCCGTCTTTAGTTGCGGTTATAGGGTTTTTTATTGGCGGCCTCATTATGACTCACATCATGCTGCCTTATATTGTGAGGGCGTTAGTTCATGGCTAAAACATCCGCTATAGCAATTGATTGTACGGAAGCACCGAGTCGGATATATTTACCAGGAATAAGTGCTTGGGTGCGGCGTGCTCGATATTTTTGGGTAGGTGTAGGTTTTGGTCTTGTGGCCTTAAAATCCGAGATTGTTTCGTGGTACCGCATTCAAGAGATGTTCAGGTTTCAGTCGTTTCATATGTATAGCGTGATTGGTTCAGCCGTGATTGTTGCTGCTGTCTCTGTATGGCTCATTAAGCAGTTGAAGCTTACGAGCTTGTCAGGAGAAGCTATTCATATAGCTCCTAAAGCAACTACATACCCCCGCTATCTGACGGGTGGTGTGTTATTTGGATTGGGCTGGGCGTTAGTTGGCGCTTGCCCTGGACCTATTTTTGTGTTGATTGGCAGTGGTACATGGACCTACATTATTGTGCTACTGGGGGCGCTTATAGGTACTTGGGCATATGGCGTACTGAGACGTTACCTACCTCATTAACAATCTCTTTGGGACAATCAGCTCAAGACTATAGCTGCAAAGGTGTGTCAGAGTAACAACAATTTAGGAAGTACTGATGAGGGAGATCATCATGCTAACAAAACAAGCATCTGTATTGAAACAGCGTTGGGTTCTAGGAACATTGATTGTGCTTATTGGACTCGTGGTTGCAGGAATCATAGGAGTATTTACAAATGACGTTGCTATTAACGTTGCTACGGCCTCGAGCTTCACCAACGTGAGTGTAACCGACCTTGCCAACGCTACAGGTGACTATGTTGTTGTAGATGTACGCGAACAGTGGGAGTATGACCAAGGGCATGTGCCGGGTGTAGTGCTTATACCTTTGGGACAACTTGAGGCTCGAGCTAGCGAACTTCCTGACGATAAACCCATCTACGTTATTTGCCGTTCAGGCAACCGCTCGCTAGCTGCCAGTGAAATCCTCTTACAAGCGGGCAAGCAAGAAATATACAACGTTGCGGGTGGCACCTTAGCGTGGCAGCAAGCTGGGTTGCCATTAGCTAGATAGTGTCGTTGTTTGTAGTAAAAATGCCATCAGCGAGTTTTCGTAGAGTCTTCCTACGTTGAGAGATACAAATTAATTGCATTAATTGATTTGAGGTACGCAATTCACGAGTAAATATTTTGTGAATTATTTCTTTTAATGGCCTCCATTCATAGCACCAGTCCCAAAAAGAGACATGCCCTCATCTAAATAAGGTAAACTCCACAGCGTGCAACTTGTTTCACTTACGCTAGCTGGCTTCAAAAGCTTTGCAGATAAAACAACCTTACCGTTGCAGGACGGCATTAACGCCATTGTTGGTCCTAATGGCTCAGGAAAATCCAACGTTATTGATGCCCTTAGATGGGCAACAGGTGGCGGACGGGCTAAAGAGTACCGCGCTGAAGATCAGACTGACCTTATTTTTCACGGGGCCAAAGCTAAAAAGACGCTTGGTTATGCTGAGGTGGATGTGTGCTTGGAGCATGATGGTAAACCCATCGTCATTCGCCGCAGCATCTATAGAGACGGTCAAAGTAAGCTCAAGCTAGCGGGCAAAAACGCGCGTTTTCTGGACTTGGATGAGCTTCTTGCTGGAAGTGGCTTAGGGCGCAGCGGCCTCGCTGTGATTGGACAAGGTGAGGTGTCTAGCATCCTCACGGCTAGTCCGGAAACTTTGCTGGCATCTATTGCAGAAGCAGCAGGCATCTCCCGCCTAGGGCAGCGGCGCGACAAAACTAGTATGCGTTTAAGCCAGGCAGAAGATCATTTAGCTGAGGTGGATAAGCAACTGGCCCAGCTACGTGAGCAGCAGCGCACACTACTTGCTGAAGCTCGCCATGCGTTTAAGGCAACGGCACTCAAGCGGACCGTTTTACAACTGCGCTACAGTCTTGCCAAACAGCGCACGACAACCCTTGATAAAGAGCGTGAGAAACTCGAGGCCCGCGTTACTAACCTCGAGACAACCCTGCAAGACTCTACAACCCAACTTGACCAAGCTCAGCAAACTTGGGATAACGCCCGCGCTCAGGTAAGCGATGCTGAAGTTGTCCTCCACAAAATTGTCACCCAAATTGAAACGCATAGGGGAGACGTGCGCGTGGCCGAAGCTGAGGTGAGCGCTCTTGAGACCCAAGTACAACAGCTTACAACTGAAAAAACGAGGCTCGAGGCAGATATTCATGAACTTGACAGCCTCAGTCCGCCCAGTCCGCCAGATGTTGACAGCACCCAAGCGCAACGTGATTTGCTAACTGCTCGCACGGCGCTCGAGGCGGTTGCGTCTGAACTTGTTCCGTTGCAACAACGGTATGACAGTTTGCTAATAGAGATACGCGAGGCTGAAACACGTGCACAACAGTATCAACGTGCTGTTGAGGTGTATCAGAGTAGAAAGATACAGCTCGAGCGTGATCTTGCTGGTGTGCAAGCTCACCTCAACCATCCTGACAATCAAGTGCAACAAGACGTAGCTGCTTTAGAAGCCACCTACCTAGCCGCCAAAGCTGTTGTGGATGGGTTCGATACCACCTTAACGGCTGCCCGCAAACATTTACAAGACGCCCAACAAACGCGTGCCAATGCCGCCGCTGAAGCGCTTGCCCTACAACGTGAAGTTGACCGCCTCAGCCGTGCGTTTAATGCTCGCCAAGGTTATGCCAAAGGGCCAAGGGCCGCCCTCACTATGAATCATCCAGACGTTCACGGTGCCGTTGCCGACCTTATTGGCGTACCCTCTGAGTACAAACAGGCCATCAGCAGCGCCCTTGGTCGCCGTAGTGAAAACGTGGTGATTGGGCAATCAGCAGCAGCCTCAGATATTTTGACACACGTGCGTGGGCAGGGCGGTTACGTAACGCTTTTGCCACTGGATCTACTCAACCTCGGACAGGTCAATATCAGCCCACAACTTTTAGCCGAGGGCGCTGTTGTCGGCATCGCAAGTGATTTAATTGAGGTCGATGACGCTTACCACATCGTTGCTTTACAACTATTGGGGCGCACGGTGATTGTTCGCAGTTTAGACGATGCAACCCACCTTGCCAAGCGCTACGCCCGCCGTCCAAGACTAGTAAGTTTAGCAGGGGATATCGTTGAGTCCTATGGTGCCATCAGTGGTGGGCGCACAAAATCAGGTGCATATGATGATGGGCGCATTAGTCAGCGGGATGTTGATGCTGCTACGCGCGCACTTGACACAGTCCAGCAGCAAGTTGAGGCTGCTAACCAAGTCTGTGACCAACTCGCAGGGGAGCTCGAGTCCCTCACCACCAACTACACCCAAGCAGGACGTGCCTTTACCGACGCCAGAGACAGCTGGCAACACGCGGCCCAAGCTGAAGCTGTGCGCGCTTCCCGTCAACAAGACCGCGAAACAAGTTTGGCAACAATCACGCAAGCACTTGCTAATCTTATCGAACCAAGTCAACCAGAGCAAGATACTGACAGTCTGGTTGACGAGCGTGACAAGCTCGAGCGTACCCTCAGCACGTTGCGGCACACACGTGACAAACGCCAAGAACACTACCAAGCGTGTGACAAAGTAGCAGCCCTCGTCAGTGAGCAGCAACGTGCGTTTACAGCCGCCAAACAAAGTTACGACGCCAACCTGCTACGGCTCACGCGTTATCAAGACGATCACAAGGCTATTGGACAGCGCCTAATTAACCAGCAAGATGCCTTAAAACAAGCCCGTGACAAGCTTGTACAGCGTCAAGCAGCCGTGCCAGATGACAGTGCCGTTAGGCACGCCCTCACGCAAACCCAAACGCAGTTACAGGACGCTCAAAATGCATTGCAACAAGCAAGTAGGGTCCGGGCCCAAGCTGCCAGTGGACTCGAGCAAACCCGCCTCAGCTTAGTCCGCAAACAAGCGGCTTGCGAGGCTGCCGCGCACGAACTCAGCCAGTTTCCAGAAGGTCTTAACGTCCTTCTAGCGGGCACAACCATCTCTTTAGAAGATGAAAGTCTAGAAGGTGACGGTCTAGTTGACGGTCTAGTTGACGAGCTATTTGTAGATACTGGTGTTGAGGATGCTAATAACATCTCGGAAAATAGTTTAGAAGCAGTCATCAACGAGTCTGAGGATGCCCAACAAAAAGCCCTTGAATCCGTGGTTTCTCAATGGGATACTGTACCCGAAGCTGTAGATGCGAATGGGGGAGAGGTCAAACCTCAGGAACCTTTACGCGAGTTACACATTGCCATTACCAGTGCTAAAGCACTTAAAGATGTATTAGAGCTTGCAGAACAAGAACGGGAAGCCCTAGGGCCAGTCAATCACCGCGCGCAAGTGGCTTTAGCTGAGGTTCGTGAGCACTACGATGAGATGGCAACTGGCGTGCGTGATGCAAGTGATGCCGTTAGTACTTTACGTGAAGCACTTGGTGAGCTTGATGGAGAGTTAAATATGCGGCTCGAGCACGCCGTTGCCGCCGTCCGCATACGCTTTCAACAACGCGTTCACGACTTATTCGGTGACACCGCCGAGGCTGACGTCCGCTTACTCTACGAAACAACCTCACCTAAATTAGTGGATGCAGACATTGATGATGTCATAGGCACACCTCAACCCAGCCAACCCCAACCCACTGGCGTCAAGCTAAGCTTACAACCTCCCAACAAAAGCACCCAGTCGCTCAACTTGCTATCAGTTGGTGAACGTACGATGGGGGCGATGGCCTTTTTGTTTGCGCTTATGGAAGGGGATAACGCCTTACCCATTGCCATTTTGGATGAGGTTGACGCGCCGCTAGATGAAGCTAACATCCGCCGCTTTCGGGATTTTGTGAGCAAACTTGCTAAACAAGGCACGCAATTCCTGCTCATCACCCACCAAAAAGCCACGATGGAATGTGCTGATGTGCTCTGGGGCGTGACCACGCAGGGTGGCGTGAGTCGGGTGTTTTCAATTCGTAAAGATGAGGCGTTGGGCGAAGCCGCAGACTAGCCTGTTGGTTCTTCAAGTATGAAATAACACCCTTTAAGAAAATTGGCTCCAAAAGTTAAGCCTTGCCGCCTTTTTATCCCTGTCTGAGTTCACGCACAACTCATCGACACAATAGCTAGACATAATCCACACAATGAGTTTCTATGGTGCTTTATTAGAAACGAGGTGATGGTGTTATGAAAAACGTAAACAATAAAGGTTTTACAGTCAAGCTAAACAGCTCCATTGGTTTTGTGGTTCTAGCATTATCTATTATTGTTATTGCTACTAGTACTGCACAAACAAATACAGATAGCACACCAAGTAACACTGTTGATACAGCCATCAGTGAGAGCTTTAGTACAGATGGTGTTCTGTGTGATATTGATGTAATTGATAGCTCTAGCTCAGGTGATTCATTAGAGCTTACTAGCATCTATACATGGAGTTGTTCTGATACCGAACGTTTGTTAGCAGCCAATGGCATTCCTGATCATGAAGTTGGAGTATTTACTAGAACCCCAATTGCAGAGCAAGATATTTCACATCAAATAACACTTGACCCTACATTAACGGATACTGCCACTGAACTTGGTGGGCCAAGAGGTATCTTAGCTTACGCACTAAATGGTATTAAGTTTGACCCAGGTACAGCCGGTACTTGTAACGACAGTGGTGACGATTGTAATCGAGGTGGTGGTACAGGTATTTGGAGCCTTGAAGCA
Organism: Deinococcota bacterium; assembly: GCA_039034155.1. Taxonomy (GTDB): domain Bacteria; phylum Deinococcota; class Deinococci; order Deinococcales; family Trueperaceae; genus JBCCBI01. The sequence goes on along the minus strand of JBCCBI010000319.1, from coordinate 552 downwards.
CTTGGTGAAAATTCATTTAACTTTGGTGAAGATATGAATAACGCACATGTCCAACCTGGTGGTACATACCACTATCATGGTGTTCCAGAAGGTGTCCTAGATAATCTTAGTCAAGGACAAGAAGTTATGACGCTGGTTGGTTGGGCTTCTGATGGGTTTCCTGTTTATGCCCGCTATGGCTATAGCGATCCTAACGACGCTAGTTCAGAAATTAAAGTCATTACAGGAAGTTATCAAACTAAAGCAACACCCGATGAAAATCGTCCTTCTACCGATTTATATGGTATGGGAACCTTTAGCCAAGATTGGGAGTATGTTGAAGGGTTAGGTGATTTAGATGAATGCAACGGACGTACTGGTGTTACGCCAGAGTTTCCAGAGGGTATTTATCATTATTACGCTACTGATACTTACCCTTTTATGACGCGCTGTGTAAAAGGAGAGGTGACAATTACACGTAGAGGTCCAGGGAACACAGGTGGAGAAAGACCTGAAAGACCTGAAAGACCCGAAGTTCCTGCTGAAGGTCAGTAAGAAAACAGATTCTCAACT
>JBCCBI010000318.1:0-6568 GCA_039034155.1 Deinococcota bacterium | reverse complement strand
GCTTTTTGCAAGTCAATTACCTAACCTAGACGAAGTAGGTCAGCAAACACTTGTAGATAACTTTGCTCCAAGTGAGACTATTCTAGCTGAAGATATTGCTGCCTTTCAAAACCGTGTGTCACTTCAACCCAGCTACGATTTAGCTGCTGATAGAGACAATGACGCTCAAAATCTTGTTGACATTGCGTTGCTTGTTGACATTGTGGCGCGGGCGTTAGGCATGATGCTCATCGGCATGTCCTTTTATAGCTTAGGAATCTTAACAGCACAACATAGCAAACGTTTTTACCAACGCATGACAATGGTTGGCTTTGGGGTAGGGTTTCCTGTTGTAGGGTTTGGTCTTTATCAGTACATTCTTCGTGATTGGGAGGCTGGCTATTCACTGTTTATAGGTAGAATCCCCAATCATATTGGCACTATGTTCATAGCTAGCGGCTATATCGCGCTCATCATGCTGTGGAGTAAATACGACCTGTGGCGGCGTGCCCAAGATGGACTTGCATCTGTCGGGCGAATGGCGCTCAGTAATTATATGGGCCAGACAATACTGGCTACGTTGGTGTTTTATGGTTACGGGCTGGGCTTGTATGGGCAGTTAAACCGCATTGCCCAACTTGGGGTCGTGGTTGTCATTTGGACAATCCAGATTATTGTTTCGCCGTGGTGGCTTAAACGGTTTAGGTACGGACCGCTCGAGTGGTTATGGCGTAGCTTAACTTACTTGAGGATTGAGCCCATGCGTAAGCGTAAACAACCTGTGGCTCGAGCATCATAAGCTGATGATGCGTTTCTAACATCATAATGTAGTGGAAAAAAGCTCCACGACATCTAAAAAATAACTTCCGATGATAGAGATCATTTGCTCACCATCGGAAGTTTGTTGTTGTGTGTTTTATCTTGTGGGCTCGAGTCTTATTAACCCACTTGTCCCGTCAGCAACTCAGCTACGGCAGCAAACGCCTTTGGCAGTTTAGCCGTGTCTTTCACACCTGCTTGCGCCATATCCGAACGGCCACCACCGCCACCACCGGCCCGCTTGGCAACCTCGCGAATTAAGTTGCCTGCGTGAACGCCTTTGCCCCTAGCAGCCTCACTGACTTTGATAACAAGTTGCTGCCCACTTGCTAGCACAGCGACATCCACATTTTGCTTGCTCAGCGTCGTATCTGCAGCATTACGCAAGGCGGCGCTATCCAGTCCATCTAAGGTCATGGTGACAAAGCGAACACCAGCAGCCTCCTGAACTTCACTTGCTGCACCACCAGAGGTTTGCGCAGCGGCGAGTTTATCACGTAGTTGGCTGTTTTGGCGTTGCAGTTGCTTGAAGTCGTCTTGCAGTTTGGCAATGCGGTTTGCTAGGTTTTCTGGCTTTGTGCCGAGGTCTTTGGCGAGGGTGTTGGTGCTGTCGCGTAGGTCACTGGCAAACTGACTAGCTGCTAGCCCAGTCAGCGCTTCAATACGGCGCACACCTGCTGAAACCGATTCTTCATTGACAATAATTAAACTGCCAATTTCTCCCGTGCGGCGTACGTGCGTGCCGCCGCAAAGTTCGGTGGAGACGTTGGCTGGCGCAGCCGCTGTGAGGGTAGCCGTGCTAGCACTCGCCATCGTCACCATGCGAACTTCACTGCCGTATTTTTCACCAAAGAGCATCATGGCACCCGACTTGCGAGCTGTGTCGATAGGCACAACGCGCCAACTCACGGTAAAGTCAGCTTGAATCCAGCGGTTAACCAGCGCTTCAATTTTACGAATTTGCTCAGCTGTGACGGCTTGCCCATGTGAAAAGTCAAAGCGCAAACGTTCGTGGGTGACCAGTGAGCCTGCTTGGGCGACATGCTCACCGAGAACAGTGCGCAGAGCAGCGTGAAGCAAGTGAGTGGCACTGTGGTGTTTTTCGGTCTCGAGCCGAACCGGATCAACCCGTGCTGTAACGCTATCACCTGACGTTAATTTCCCTCGCAAAATACGCGCTTGATGTAAGAAGAGGCCTTGTTGGGTTTTGCTGGTTGTGCTGACCAGGGCTTTACCCGAAGGCCACTCGAGCACGCCGCTATCACCCACTTGCCCGCCGCCTTCAGCGTAAAACGGTGTTTGGCTGAGGATAACTTGGATATTATCGCCTTCTTTAGCGCTATCTACTAGCTCATCACTTGCAAGTAAGGCGATGACGGTACTGTCTGCCTCGAGCTGTTGATAGCCTAAAAACACCGTTTCCCCGTGATCTTTGGCAAGGTTGCCGAGGGTGTCTTTGCTGGCCGTAAAGAGTGCGCCAACCTCAGCGCTGCTACGTGAGCGTTCGCGGGCTTGCTCCCTTGCAGCCTCATAGCCCTCGCGGTCAACAGTCACGCCCCGCTCGTCGGCAATATCAATGGTTAAATCCAACGGGAAGCCGTAGGTTTGCCACAAATCAAAAGCGACATCACCAGAAAGCTCATTGCCATCAAGACCGTCTAGCAAGCTATTAACTCGGCTAATGCCGCTTTCTAAGGTGCGTAAAAACTGCGCTTCTTCGGTTTGAATGATGCCTGCGATGCGCGCTTTAGCGCTGGCAATTTCAGGATAGGTACTGCCCATCGCGGTGATGACATCCTCAACAAGTTTATGTAAGGTGGGTTCGCGCAGCCCCAAAAGCCATGCGTGCCGGGCAGCCCGGCGCAATAACATTTTGATGACGTAACCTGCGCCGTCGTTTGTGGGCAGCACGCCGTCACCAATTGAGAAGGTAACTGCCCGTACGTGGTCAGCAATCACCCGGTGGGAAACGCTTTTTACGCCTTCATATGGCACGCCGGAAAGTGCCGCCACGTGTTGGATAGTCGGTTGAAATAAAGGCGTGGCATAGGCATCTTCTGCGCCAGACATGACAGCTACTAGGCGCTCAAAACCTAACCCTGTATCGATGTTTTGTTGAGGTAGAGGTGTTAGTGTGCCACCATCTTGACGGTCAAACTGGGTAAACACTAAGTTCCAAATCTCAATAAACCTATCGCCAGAGCCAGTGTTAGGACCTGTTTCATCGTCGCTGCCAAAAGCCTCACCCCGGTCATAAAAAATTTCTGAACAGGGACCACAAGGACCGTTAGGACCTTCACTGACGGCGTTAGCAGGCCAAAAGTTTTCGTCTTCGCCCCAGCGAGAAATACGTTCTGCCGGAATGCCTACGTGCTTTGTCCAGACGTCAAAAGCTTCGTCATCATCGTTATAAATGGTCACATAAAGGCGGTTAGGGTCAAAGCCCAACCAATCTGGGCTAGTTAAAAATTCCCAAGCCCAGCTAGCAGCTTCTTTTTTGAAGTAGTCCCCAAAAGAAAAGTTCCCCATCATCTCAAAAAACGAGTGATGCCGTAAGGTGCGCCCCACGTTTTCGATGTCGTTAATGCGCAAGCACTTTTGAGCCGTTGTGACCCGGTGATGAACGCCCTCATAACCTGCAAACTTAGGCGTTGCACCTAAAAAGTAGGGCTTAAATTGCACCATACCTGCCGAGGTGAACATTAGGGTAGGGTCGTCACTTTTAAGGGGTGCAGACGTGTAGATGAGGTGGTTTCTTTCTTCAAAAAAGCGCAGGTAAAGCTGGCGCAGAGTATCAATATCTAGGTTGGATAAGTTTGACATAATGTCTCCTGAGGTCGTGATGAGTCTGCACAGCTTATTCAAGCTTACAGACTCATAATCATCACCTCAAGGGTATATCAAATTGTCTATAAGGTTGGTTGAGTCCGCTTCATTTAAAGCATCAACCGTTCTTGTGTCAACAATTTAAAGGGCTCGAGGCTTATGCCCTCTCGAACAGTACTTGGATATAAACAGTTTCTATCAAGTTCATTAAGCTTACGATAAGTAAAAAACGAGACCGTTACGAGACGGCCTCGCCCATATTGGCACATGCACATTTTCTAGAAAGCTAACAACAAGCTAGTCAGACTAGTCAGATGACACCATAGGTTCCACTTGCTCACTTTTAGGAACACCTGCTTTTTGATTCTTGGTCCACAGCGATGCACTAGGGATTTTATCTCTATCGGCACGGTGGGCATACTTTTTGGCGATGTCTGTCACCTCATGCAAAAGGCCTTCCTGCAACGTCGTAGGACTTAAGCCAAGGTCTAAGAAAGCTTGGTTTTTAACAACTAGCTCGTTTTCGGGCGCTTCGTTGCGAGGGTTGTCGACATAGGCAATCTCTGCACCTGTTAGCTTGCCGATGAGCTCTGCAAGGTCGCGTACGCGGTGGGTTTCGGTCATTTGATTGAGAATGTTGACCCGTTCGCCATTGGTTGGCGGATGCTCCACGGCAAGTTGAATGCAGCGCACAGTATCACGAATATGGATAAACGCCCGCGTTTGCCCGCCAGTACCATGCACGGTGAGCGGATAGCCCACGGCAGCTTGCATCAAAAAGCGGTTGAGGACAGTGCCGTAGTCGCCATCGTAGTCAAAGCGGTTGATGAGCCGTTCGTCTTTTAAGGTTTCGGGTGTGTTGGTTCCCCAAACGATGCCCTGGTGCAGGTCAGTCACGCGCAGTTTATCGTTTTTGTTGTAGTACGCAAACATAAGCTGGTCGAGGGTTTTGGTCATGTGGTAGATGCTACCGGGATTACTTGGATACAAAATTTGCTGCATGAGGCGTTCGCCGCCTTCGGTAGTCACCTCAACATCCAAATAACCTTCGGGAATGGCCATGCCAGCAGTACCGTAGCCGTACACACCCATAGTGCCTAGGTGAGCAACGTGAATGTCTTGCCCAGATTCCACCACTGCACACAGCACGTTGTGGGTTGCATTGGTGTTGTTGTTGACCGTGTAGCGCTTGTGCTGGGGTGACTTCATAGAATACGGTGCAGCGCGCTGCTCGGCAAAGTGGACAATAGCGTCTGGGCGTTCTTTCTCGAGCAAATACAAGAAGCGTGCGTAATTAACAGCAATATCAAGGTTATAAAAGGCAATGTCGCGCCCGGATACCTCACGCCAAGCAGCTAGACGCGTGCCCATGGGTTGGATGGGGGTAAGCGAGCCCGCTTCGAGTTCATTGTCAATATTGCGGCGGCTCAAGTTATCAATAATGACAACGTCGTGACCTAGGTTAGATAAATGGAGTGAGGTAGGCCAGCCACAAAAGCCGTCACCACCAAGGACAAATATTTTCATGTGAGTTTCCTTTCAAATGTGGGATCTCGAGCATCAAATTAGCATCTTGAGTAGAACTGCTCTATCCTATGTCAGCCTTTGGCTAAGGAATGTTAGTGATGTCGGCATTCTCTAGGGGCTGACTGAGGTGGGTGTACAACAAAAGAAGGTACTCGAGCCTCCTCAAGTACCTTCTAACATTTGCAATATAGATAATACGTTAGCTAGTGTGTCCTAGCGTGTACATGCTAGGTAGCTAGTGCCACTTCACCATAAACGTACTAATGAGTTTGCGTTTAAGCTCGCGCACTTGCCGTTTAAAAAAGCGGCGGCGATAACTGCGCGCGCCAGCTCGCCACTCGCCAGAACGAAGTAGCGACCACACCACAATGGTGCCGATAAAGAACGGGTGCAGTAGCGCCCAGGTAATAGTTGTCATGCCGTAAAGGTCACGGCGTTCTAGCTGAGCCGTACCCATAGCCATACCGGCAATTTCTACAAACAATTTAACCGCCCAAATGCCAAACACCCACGGTGCTAGTTGCGGTACAAACGGGCTCAAGATAATCCCGAGGGATAAAAACACACTTTGAAAACCCAACGTAAAGATGCTGAGCCAAAACGCAGGGTGATAGTGAATCAGGTGATGATAGCGGCTTACCCAACGGCGGCGCTGGTTCAAAAGTGCGCCAAGTGAGGACATAGGCTGGGTGTAGACTCGCACGTCTGACGTGCTGGCAAAGACAATGCGTTTGTCCTCGAGCCGGCCAATACGCTGGGTCAGCAAATCTTCATCCCCGCTGGGTGCGCGCCCCATGGCACCAAAACCGCCGATGGCCTCAAACGCATCGCGGCGGTAGCCTTGATTGTTGGCGCTGCTGGCAAACTTCCAACCAAAGTGGGTGAGTGATCTCGAGGTCATCATGAGGGTGAGCCAGTCAACCGACTCAAAGCGCTCAATCCAAGTGCTAGGTTTACCCGGTTGGGTGCTTTCAACATAGCCCACGACCATGGCGACATCTGGCTCAAAGTGGCGCACCATGCCGGCCACCCAATTTGGCGTGTAGCGGCAGTCAGCGTCGCTAGTTAGGATAATCTCACCCGTTGAGTTGTGAATGCCGGTATTCACGGCGTTCACTTTAGGAGCTAAGCGTTTACTAGGCTCGAGCACGTTAATTTGCTTAAAGCGTGTGTCGCGCGCTACAAAACTTTCAATGATGCTGGCAGTTGCGTCCACTGAGCGGTCATTGACAATCACAAACTCTAACTTGCCTGCATAAACTTGTTTGGAGAGCGACTCTAAGGTCCCGTAAAGCTTATCTTCTTCGTTGTGCGCTGGAATAATCACACTAACAGAGGGCGTTTCTGGGTTGTTTGGGTGCTTGCGCAACCTGAACATACCGACCACCACCATCAGCATTAAGCCGATGTAGGGTAT
>JBCCBI010000317.1:0-6584 GCA_039034155.1 Deinococcota bacterium | reverse complement strand
GACGACAAAGGTAAATATGACAGTACCTTGGCAGACATCTTGCCGCTATGAGCCACTCAAGGTCACGATGTAGTCAGATGTTAACTTTGTAAACATCTTATGGTGTAAAGTTTACAATGTAAACATTGCACCTTGTGTACCGAGAATGACACTTATGAGTGACCACTATGGACAATGCCGCAGAATCTTTAACAAGCTACCATCACGGGGATTTACGTCACGCTCTCGTTGAGGCGGGTGTTACTCTGCTGCAAGCAGAAGGTATTGGTGCTATTACCTTACGTAAGGTTGCTGGGCGCGCCAAGGTAAGTCACGCTGCGCCATATCGCCACTTTGCAGACAAACAAGCACTTTTAATTGCCATTGCGGAGCAGGGCTTTCAAAAATTAACCGTTACCATGCAAGCTGCTGTTAACCAGTACACAGATAACCCAAGGCAACAGTTACTCGCCATCGGTGAACACTATATGCAGTTTGGCATAGCTCACCCGGCCCATCTCACACTGATGTTTGGTGAGATGTTACAGCAAGAAGATGACGTGCTGCACGAGGTGGCTCGAGCCAGTTTCGACGTCCTTCTAAACGCCGTCACCCGCGCTCAACAAGCAGGCATTCTAAAAGCAGGTGACAGTCGGCAGATGGCTACATCCATGTGGTCAATGGTGCACGGACTTACTGTCTTAAAAGGTTCACGGTTAGCTGAACAAGGTGGCGGCGAACTTAAAGAGTATGTAGAGGGGATGCTCGAGCAGTTGCTCGAGGGTCTAGCAACCTCTAGCTAGCATCATTACAAACTTGCCTGCCAAAATTTAAGAGTAATTCAAGAGTAGCTGGTTAGAGTTAACCTAGTGATGAAATCACTAAGGATTTACGGCTTGTGACGTGTCTATTTTCATGTCAGCACAGATAGATAAATCCAATAAATTAATACGAAAGGTTAATCATATATGACATTTTTTAGATACATACGTCCACATTTAAGAGCACTCGTTATTACGGTACTTGGATTGACGTTCGGGGTATTTGGAAGTGCTCAAACGCCCACCTTAGGTGAGTACACCGGCTACACGCCGCGTTATGACTGTGGTAGTCAAGCACCCCACGATCTTTCTCAGATGTTTTTTACTCTCACCATCACGTCGCTCGAGCAAAATCGTGCAGCAGGTACGTTTTCTACAGGGGCAACTTATACAGACTCTAGTGTAGATGGGACGTTTGATTTACCACTGCAAGTGGAAGGAGGCGTGCTACCGCTACAGGGTATCATCGTCACCACAGAAAACATGATGGGTAGCGGGTTTGTACCCTACAAGCTCGAGCTTGTGTGGAACCCTTTGATTGGCGGCTTTGAAGGCCTTGTAACTAACCTGAGCCCTTTACGTTGCGAAGATGGGACAATCCTCAACAATATGTTGTTTGTACAACTTACCCAAGCTCGAGGGTAGGTAAGTAGGGTCTATCGTTTTGCAGGCAGCTTGTCTACAATAAAGCATGAGCTCATCTACGCTTGACCTCGCAAGTTTGCAAGTCCGTTTTGACGCCTTCAAAGCCCAAAACTTAAACCTCAACATGACCAGGGGAAAACCCTCACCGGAGCAACTCGACCTAGCAAATGGCATGTTAGATGTTGTTTCTAGTAGTGATTTCACCGCCGCAGATGGCACCGACGCTCGCAATTACGGCGGGCTCAACGGTTTGACTGCGGCTGAGGCCTTATTTGCTGAGTACATGGAGGTTAGCCCCAGTGAGTTGATTATGGGGGGTAACTCGAGCCTCGCCATCATGCACGACACCCTCGTGCGGGCGGTGCTCTTCGGCACAGTTGACAGCCCCAAACCTTGGCACAAAGAAGACAAAATATCTTTTTTGTGCCCTGTCCCCGGCTACGACCGCCACTTTGCGGTTTGCGAGTTACTTGGCATCCACATGATGCCTGTTCCCATGAACGCTGACGGCCCCCACATGGATACAGTTGAGGCTTTGGTGAGAGATGATCCCAGCATCCGCGGCATGTGGTGCGTGCCCAAATACAGCAATCCTGGCGGGCAAACCTACAGCGATGAGGTCATTAACCGCTTAGCTGCCATGCCCACAGCTGCAGCAGATTTTCGGATTATGTGGGATAACGCTTACGCCGTGCATCATTTAGTTAGTGACCCACCGCACCTCAAAAATATGCTGCGGGCGTGTGAGTCTGCTGGCAATCCTGAGCGAGTGTATATGTTTGGCTCAACCTCCAAGATTAGCTTGGCGGGTGCAGGCGTAGCTATGTTAGCAGCTAGCGAGCGCAACATAAGCGCCCTGCGCAAGCAGCGGGCAGTACAGACTATTGGCGTAGACAAGCTTAACCAACTGCGTCATGTACGCTTTTTTAACGATATGAACGGCATCCACACGCATATGACAGGTCACGCGGCACTGCTTAAGCCCAAGTTTGAGGCTGTTGACGCTGTGCTCACCCGCGAATTAGCAGAACATAATGTTGCTACTTGGAGTAAGCCCCAAGGTGGCTATTTTGTGAGTTTAGACACGCGTCCCGGTCTTGCCAAGCGGGTTGTAGCTTTAGCTGAGGAAGCTGGCGTGAAACTTACACCAGCAGGGGCAACCCAACCTTACGGCAATGATCCAGAGGATACGAACATTCGCCTAGCACCGAGTTTTCCCAGTTTAGCTGAGGTAGAGCAGGCAATGGAGGCTGTCGCCGTGGCCGTTTTACTGGCAAGCTCGACCTAAACGTGACTATGCAGCGAGTAGGCTATGCATTGAGTGTTGCTCTTTGTGCAGGCTTGATCTGGTGGTGGGCACTAATGCAACGCCCATCACCAAGTGCGCGCTTAGCTGAGTTTGAAGCAGTTTGCTTGTCAGCAACAAGTCAGGTAGGGCATTACCCCATGCCAGTACTAGCTGCAGGCTCGGTTAGCAGTATGAGGCAAGTTGCCAAATCACGTGATGTTCAAGCTTCTGTTGAGACTTGCCCCGACGATGCCTTGCGCGTTCACTACAAGATGACGAGTAGCGCACAAACGATGCATTACGAAGCTGTTCTAACAGCCGCTGATGCCTTTGGTACAACCCTATGGGAGTATCGTGAAGATGCACCGTTAACTGGGGCAACAAGTTTACATCAGTACAATGCAGGTAAGTTTTTTAGTGCTTTGATAGACGACTGGCAAGCTATTCAACATCCTTAAAGATGCTGTACTAGACACCTCGAGTCCACGGACGCAGTGTAATTTGCCCGTTCACCAGTTGGGCAATTTCTGGTCCGCTAGCTGCACCACTGTTACCATCTGCTCGAGCTAAAGACGCGCTAATACGCAGTTGCGGCGACAAAATGCGCTGTGCCCAGATAATGGCTTGTTCGTTGCCTTGCGCGCCTGCGTGCGCCACCCCACGCAAAGTGCCAGTGACAATAATGTCATCAGCCGCAATAATCTCTGCACCGGCGTTCACATCTCCCAAAATGATGGCTGAACCCGTTGCTTGTACATGCCCACCGCTGCGCACAGTTTTGGAAACAATCACCGTTTCGCCACGTCCTTGGTTGCGCATGCGGGTTTCGGCGGTGTCTACTGGGGTGTGTTTGGTCGCTTGTTGCGGGCGCACTTCCGCGACAGTACCCCCAAACGAGGTAATTATACGCGCTGCGTGCTCGAGCACCCCCCATGAGGTATTCGCGGCAACCTCAAAAAAGACCTTGTCAGTAAACAAATGCTGCTTTTGGGTGAGCTGCTGGGTGATGTTTTGAGGCGTGTCGTGTTTCTCAAAACTGAGGGTCATCCCACCGAGGGTGCCACGTGTTTTCATGAGGTGATCTTTCTTTGGCTCATAAGCATAGTAGGTTCAGGGTGATGCTTGTTAGATTTAATGATGTGTCATCTGGGAGTGCAAAATACAGAGATCTTAGTATACCACTTCAGCTACCAAGATTAGCGGGAAGCTACAGCGTCATCAGCTTGGTTAACTTGCCAATAGTGGGCCATAATGTCTCTGGCAATGGGAATCGCAACAGCGGTGCTCGAGCCACCGTGTTGAATAAACACGGTTACAACTAGCTCCGGGTTATCCAAAGGACCATAGCCCGTAAACCATGCGTGGTCAATGCCCGAATTTTGGGCGGTACCGGTTTTGCCCGCGGTGGCAACTGGAAAAACACCTGGCCCCAAGGTGCTGCGCCCACCGTACTGCGTCATCATAAGGCGCATACCATCTTGAACTGCTGACCAATAACGTCCACTGACAGTTTGCATAGGTACATCAGCTGGCCTGTCACCAAGCTGTTGGACAAGATGCGGCCGGGCTTGCTTGCCGCTGGTCGCAATGGTTGCCGCTAAGTAACTCACTTGCACGGGCGTGGCCAGCAAATCACCTTGACCAATAGCAATATTCAGCGTATCACCGGGCCGCCACGCGTAACCACGTACATCCCGTGAGTAGTCATCGGTAGGAATACGTCCTGATTTTTCTTCGTCCAGACCAATGCCCACAGGATTACCGTAGCCAAGTTCAAAAGCTTTGTCGGTCAGCGCTCTAGCAAACGGACTCCAGCCTGTATTGGCGTCTGGTGTGTTAGCGGCTGCTTGAAAGTAAAACGTGTTGCAACTATCAGCAATGGCTTCGGCACTGGTATAGGTTCCACGGTAATAACCTGCCCAATTGCGCATGACAATCCCCAAAAAGTTGTAATTACCACTGCAAGCGTAGCGGGTTTGAGGGCTAATAAAGCCACCTTCTAACAGGGCGATGCTCGAGACTAACTTAAACGTAGATGCTGGCGGATACTCACTGATAGCACGGTTCATGAGCGGTAGACCAACGTCATCTTGTAATAACGCTTCAATCGCCTCTGTTGAACTGGGGCGGTGGGTAAACACATTAGGGTCGTAGTCGGGGTAACTTGCCATCGCCAAAATTTCGCCGTTTTGCGGGTTCATGGCGATGACGGCACCACGCAAGTTCGTTTCTAATGGTCTACCGCGCCGAATGCGGTCGGGATTTACGTACGTAAGTGCATCAGCCAGAATCTGCTCAGATGCTTGCTGCAAATCTAGGTCAATCGTGAGGGTAATATCTTGTCCGGCTCTCGGTGCAAGTAGCTGATGCCGGTCGAGCACTACCCCGCGGTTATTCACCTCAACCAGTTCAGTGCCGGGTGCACCAAAAAGTACCTCTTGATAACTTGCTTCAATGCCCTTAAGTCCAACTAGGTCACCTAGTGCGTAACCAGGAAAGCGTTCTGGGTCAGCTTCGGTGGTATAACCAATCACATGCGGTGCTAACCCGCTAGGATAGGTGCGTTCAACGCGTTTGCGCAAGTAAACATTTGCTTGACCCGCAACAAGTTCTTCAATGGCAGGAACTAAACTATCATCTATATTCCATGCGACCACCTTGCCGTAAAGGCGTTCACTAGGGTCACTTGTATCAGGTGAGGTAAACCCCTCAGTAACGTTCAGCAAATAGTGTAAGCGGTCTTCATGAACCACCTCGCCGCCCCAATACATGAGATCAACGGCAATGCGGTTTTCGGCAAGCACCGTGCCATCACGCGCTAAAATGCGTCCGCGTAAAGGCTGAATGCGGCGCTGCTCCAAAAAATTTTCTTCACTTAGAAGGCGGTATTCTTCGCTTTTAATAAACTGTAAGTAGATAAGCCGCCCGGTGTAAATCACCATGATGGTGAGCATGACCGCGAGGAGTAAGCGCGCTCTGGCAAGTAGGGGATTTTTTTCTTTTTGCGTCACCCTGAGGGCCTCCAGCGTGATTGAGCTTGTTTAAATTAGTATCCAACATATCTGAGGTGATGCTCTTGTCACCTTGATGTTTTTGAACCATGTTACTCGAAGCGAGATATTAGTGTTCGATATTAGATGATGTTGATGGCATCGTGCTCGAGGAATATTTTTTATCGATATTGTTATGGATGTTATTAAAAACTCATTTATCTTGCCACTTAGACCATCACATCTATAAGTTTAGCGCAGGTCTTTAAGTGAACGCACACATTCACATAGCAATGTCTTAACACATGAGTTTAAGCACATGAATGTTGAGGCCTAGATTTTAGGGTTAAAACCCTATAAAAGCTCGCGTTTAAGGGTAGCGTTGCGCTCAATAAGCCACTCAGCTACGGGCAGTAGCAACATGCTGGCGAGCAAGGTAAATAAAGCGTCCAAGGGCGCAACCCGGCTCAAGGTGGTCCATAAATCTGCGGTATTTCCAAACCACTGTAGCATCATGGCAAACATGACCCATTTCCCCAAAATGGCGCAGGTGACAATCAGTAAACGTTCTGAAAAGCCTGCTTGATTAAGCCTCGAGGCCACTGCCGACCCACCCAACACCGCCCCAGCGAGTCCAAACGCATGAAAGCCAAGTGCGCCATGGCCCATCACGTCTTGTAAAAGCCCCACACCGTAAGCAACCAACACCATTTGCCATGCAGGTAAACGCCACAAGAGCGTAAGTGCGCCAAGTAAAAACAAATCTGGCCCAGGCAAGGGCGCTAGCAAGGCGGCTAGGCTTCCTTGGGCAATGATTAACGACAGATAAAACAGAATAAGTTGCACAGTGTTCCTCGAGCT
>JBCCBI010000316.1:0-6596 GCA_039034155.1 Deinococcota bacterium | reverse complement strand
GCATCATTAAAGCTCCTTCGGGTGATGTTGGTAAATCATCCGACGCTAAATAACCAAGCTGAACTTGACCTGAATAGTAGCAGAGAAACGTGACGATAGAGTTCACCGAGTATAGGAAGTGCTCGAGGTGATACTTAACCACACTGGCCGCAACATCAAATGGACGATATTTGGTGCGATGTTAGCTTGATGTCATCCCAACAACATGAGTAAATGAACGTTCATTCAAAATAGAAATATGACTGAGGTTAGATTGTCACCTAGCTTGGACAGCACTACAGATACAGATTTGGAGAATGCAGATGTTGTGTGTTCTCGAGCTAAACCTTCTCAAGTAGTAACAACTGAACCCACCAACAAACGCACCGCCATTTACGCGGCCGCCCTAAACTTGTTTGCCACGCGCGGGTTCAGCAATACGCCAGTCAGTCTCATCGCCAAGCAAGCAGGTGTATCTCAAGGGCTGATGTACCGCTACTTTGAGAGTAAAGAAGCCTTGCTTCAAGAGATTATTCACGAGGCGCTGCATACCGTGGAAACCCTCTGGCAGCAGGACGACCTAGAGGAAATTGTGCGCGCAAGTTTTGACACCGTACAAGATGACGACTTTTGGCCCAAGTTTTACAGTTTGCGTAATCAGCCAGATGTGATTCAACTTGTTGCAGACGATATTGATCAGATGAACACGCGTATCTTAACAACCATCACCCAGATGTTGGTCAAACTCGATATTCCCCATGTTGATATAGAAGCGCGCTTACTCTTTGCCACCATCGACGGAGTCGCACAGCACCTTGTAAGCATTCCCGACTATCCCATCGACAAGGTTGTGGACGCTTTGATGACGCGCTATCAGCCTCAACAAAGTCAGTCTTAACAACCTCAACCAAGTCAACCTCAACTAAAACACACCCGAAAGGAACAAAAGATGATTGTTAGCCATCCTGCAATGCCACAAACCCAACCTACAAACTCACCCACTTGGCTTAACCGCGACCTCTATCCGTTTGAATCTCGTACAGTTAACCTGCCTCAAGGCACGGTTCACTATGTGGATACGGGTGCAGATATAGCAGATAAACCCACCTTGGTGATGGTGCACGGCACGCCAAGCTGGTCGTTTTTGTACCGTCACTACATTCAAGAACTCTCGCAGCATTACCGCTGTATTGCGCTAGATAACTTGGGGTTTGGATTGTCTGGCAAACCTACAGATTTTGCCTACACTCCCCAAGCTCATGCTGAGGTCTTTGCGGACTTCGTTGAAACCTTGCAGCTGACTAACATCACCTTGCTCGTTCACGACTTTGGTGGTCCCATCGGTTTGAGTTATGCGCTATCACAGCCTGATAATGTGCGTGCGCTGGTTATCAGCAATACGTGGTTGTGGACTAACGAGCAAGCGTCGATGAAGGTGATTGGCAGGTTGACACGACATCCGCTAGGGCGCTATTGGTATGTGCGGGGCAATGTTTCTGTAGGTTTACTGCTCAAGTATGCGGGATTTGCTAAGCCTATCTCACCCGAAGTTTATGCGCACTATCAGGGACCTTTGGCGCGCCCGCAAGATCGTTATCCAACATGGGCGTTGGTGCAAGCGCTCACGGGTGCTAATGACTGGTATGACTCGCTTTGGAACCAGCGTGAGGTGCTAACAAACCTGCCGATGTTACTGCTTTGGGGACTGCAAGATAAAGTTTTGCCGAGTAGCTATTTGACGCGTTGGCGAGAGGCGTTTCCGGAGGCGCAAGTGGGTGGGCTCGAGGCAGGTCACTTCCTCCAAGAAGACGCGCCTAGAGAAGCAACGTCAGCAATTCACAGCTTTTTGACATCGTTAACTTCATCCTCGAGCTGATAAATATCCTGTGTATCACACGGTAAGCTTCGCGAGCGCTTGATATGCTACTAGCCATGTCAAAACCGCTTGTACTTTTAACCTGCGCTTCCAAACAACGTACCCAAGGGCTGTTACGGCTAGACGACGTGGCTGGTCACAACTATTCTGATGCTGTGCTCGAGGCTGGCGGGCTTCCACTCGTCGTCACTAACCCAGCACCTCACTATGCTGAGGCCTACATTGACCGCGCAGACGCAATTATTTTGTCCGGCGGCGAGGACATCGACCCAGAGTTTTTTAATGCTGACCCGCACCCTAACTTAGGCCTCATTAGCCGTATTCGCGATGAGTTTGAACTGGAACTTTACCGCCACGCCAAAGCCAAAGGCATCCCTATTTTGGGTGTCTGCCGGGGGATTCAACTCATCAATGTGGCAGAAGGTGGCGGGTTACATCAGCATGTGCCTGCGTTAGATGGCGCCATTGCTCACGGACAACGCAATCCAGCTGGCGATAACTTCCACACCGTGACACTTACGGAGGGGTCTATGATTGCTGAGGCCCTTGGTGCAACGACCATGCGCACGAACTCGTTCCATCACCAAGCGGTGTCTGATCTTGGTCAAGGCTTGCGCGTAACTGGCACGACTGCAGACGGTGTGATTGAGGCCATCGAAGGAACTGGCGAGCAGTTTATTTTGGCTGTGCAGTGGCACCCAGAGATGAACTTCCGAAGAGACCCCAAGCAGCACGTTATTTTTCAACTGTTGATGGATGCAGTTAACCGCAGACAACTAACCCCAGCGTAATTAGCTGACACAATCTCAAGGGTTATGGTTGATGTCGCACAGATACATCTGGGAACACGCCCCGAACCGTTTTTTGACACCGTCGTCATTGCTGGCGTAGGCCTTATTGGCGGCTCCATTGGTTTGGGTATGCGCCAACGCTTTCTGGCAAAGACAATTATTGGGTTAGATAATGACCCTACGGTGCTCGAGGCCGCTACGGGTTTAGGCATCCTCGATGAAGAGTATTTACAAGCAGGTGACTGGCTACAACGCGCAGATTTGGTTATTTTAGCCTCACCCGCGCGCACTATTATTGATTCTGCTAAAGAGATTGAACCCTTTTTACGCCCAGATACTATTGTGACGGACGTGGGGAGTGTCAAAGGGGATATTGTCAAAGCGCTCAGTCACTTAAATTTTGTGGGTAGTCATCCAATGGCCGGTAGTGAACGCGGCGGTGTGGTGAATGCAGATGCGGGCCTACTCGAGAACGCCGTGTGGATCCTGACGCCAGACGTAGACACAAATTTTGGCGCGCTCAAACGCGTGCGCAACTTTGTGGAAGAACTGGGTGCGCGTACCATTGAAGTGGATCCCATCCAGCATGATTATTTAGTAGCTGTTGTCAGTCACGTGCCATATTTGGCAGCAGTTGCGCTTACCAATGCGGTAGCTCACGACCGCAACCGCAATTTGATGATGCTGCTGGCTGCGGGCGGCTTTCGCGACCTCACCCGGGTGGCGTCGGGTAGTCCCAGAATGAGCCGGGACATGGTGGTAAGTAATAAAGACGCGCTGCGGGAAGCGCTAGCAAGTTTTCGGGAGCAACTGGATACTTTAGAGTCTTTACTGGATGAACCTGAGGATATGCTCGAGCACGCCCAACGGGCCAAACGCAGCCGCGACAGTTTCCCAATTGTGAAACGCAGTTTGTTACCCGCTCGCTATGAGTTGTTTATTGCCGTGCCAGATAAAACGGGTGAACTTGCCGTCATCACCGGCAGTTTAAGTGATGCCCAGGTGAGCATTAAAGACATTGAGGTCGTGGGCATCCGCGAAGCTGGCGCGTCGATTCGTTTGGCATTTGAAAGCGAGCAAGCGCTAGAAACAGCGAAACAAGTTCTTACCGAGCGCGGCTACGACGCTCGCGGGCGTGGGCAATAAAGTAGCAGTTACCTGGGATGTTGTTACACCTTGATAATAGGGCATTGGTTGTGTCGTTGTGAGAGAACGGGGGAAAGGGAGAAGGGGAGATTCTATCAGGTGCTGCACACGTAGCACTAACTCGTGTAGTTGCTAAAGATATCAGCACTCAACAAGGCATTAACACTCAAGGTATCAACATTTAAGGCATCAACACTGAAGATACAGACACCAAAAGCATCACCACCAACAGCAGCAACACTGAAGATACTGACTCCAACAGCATTGAGACCAAAAACGTTGACAGTAAACATGTTGGGGCTAATTAAACACTAAAAAGCTAGTCCTAGTCAGGCATTCCCGGTTGCGGCAAATAGGGATAAGCGGGTGCTACTGAGGCGTCCATCAAAAAGCGCTCAGCATAGTCGACGCCTGCTTGTTGCCCGTAGAGTTTGGCCCTGGCAAAAAATTGCTCGTTAGTAAACTCCCACTTGTAAAAATCGCGATAGAGCTGAAAGACCTCGAGCTTCACCTCAATTACTGGCGTAATGTCGATACTCACTAGCGGGCGCTGCATATCTGCCCGGTAGTAATGATAGAACTTGACGGTTTTGCGGTGTGCCTCGCCAACCAGTTTGGGAATGCGGCACAGTTTAAGGGCCGATAGTGTGGCCCAGTAGGTGGCGCGGTGGTCGGGGTGAACATCTTCTGGGTTCCAGGTGATGACTGCGTCGGGCTTAAACTCGGCGATTACCTTGGCTATAGCCAGGGCTTCGTCGCGTCCGCCGGTCATGCCAGCATCTTCAAAGCCTAAAAAACGGTGCTCAGTGCCTAAAATTTTGGCAACCTTTTCGCCGTGTTCAGTGCGAACTTTAGCAACTTCTGGGCGGGGGGTATCGCCAAATTGGCTAGCATTTTCGCCGTAGGTGGTCCACACAATCATGGCGGCATCGTTTCTACTGGTGTGCCGCGCCAGTGTACCTGCGCAACCAATTTCGTCGTCTGGGTGGGCTACAACCGCCATTATACGCATGTTGAACTCTCCTTAAGATGAGGTTTTTGTGTGACTTTGTATCGTGGTTATCAGTGTTGTTGTTATCAGTATTTAAGGTGATGCTCGAGCAATAGCGTCATCGCATCCATAATTTATTTAGAATGCAGTCAAATACAAGATGAGTCAACATCACCATGTCAACCTTGATGTATATCGTGACGTCACTCAAATAATGCCAGCGTCGCTGATAACTAATGCCGATAATTGATTCAGTACCATCAACCCCATCAAAAATATCCTTCGATTGTACGTGCTAGTTACTATATGAAGCGCACCCTATCTTGCTTTTGGCAGATAATAATGCCGCTAGCCGCCGATAGACAGCATCGTGCGTGGGCGGGCAACTGGTTCGGTGATGCCACTGGCAACCTTTCGGTGAGCGGCTATCAAAAAAACATCTTGTAATGCTTTTACCGGATCATTTGCAGATAGGGCTGCGCGGGCATCTAGCTCGCGGTCAGTCAGCAAACAGGGGCGTACTTTGGCGTCGCTAGTTACCCGCATACGGCTGCAGGCACCACAAAAAGGTTCAGAGATGGGGTTAATGAAACCAAGTTTGCCTGGCCAGCCGGGCACAGTGAAGAGTCTGGCAGGCGCGCTAGGGTCAGTAGGGATGGGCTCGAGCTCCCCAAATACTTCTTCAATACACACTTTTGTCTCCTGCCCTGAAAAAAAGTTCTGCTGATACTCGTCAACCTCAGCGTTATTCAGGTGCATGTACTCAATAAAACGCATGTGCAAAGGTAAGTCTCTGGTAAGTTTAGCAAGCTGGGGAATCTCACCATCGTTCACGCCACGAATCACCACGGCGTTGAGTTTCACGGGTTGCAAGTTCGCCTCAAAAAGCGCATCAATCCCACGCCAAACTTGGCTAATCTTATTGGTTTTGGTAAGCGCCTGAAACGCTGCTTCACTGACAGCATCCAGCGAGATGTTCACGCGGTCAAGGCCAGCCTCGAGTAACTCTGGTAGTTGGCGCGCTAATAGTGTGGCATTGGTGGTAATGGCGACATCGGGCACGCCAAGTTCTTTGGCGGCCGCAATCATCTGCGGCAAATCACGGCGTAAGAGCGGCTCCCCACCGGTAAACCGCACCGAAGTCATCCCAAGACTAACAGCGGCACGCAGCACATGGGTGATATCTTCCAAACTAAGTGTACCCGTAGGCTCCGCGTGATGGGCAGCGAGCGGATGGCAGTAGACACACTGAAAATTGCAGCGCGGCGTAATGCTAATGCGCAAGTCGCGCACCACCCGTCCGTGTTGGTCAATGAGAGATGTCACTTGTTAAGGCTACTTGATAAAGCTGATGTTAGCTGGTTACGTACTAACATCAGCAAGCAAAATAATGTTGCAGACGTCAGCCTAGTGATGTTACTGGTCGGTTGGCAGAATCAAAAGCTCGTGGACGTTTACATGAGCTGGCGCGCTGACTACCGAAACGTACACGCAGTGACCCGGAATCCGCCTGAAAAGCAGTGTCTGAACGGCGTCTGCGACGAATGTCAACAATCCGTTCAGCTTCGTCAGCCTTTTTTCAGCCATTGGGCCCGACGTCACGCTCGCTACGGGCTCTTCGAATTCACGGACAAAAGAAACCTCATATTTGTCTGCGAAAACTGCGGCAAATCTTTCCGAGGAAAGGCAGATCTTCTGAAGCACTGGCTCCGCATCCATCATCCGAATCCGCCGCCGCGTCAGCCCCAGCCCAAGCCGGATCGCGTCGTCTGCGATGCCTGCTCCCGAAGTTTCTGCGTCAAAAAGGCGCTCT
>JBCCBI010000315.1:0-6606 GCA_039034155.1 Deinococcota bacterium | reverse complement strand
TGGGCAAGTATATTGCACCTGTAATAAAGCGGGATTTTCGCATGAACCAAAACGAAACATCTGACCCACAAGCTGTCTTAGCCGAAGTATTTGAGTTTTCAGCAGCAGATATCGCCGCCAATAGTAGGGGCAACCTATCAGCCGCACAAAAGGCGCGTATGACACGTAAACACCATGCTGATGCTCGAGCTGCAAGGAGTATATTCGTAATTATTTTTGGGTTAGGGTTGCTTGGTTTCTCTGCGGAAATGATTCGCATTGGAAATATGGGGGTTAGATCAGTACTCACATATTTTCTTGTGATGGCGTTTTTTGGATTTATTGCGTGGGGGTTTATACTCCACAATCGGCATCAATTAAGCTGCACGCTTCGAGAAGGAAACGCGCAGCCTGTAAAAGGTGAAATTCAGCTCATCACAAAACGAAGCGAAAGAGCGCAGGTTAGGTATTTCTGTGTAGGTAGTCATCGGTTTAGAATTGACGGCTACTTACACTTTGTTTTGCTACAAAACTCAGGTGTGGCAGGGCGCGAGGCGATTGTATACGTTTCAGCTCCATGGTACAGCGTGTTATCTGTGGTTCTGCAGACGTGATTTTTCTTGATCACCTCGAGACAGTTCGTGTCTCCTGCACGCCACTTGCTGCAAACCCGTCGTAATCATTTTCATCTACCCACGGTTTGCCTTCCGCAAAGCGGCTCGCTCTAAATGGGTGCATGTCAAAACTGGTAACTTGCCCGTCGGTAATCCACTCAGATAATGCTTTGCCAATAGCAGGGGCTGTCTTAAACGACGTACCGCTGTCGCCAGTCATGGTGTAGAGGCCGTCTACAGCGTTTAACTTGTCGATAATTGGGCGGGCGTCAGCACTTTGCATGAGTGCGCAGGTCCAGTTACCACGCACGTTGCTGTGTTCCATAATCGGCACGCGGCTCACCAGCTTGTCCCGACATAGGTTGATGTAGTCTTGGTCGACGGCCTCACTGTAATTGTTAGGGTCAAGCACCTCGGTGTCGCTGGCCCACTCGCTGCCAATGAGCGTGCAGTTGCTATCTATAGGGCGCGACCACGTGTTATTGATGTGGTCAATCATGCTCGGACGCGTAGACGCCCGCCCGTAGGCCCACGAAAATACTGAGACTCGCACAGCTCTTGGCATGACATCTAGCTTAATATCTAAGGGCATAAAGAGTTGATTTGCCCACGCACCGGCAATAACTACGGCGGTGTTGGTGGCAATCTCACCTTGGCTGGTTTGCACGCCAGTTACGCAGCCGTTTTCACTACGAATGCTCAACACTTCGGTGCCAAACAAAAATTCAACGCCTGCGTCTTGAGCAGCGGCAGCGAGGCTGTGGACGGTGGCGTTGGCGTCCACATAGCCAGAGTCGGGTTCGTACGCAAGGTAGGTGAGGTCGTCAACGTAGAGCGAGGGGTCAAGCTCGAGCGCGTCTGCTGCTGAAATCACCTGTGCAGTTGCCCCTAGCGACTGGTGCATGGCAACGTTTTCCCGCAGTTCTTTTTCTTTGTCTGGTGGCGTAAAGACAAGTAACCCAGCCCGTTCAAAGCCACAGTCACCGCCAATAGCCTCAGCCCAGTTATGAAAGATATTGAGACTGTAAGCAGCCAGCTCTGTTTCAGGTTTATTGGTGTAGTGCGTGCGTACCAGCGCGCCACTTTTGCCAGATGACCCTGCAGCAAGGTGCTTGCGCTCAACTACTTTGATGTTTTTGACGCCTGCCCTTGCCAAGTGCAAAGCGGTACTTGTGCCGTTCACTCCTGCACCGATAATCACAACATCTGCTGTTTGCATAAACTTACGCCTCCTTGTAAAAGTATATCACTGAGCTACGCTGTTAGTGACGGTGCCAACCTCGATACATACATTAAGTATCAAAGGATTATAGACTGTTCATCTACGAATCAATTGAATTTAAATTATTAGACTTAAAGACAAAAGCCTTATTCAATTACTTTGATATTCACCTCGTTTATGCTCGAGTTTAGATCATCAACCTTAGCTTTGCATATTCAAAGCGAGTCTTTGGGCGTACTTAAAATGCCAAACTAGGACTATCGTGTGCTTCGCGCTCGAGCGCAGCTTCATGGAAGTGCTCGCTCAAATATTTTTCGCCTTCATCGCACAGCATGGTGACAATTGTTTTTAACTCTGGGTATTGCTCACGCACGCGCTTGGCAGCTAACAAATGCGCACCCGAACTGGGGCCTACAAACATGCCGTAGTGTCTAGCAATATTGCGCATTTCACGGATGCTCTCTTTACTCTTAACGGAGATAAACCCGTCAACCTCTTGTTGATGACGTGAAATAATCGCCGGGACAAAGCCATCAGCAATGCCTTCAACCAAGTGCTTACCCACCTCGCCGCAGGCAATGGTACAGGATTCATCTGGCTCCACACCAAACAGTTTGCAGTTTGGGTTCACCTCCCGAAAGGCTTGTCCTACACCAATTAAGGTGCCACCTGTACCGATGCCCACCACTAACGCATCTGGCACGAGGTCTAACTCCGCCAATTGCCCAAGTGTTTCTGGTCCTAGCCATGTGCGATTTTCTTCAACGTTGAGTTCAGAGGCGAACTGGCTTGGGTAAAAGTAACCGTCTTGCGCGCCTAGTTCAGCAGCTTTGGCAAGGGCATCATTCACATGAAAGTCACCGATGAGTAAGACTTCTGCACCAAATGCTTGGGAGATGGCAGCGCGTTCACGGCTCATGCCGTTGGGCATGACTACCAGCATCTTGTAACCTTTGGCAGCAGCCACCATCGACAGGGCGTTCCCGGTGTTGCCGCTGCTCGCTTCAACGATGGTATCACCGGGTTTAAGCTTGCCCTCTTGCTCGGCTTTTTCAACCATATACTTAGCAATGCGCGCTTTAATTGATCCCGACGGATTGAGGAACTCGAGCTTGGCATAAATTCCATCTACACACACGAGCGGCGTATTACCAATGCCATCTAAAACACTTGCTTGACCGTAGTTCATGACCACATCCCCCTGAAAAACAACTAAAAAACCAAAAGACAAACATATTAAATACCACTGCCAACATTTTCTACACATTGATGTGAGTACTGCCATCATAGCCTGAGGATGAACGTACTCAACCATTCGTTTATGCTACCTCGTAGCAGCAATCTAGGAAACACTTATTTTGTAAATACACCTGGAGATACCTATGACAACCTCAACTTCTGAATTAGCACCTGCAGCAAATAACAAAGCACGTGCCACGTTAATTGGCAGCAGTGCCATCGTCATGTGGGGCGCACTTGCGCTTTTGACTGAACTGGCGGGCCCAGTACCACCATTTCAACTTACGGCGATGTCCTTTGGGATTGCCTTTGGATTGGGAAGTCTATGGCGTGTGCGTACCCCATCACCTCAGCAACGTGAGCCTGTGCCACTTAGAGTATGGCTGTTTGGGACCGCCGGGTTGTTTGGCTATCACGCAATGTATTTTGTCGCCCTTGCCAACGCACCAGCCGTAGAAGCCAGCTTAATTGCTTATTTGTGGCCGCTACTTATTGTCCTGTTTGCTGCTCTGCTACCCGGTGAAAAGCTTGCCTGGTTCCACGTGGTCGGGGCATTACTTGGCTTTGCTGGCGCGGTGTTGCTCATTGTGAAAGATGATATTTCTTTACTCAACAGTGACTATCAACTTGGCTACGTTGCCGCATTTGCGTGCGCGCTTATTTGGTCGGGGTATTCGGTTGGCTCGAGGCGCTTAGGCAACATTCCTACTGAGTCTGTAACTGGCTTTTGTGCTGTAACAGCTTTACTTGCAGCCCTATGTCACGTTCTGTTTGAAACACCTTACTTGCCTCGAGGCTGGCAGTGGTTGGCGGTGCTGGGTTTAGGATTAGGACCCGTAGGTGCTGCTTTTTTTACATGGGATATTGGCGTCAAACGCGGCAACATTCAGCTTTTAGGTGTGCTGTCGTATGCAGCGCCGCTCTTATCGACGTTGCTTTTGGTGATGTTTGGTATCGCTGAGCCCAGCGCGCGTTTGGGTATTGCTTGTTTGTTGATTGTAGGTGGTGCCTGTGTGGCATCATTACCGCAGTTTAGGCTCGCGCTAGCAGTCTGGCACGCAAAACAGTAGGGACACAAATTTGCCGAGAGGCTCGAGTAAGAGTTTTGTAAGAGTTTACTTGCTAACCTTACATTTATGAATATGTCGTTTATACAACCACGCCTGAAGAAAGCTTCTGTTCAAAGCTTTCTGGTTTTGGGACTCTATCTTCTATTCTCACTTAGCTTTGCTCAAGTCACCAACTTAAACGATACTGGTGCAGGTAGCTTACGAGATGCCATTACAGCAGCTGGAGAGGGTGACACCATTACCTTCCAAGCAGGGCTGTCTGGCACAATTAACGTAGGTGTTGAGATTGCCATCAATGAAAATGATCTGACGATTGATGCGACTGGGACGACGATTGCGGTAGATGGGCAAGGTACAAGCCGTGTCTTTAGGCACACAGGTACGGGCATCCTAACGATCAACAACTTGACGATTCAGAATGGGAATAATGCGGGTAATGGCGGTGGGATTCTTAGCAATGGTGACGTCAATATCATCAACAGTACATTGGCTGAAAATCGTTCAGGCGTTGGTGGTGGGATTTTTGTCTTCGGTACCGCTACGATTACAAACAGTATTGTGCATGGAAATCGCGCAGATGGCTTTGGTGGTGGTGGTGTTGTGAGTATTGGTGGCAATGTTGTCATGATTAACAGCATGACATTCGGAAATTTTACAGTTGGTAATGGTGGTGGTGTTGGTACCGACAGCAATATCGTTCTTATTAACAGTACGGTGTCTGGAAACCGCGCAACTAATGGTGGTGGAGCTTTTAGTTTTGGTAATACAATCCTCAACAACAGCCTTGTACTAGGCAATGATGCCCCTAATCAACCCGCAAATTCGTGCCAACGTAGCCCCCACCCTCACCAACAGCGCCTACGGCTTCGGAGTTGGCGAATCCACCAGAGACAGATTCGTCGGTGTAACTATCGATGAGGTCTTTAGATCACCCAGACCTGCCACAGCTGCCCCAACTACTGCTGGTGACTACCGCCTTAATGTAGGTTCCCGTGGCATTGATGCAGGTGATGATAGTTTAGTCGTAGGCAGTACGGATTTAGCAGGCAATCAACGCATTCAAGGTCCAGCTGTAGATATGGGTGCGTTTGAGTTTCCGTTTTTAGCGCAGCCTAGACTCATCATCCGTAGAGATGGTGGGATTGGTAATGGCATTAACTCAAATGCACTGGTCCCACTGAGCTATGGTCCCTTTAAGCGGGGGGAAGCCGTAGAACTTGCGTTCTTAGTCAGAAACATTGGTGAACTGGTGCTGACGCTAGGTGAACTTGGCTTGCCGGCACAGTTATCTCTAAGTGGTGATCCTTTACCTGAAAGCTTAGCTAGTTTTGAAGATCATCTACTCACATTCACTGTTGATACCTCTGTTGCAGGTATGTTTGAAACAGAAATCACACTGGCTAGCAATGACCCAGATGCACATGAAAATCCATTTGTGATTAACCTCGTTATTTACCATCGTTGATGAACTTGCCAATGCTATCTACGTACGTCCAGGTATCGAACTAGAAGATACAACCATCACACCCAACCAACAAAACGTACCTATCTACAGTGCTCAACTCATCACCCCAGAAGGGTCAGCGGATGTCACCATCAACTCCCTCACCTTAAACACAGAAGATATCCCAGCACTTAGAGACGTAAGCTCACTCACGCTGCTTATTGATGGTGGGACTAGAGGCATTCAAGACAATCGAGACATCACCTTAGCAACTATTAACGACCCATCAGCCGACGGTGTCATCACGTTTGAGTTTGAGGAGCGAACCTTGCAGCCGAATCTGCCCCTATGGGTTTTGGTGACTGCTGATTTTTAATCTCAGCTAAAACCACATCAACTAAGTTAACGGGCAGTGCAAAGGTGCTGCTCGTTTTTTGTGGGGTGTGTTAATCAGCAGATGTACTAGCAGCGCGGCGTAGTTGGCTCGAGGAGATATCCATGCGGAACTCGAGCCCCGTAAACATATCTTTAAACTCCACTGGAATGCTCAAATCAGCAAGTTCCACAAGCTGCTGAGAGTGCACGCTTATACGACTAGCAACCAAAAAACTACAGCCTTGCTCACGCAGTGTAGCCAGCGCAGTGTACATGTCCTGCTCACTGTGGTTGTAAAACCGGGTGTTAACGAGCCGGGCAGCGGTGTCTGCGCCGACAACAAAGATACTTTCAGGAAAAATCTGGGCTTTGTCTACAAACAGCGAGCTACGGCTTAGCGCAACTGGTGCGTCACCTACAAACTGCGTGATGCGGCTGTAGGCACGTAACAGGTCAATCTCGCCTTTGTCGGCGTTGCTAAGTGTCAGTTCAAACGTTGCCGGGCGGCCGCTATGGTCACTAGCTGCCTTAGCAAGTTCTAGGTGCCCTGCGTGCAGGGGGTCAAACGATCCGGGTAGTACTAGGGCCCTCGGGCAGCTTTGACGAGCACTCGCTCGAGCACACTCATCTATGTACTTGCTGATGAACACATCGCGCGCGGAT
>JBCCBI010000314.1:0-6633 GCA_039034155.1 Deinococcota bacterium | reverse complement strand
CGCGGCATTATACGGGATCGCAGCAACCGGATTGCACACCGCGACCTTTGGTATTGATCCTATGAAAGACAAACGCATGGAGGGTGTTGATACCTTTCAGCAAGACCGCGTCGCCCGTGTTGTAGATCAGGCGGAGGCCCATCTGGATGTCATGGCCAAGCAAATTGAAGTGTTGTCCGCTATAATCTCGCTAAACTGAGGTAATGACCTCTGAACCTGTGGAGACGGCTGAGTTGATTGAGCGTGAGTCTGTTGAACAAGTGGGCTGGCTCGAGCACATCCTGCTTGCGCCCATCTACGTCTACCGCCGGGTGATTTCGCCCTTTACCCCAGCAACCTGCCGCTTTCACCCAACCTGCAGCCAGTACGCAGTCACTGCTATACGCAGACACGGCGCGCTGCGCGGAAGTTGGCTGGCAATTAAGCGCATTAGCCGTTGTCATCCGTGGCACCCGGGTGGGGTTGATCCTGTGCCGCCTAAAGATTGATACCTATATTTTGCAAGTTAGCGAGTCTATCGACCAACAACATTTGTAAAGATCTGTGTGCTAGGCGGATGCCCTTTTAGCTCGGTATGATGACTGCTATGAACTTAGTGCTAGACGACGTTGTAGGGATGGCTTTACATAAGGTGATGCAGGTAATGATGATTAGATTGCTCGAGGCAGCTAGATGAACACAACTCGAGTTGCCATCATTCAACTTCCTTGGCTTGGCAGTTCTGAGCAGATGGCGCAAGCTTACCGCAGACTAGTTGGAGATGCTGCCCAGCAAAACGCAGATATTGTCTGCTTACCCGAGTTTTCACTTTTGCCCTATGTCGCTGGTGTGCGTGACCCGGCTAACTTCCGTTGGGCAGAGGTGCGTCACGGCGGTCCCACCGACACATTGATGAGTGAACTTGCCAAGACGCATGGCATTACCATCATCAGCAGTATTTTTGAACGCCTTAGTGACGTACCAACTACCTCGGTAAATCCTCGAGACTACTTGGATACAGCGTTGATTCACACGCCCAATGGGGTTTTACGCTACGCTACCGAAAAATTGCACATCCCTTCAGGTGATGGTTATCACGAGACGGATTACTTTGTAAGTGGCAATTACGAAGCCACGCCAGCGCCGTACCCAGTGCATGACCTCGAGCAGCTACAAATTAGCACCCCTACCTGCTATGACCAGTGGTTTCCAGAGGTTGCCCGCATGGCGGCAGTGGCAGGCGCAGAATATATCTTTTACCCCACGGCCATTGGCGCTGAGCCAACCGCGCCGGACTTTCACTCCAAATCTGCCTGGCAAATGGTTATGCGCGGTCACGCCATTGCCAACGGCGTGTTTGTAGCTGCCGCCAACCGCATTGGTACTGAAAACGGCGTGCGCTTTTACGGCGGCAGTTTTATCGCTGACCCCGGCGGGACTATCTTGGCAGAAGCCCCCGAAGATGCTGAGGCAGTTATTGTGGCGAGTCTCGAGCAAGCCACCTTCGACCAGTGGCGTCACCTGTTCCCTTTGCTCAAACAACGCTGCCCAGCTGCTTACAAATCCCTCACTACTCCTGTAGACAAACCTTTGGATAGCAGCCATTGGGAAACGTTGGGCTGATGGCTCAGGAGTACGTCGTCAATAGGTTTCGTGATTAGGTGTCATCGTCTGAAATTTTGATGTTTGGATAGGTGATGTTCTCGAGTACTAGGTCCACAAACATCGTCTAAGCAGTATGATGTCAGCTATTAAAAATTTGTGTGATGCTCGCATGAGGGGGATGGCGGTACATCAGCCTCAGCCATTTTTGAGATTGATGATGTATCAGCGTTGATAGTGTCGATGTTGCCTAGCTGCAGTATCCACACAGCACATAAAAACATCCAAAGGAGATGACATGCCAACAGTCAAGTTGCATACGGAAGTACCGGGACCAAAGAGTCTCGAGCTAGTTGCTCGCCGTGAAGCTGCTACCGCCAAAGGCACCGCCAAACTCACCCGCATTGCCGCGGCTAAAGCGGAAGGCGCAGCTGTGACGGATGTGGACGGGAACGTCTTGCTGGATTTTGCTGGCGGCATCGGCATGATGGCCGTGGGGCACAACCAGCCTAGCATTGTAGACGCCATTAAACGCCAAGCGGACGACCTCATTCACATGTCAGCAATTGTGGGTAGCTATGAGTCCTATGCAACCGTGGCAGAAATGCTCAATGACCTTGCACCGGGTGATTTTCCTAAAAAAGCAGCCCTGCTAAATAGTGGCGCGGAAGCAGTTGAGGCCGCCGTCAAAATGGCCCGGGTTTACACTGGCAAACAAGGTGTGATTGTCTT
Source organism: Deinococcota bacterium (assembly GCA_039034155.1). Classification (GTDB taxonomy): domain Bacteria; phylum Deinococcota; class Deinococci; order Deinococcales; family Trueperaceae; genus JBCCBI01. The sequence goes on along the minus strand of JBCCBI010000314.1, from coordinate 4,320 downwards.
TGAAGGCGCTTATCACGGGCGTACCAACTTGACGATGGCCATGACCAGCAAGTGGGCGCTCTTCAAAAAAGGTTTTGGACCGTTTGCGCCGGAGATTTACCGACTGCCGTTTCCAAATGTATACAGACGGCCTGAAGGTTTAAGTGAAGAGGCGTTTGTAGACTACAGCATTCAGCAGCTCGAGCAGGCCCTTATCTCCTTTGTTGACCCTGGCGCGGTGGCAGCCATAGTCATTGAACCTGTCCTCGGTGAGGGCGGTTTTATTCCCACGCCGCCACGCTTTTTACAGCGTATCCGTGAGCTATGCAGCGAGCACAACATGGTCATGGTTGCTGACGAAATTCAATGTGGCATGGGGCGTACTGGCAAGGTTTTTGCCATTGAACACTACGGGATTGTGCCAGATTTGCTCACCACAGCCAAGTCTCTTGCTGCTGGGATGCCACTTGCTGCGGTAGTTGGTCGGGTAGAGATTATCGACGCACCGCATCCGGGTGGTTTGGGTGGCACCTACAGTGGCAACCCGCTGGCTTGTGTGGCTGCGATTGAAGCGCTCAAAATCATCAGTTCAGAGGCGTTTTTAAGCCGGGCGCAGGAGTTGGGTGAGCGCTTGCGGGGGCATTTACTTGCCCTCAAACAAGACTTTGAGGTTATCGGCGATGTGCGCGGCTTGGGACCCATGTTGGCACTCGAGCTTGTCAGCAATCAACACACCAAAACGCCAGACGCAGCACTGACCTCAAAACTCAATGAAACCACCCTCAAACACGGACTCATCACCATTCGGGCAGGTTTATTTAGTAACTGTGTGCGCTTTTTGCCGCCACTTACCATGACAAATGAGCAGCTCGAGGAAGGCATTGGCGTCCTCCGCAAGGCGTTTGAGATTGTCAGCCAGGACGTAGCAGTTGCGACAGATTAAAGTGAGGGATTAAAGCTTAATGAATCAATCCAATGTTAATTTTGCAGCCTATTAGCCTGTTTGAGAAGAAGTCTGATGCTAATTTGCAAATATGAAAATAATTAGCATCATTGTAACGCTTATTGCTATTTGTGGAAGCGCGTTTGCAACTCAGCCAGCACCAGCTAATCTGCCCGAAATTACCGCCATTTCAAATGCTAGTGCTGTAGTCGAGTGGAATGGCGTCACCATATTTGTGGATCCCGTAGGTGCACAATCAGAATATGCCCCCTATGGTACACCAGACATTGTTGTGCTCACCCACGCTCACCCTGAGAACCTCAGCGTTGAGACGATGATTGGCATGTTATCGCGCCAGACAGTGGTCCTTGCGCCGCAATCTGTGATTGATGAGGTGCCACTTATGATTGCCAACAATACGCCTGGCTTTGCAGCAGGCGTCAGCGGGTTTGAAGCTGGAGAAACTCAAGATGTTCTTGGCATTACCTTTACCGCTGTGCCAGCGTACAACGTTCGCCCTGAAGCGCAAGCGTTTCACCCGCGCTCACGCGGTGATATTGGCGTTGTGATGGAGGTTGGTGGCACGCGTGTTTATTTCTCGGGAGATACCGAAGGCACCCCCGAAATGCTTGCGCTCGAGAATATCGACACAGCAGTTGTTGCTATGAACTTGCCGTTTACCATGGGCGTTGAAGCAGCTGCTCAAGCCGTGGCAACTTTGTCACCTCGAGTAGTGGTTCCCTACAGCTACCGTTCACCTGAGGGCTTTAGTGACATAGATGAATTTGAGCGCATCCTCGCAGAGCTAAATCCTGCGGTGCAAGTTGAACGAAAAGCGTGGTATTAGGGTTACGAGTCTTGCTACAAGAGAGCATCAAGTCATCATCACGTTTTAGAGTTTAGTACAACCGAGGATAACTTGGTGAGTGAAGCCATCAACGTAGTTACGAAGACCTCACTTTAAGTTTCTCGGTTGAATGACATTAAGCCAACACAAGAAGACGTGCCTCAAAAGTTGCTCGAGGCACGTCTTCACGTTTGTTACAAGTGTGTTCAGTTCGACCGCAGAGGATGTGCTGGACTTGCGCCAGTTGGATCAGCTTTCCATGACTGTAAGGTTTTCATGTAGTTGGCGCGTTCAAACGCGCTGGTATCTTTGACATATCGCTGGCTCATGCTGCCTTGCATTTGTTTGATGGATTCGTATTCGTTTTCTTCCATCCAGGCAAGCATAGCCCGTTTCATTGAAAGAATGCGAACAAGCCCGTGTTGCAATAGTTCAGATGCACTCATCGCTACTTTGGCACCGGCCATCATGGCTTTAATGACATCTAAATGCGTGTGGATACCGCTGGTAATGGCAAAGTCGCAGCCTACCCGCCCGTAGAGAATAGATACCCAACGCAAGGGCAAGGTAAGTTCAAACGGTTGACTAAGCACTAAATGGGGTACAACTTCGAGGTTGTCAAGGTCAAAATCGGGCTGATAAAAGCGGTTAAAGAGTACGAGGCCGTCTGCTCCGGCCCGCTCGAGCTGACTGGCCATATTGGCCATGGCACTAAAATAAGGACTCAACTTAACGGCTACAGGAATGTTAATGAGCTCTTTGACATCGCGCAAAATATTGAAATAGCGCTGTTCAATCTCACTGCCGCTCACGCCTGTGTCAGTAGGAATCATGTAGATGTTCAGCTCTAGTGCGTCTGCCCCGGCTTGTTCGATCATTTTGGCGTAACGTGTCCAACCACCTGCGGAGGTTCCGTTGAGGCTGGCGATAACTGGGATATTGGTGCTTTCCTTGGCACCCCGGATGAGCTCGAGGTAGTCATCTGGACCCACGTTGTAATCGTCGCGTTCGGGGTAGTAGCTAAGTGCCTCGGCAAAACTTTCGCTGCCGTAGTCCAAATAGTGGTCAAGCGCGCGGGCTTGTTGGTTAATTTGCTCTTCAAAGAGAGAATGCATGATGATGGCCGGCGCACCTGCGTCTTCGAGCCGTTTAATGCGCTCCAAACTATACGACAGTGGTGATGCTGAGGGGACGAGGGGGTGCTCGAGGGTCAGTCCTAAATACGTGGTGGTTAAATCCAGTGTTGTTGAGTTCATAGCCCTTCTCCTTCCCGGTAACTGTTTGAGTTAAAGTGCCTAAGGTGTGTATTCATCTGCTGATGTATCAGTGACTTATCAGTATCGAAAGTCCTAAATGTCTAGCGTGCTGATATTTGCACATCAGCGTTGCTCGAGGGATGTCGTTGAAGCTCATCACAAGCCTACCGATATGTACCTAACATCTGATGGAGCTCTTCCCATCCCCCTTTCACCCCTTCTCCTTTTCCTTTGTTCAGTACTAGATGTTATTTTGATGAAGCTTAAAGGGTTGCCTGTCTTCATTCATAACTTCAATGTGAAGGCAGGCAAACCCTTGTAAGGATGTGACCGCTAGAACGTGCTTAACCTTGGGCTAGCGCTTGGTAACGTTGCCACTGTGCGTCAACGTTGGCCTGAGCAGCATCAAATAAGGTTTCAGCGTTATCTGGGTTGGCGAGTGTGAGCATGCGGTAACGGGTTTCGTTGAGCGCGTAGTCACGGAAACTCACTTTAGGTGCACGTGAGTCCAGTTGGAAGGGGTTTTTTCCAGCATCGGTGCGGCGTGGATCGTAGCGGTACAAGGGCCAGTAACCAGATTGAACAGCTAGTTTTTGTTGATCCATACCTTTAGCCATGTTGATGCCGTGGGCAATGCAGTGACTGTAGGCAATAATCAGTGAAGGTCCGTCGTAAGATTCAGCTTCTATAAATGCTTTGACGGTTTGGGCGTCGCTCGCGCCCATGGCGATTTGGGCCACGTAGATATAGCCGTAACTCATCGAGATCATGCCGAGGTCTTTTTTAGGTGTGGCTTTACCGCCAGCGGCAAACTTGGCGACTGCTGCAAGTCCTGTAGCTTTGGACGCTTGTCCGCCCGTGTTGGAATACACCTCGGTATCTAGCACTAGGGCGTTCACGTTGTAGCCACTGGCTAACACGTGGTCGAGGCCGCCGTAACCGATGTCATACGCCCAGCCGTCGCCACCAACTAGCCACACGGATTTTTTGACGAGTTTGTCGGCGACATTCAGTAGCTCGAGGCTCACTGCATCCGTTGCACTTGCAAGCTTATCTTTAAGTACCGCCACCCGCTCACGTTGGGCGTTGATGCCTGTGTCGTTACTTTGGTCAGCAGCAAGTAGCGCGTTAACTAGGTCATCACCCACTTGCAGGCGAACCCGCTCGAGCAGTTCTTTGGCATAAGCCATTTGCTTATCTAGGCTAAAGCGCATGCCCAAGCCAAACTCAGCGTTATCTTCAAACAGTGAGTTGCTCCAAGCTGGCCCGCGCCCGGCAGCGTCAGTGCTCCATGG
>JBCCBI010000313.1:0-6656 GCA_039034155.1 Deinococcota bacterium | reverse complement strand
TTCTGAAAATAAAATTTTAAATTAATATAAATATCAACTAAACTTGAAGCAACAATCCTCTATAACCCTAGTTAAGATCATCAAAATATATACACACCACTTAGCTTCTGAGTGGTTTAAATACAGAGGCAAGCAGATCGTCCAGCTTTTCATTAGATGGCTGGGACACACAACCTAACTTTAACTACGCTTGTATGCCGCAAAGTCAACAAGCTTCAAGGAGTGTTATGTCGAAAAAAACACGCAAACGTCCCGAGCGCAGCTTGCGAATTATCCCCATAGGCGGGCTTGGTGAAATTGGCAAAAATATGTTTGCCTACGAGTACGAAGACGAAATTATGCTTATTGATGGTGGGTTGTCTTTTCCAGATGCCGACATGCTCGGTGTAGACATTATTGTGCCGCGCATTGACTGGGTCGTTGAAAATGCTAGCCGCATTGTCGGTTGGGTGCTCACCCACGGGCACGAAGACCACATTGGTGGCATCCCGCACATGCTCAATTTGCTTCCTAAGCTACCGATTTATGGTGCCAAGTTAACCCTCGGGCTCTTGCGCGGCAAGTTTGATGAGTTTCGCATTCGTGAAAATGACGTTGACCTTAAAGAAGTCTCTACTGATGAGCGTATTAAACTCAGCAAATACTTTACGGTGGACATGTTCCGTATGACCCACTCCATTCCAGATAACTCTGGGCTGGTCATTCACACACCTGTTGGGCGAGTTGTGCACAGTGGTGACTTTAAGCTGGATTTTCACCCAGCCGACGGTAAAACGAGTCACCTACACAAACTGGCACAGGCTGGTGAAGAAGGTGTCTTGGCGCTTATTTCGGACTCTACCAACGCAGAACGCCCTGGTTATACACCTAGTGAAGATATGGTGAAAGACGCCCTGGCCCACATCATCAACCAAGCCAAAGGGCGGGTCATTGTGACTACCTTTAGCTCACATGTACACCGTTTGCAAAACCTCATTTGGATTGCCGAAGAAAACGACCGACGGGTAGTCATTGAAGGCCGTTCGATGATTAAAATGACCAAAATTGCCCAAGAACTTGGCTACTTAAAAACCAAACAACCACTTGTGCACACCAATGATATTGTCGACCTAGCTGATGACAAGGTGCTATTTTTGTGCACGGGTTCACAAGGTCAACCGATGGCAGCACTGTCGCGTTTAGCCTCGGGAACACACCGCAAAATTAGCCTGCAACCAGGTGATACGGTGGTGATGTCCTCTAATCCAATTCCAGGTAATGAAGAAGCAGTGAACCGTGTCATCAACCAGCTTTACAACATTGGGGTCGATGTGTTTTATCCACCGCAGTACCGCGTGCACGCGTCGGGTCATGCAAGTCAAGAAGAACTCAAGCTTATTTTAGACCTCACTCGGCCTAGGTTTTTCTTGCCGTGGCACGGTGAGCCGCGTCATCAGATTAACCATGCCAAATTGGCTAAGAGCATGGTGAACCCACCAGAAAAGTGCTTGCTAGCTGAAAACGGTGATGTAATTGAAATTACCCGCGACAGCTTTGAGGTTGTGGATAACGTTGATGCAGGGCTTATTTACATTGATAACATTGGCAATAACGAAATTAGTGAGCCAATGATTCGCGACCGGCAGACCTTATCTAGTGAGGGTGTGGTGATTGTGATTGCGCTGGCGGGGCGCTCACCAAGTGTTGAGGTAATTAGCCGCGGTGTAGCCCAAGATGAAAAAGAGTTTAACGGTAATATTGAAGATATTGCCCTTACGAACCTCAAGCGTGCCATTCGCGAAAAACGTAACTTGGATAGTATCCGTGATGATATTTTTTATCCTGTTCGGCGTTACGTGCGCAAAGCTACTGGGCGTGACCCTCTCATTTTACCAACTATTCTTGAAAGCTAAACTCCTGTTTTAGAATCTACTAAAGCGACGCGTCAACAATCACGTTGACGCGTTTTCTATATATTTCCTACATCACTTCTAGTGTTACAGACAGGAATTTAGACTAAGTATAAGATTTGAATTGCCTCGAGTAAGAATTTTGTAAGAGTTGCTCTGCTATCATCTCGTTACTTGGTAGGCAAGTACATACCTGAACAAGTTGTTAGTAAGTAGGGAAATTTATGACACGAACTGAAATACACAAACTCGTATCTTCACTAAATATACGCTCACAAAGACACCGTGCTCAACGACATAGCAAGGTTTTGCGCAAACCCTCACAGTTAAGATATTTAATCATTTTTGGTGTTATAATGGTAATACTTGTTGTAACCGCCAATAGTTACGAGCGTATACGCCAGGAGCAGGTACGCGTACTCGAATTAGCAGAACATGATGCCAAGGTTACAGTGGCACTTGTTGAAGGCTTGTTTTGGCGAACGATTCACGCCAACAGATTGATTCTTGGAGGTTTAGCAGCAAACCTGCCGCGTATTGATGATTTTATGGAACTAGATAACCCTGAAGTGCAACAAGCACTTGATCAAGAAGGGCTTATCTTTCCTTTTGTTCAAGACATACTGTTACTTAACCGTGATGGGTGGCGGGTCAATGCTGCGCAGACAGATGTGAGTGGCCCATCTATAAATCTTGCTGACCGCGACTACTTTGAGGTTCATAGTAGTGGGCGTATGGCCTACGAATATGGTGATCGAAACGGTCTCTATTTTACTGAGCCTATCGACGCACGAGTAGGGGATGTTTGGTTTGTTGCCGTAAGTCGTGGTCTCTATACCGCCAGGGGTGAATTTGTAGGTGTTGCAGTGAGCTTGCTAATTTCCAATATCATTTCAGAGGCTTACACTTCTGTGCTTGGTGACTGGCAAGGTGACATCAGCTTATGGCACAGTTCGGGCAAGCTGGTTGCACGCGGTCCTTTAGAAGATGCAGCTATTCTTGGTCAGGATTATAGTGAAAGTGAATTTATCAAAACCTTGCTACGCCCTGAACGGGTTGCTACTGAGCATGTATTGAGTCCTCTGAGCAATGAGCAAGAGGTTGTTAGTTATCACCGTATGGAAGGATATCCGTTTATTATTTCGGCAGGTATTCCGATCACAACGGTGCTCGAGCCGTGGCGGCGTTACCGAAACTCTGTAATAACTGCAAGCCTTGTTAGATCTTTACTCATTAGTTTGGCCGCGTGGCTTTTATGGCGCTATCTTGTTTCTAAACAACGTCATGACGCCACAGTTGCACGAGCACAGGGTGAGCTAGACACAACTCGTCAATTGCAGCAAATGTTGTTACCAACCCCAGCAGAGCTCGAGGCTGCTCGTGGACTTGACATAGCTGGCTTTATGAAACCTGCTGAAGACGTCGGTGGTGACTACTACGACGTGCTACCTTACGAAGGCGGCCTCAGAATTGGCATGGGTGACGTTACTGGGCATGGGCTCGAGAGTGGCATTGTTATGATTATGACGCAGACGGTTGTGCGCACCCTGCTTGAAAGTGGTATTCATGACCCTAAACTACAGTTTGATATTTTAAACCGTACACTCTCTCAGAACATTAGTCGTATGGGCTCCGACAAAAGCTTGACACTGGCACTACTTGACTACCACGAGGGCAAGCTCAGCTTAAGTGGGCAACATGAAAGCGTGTTACTCATACGTGAAAGTAGCCAGTCATGTTACATCGATACTATGGATTTAGGTTTTTTTGTAGGCATGGAAGACAGCGATATAAGTCAGTTTGTAAGCCAAAAAGACATTGACTTAGCTATTGGTGACGGCGTCGTGCTCTACACAGACGGCATCCCAGAAGCGCCCAATACCCAGGGTGAGCTTTACGGGCTCGAGCGTTTACGTAGGGTCGTTGAAGACCACTGGCATGAATCTGCCAAGGTGATTCAAGATGCTGTTATCGCAGACGTCACTGCTTATACAGGTGATGCTACTAACGATGACGACATCACCCTATTGGTCTTAAAGCGTCAAGCTTAAAGTTTGAGAGGAAACAACATGCTCGAGGCTTACAAGACTCCTTTAGCCTCGAGCGTGAGTTGCATGTCAAGCCAGGCTTTCACCTTTAGCAGTGTGGCGGCCATGTAAGTGCGGTCGTGACTCACTACATCATCTGCTGTGAGGAGGGCGTCGTTGGGGCGTCCATAGCCGTCCCAACCTGCCACTGGAAGAGACATACCTGTTTCATAAAGGCTGATTAAACGGTGTAATGGGGCTTCGTATAAAGCTGTGAGTTCAGTTTTGTGGGGTAGGTAGTGCTCGAGCGGTTGCTGTTCGCGTAGCACATAAATATCTTGAAACTCCCGGTCAATTAACTCTGGGTAGTGACGTTCCATCTGGCGCGTTTCTAAAAAGCTCAGTGCGTCTGTAGTAATGTCCAAGCCAATTTCTTCATAAGCTTCGCGGACAACCTCGTCTAAGGTTTCACCTGCCTGAAAGTGACCCCCTACCGTGGTATCAATTTTGTTGGGCTCAACCTGTTTGTAGTTGCTGCGACGTTGAACGAGCACGTAACCGTCATCTCGTACGACCCATAAGTGAAAACAACGGTGCCAGTCGCCGTCACGGTGAACGTCACCACGGGGTTTAACCTCACCAGTTGGGGTGCCAGTATCGTCGAGAACATCTAACAGTTCGTGGTCAGGGTCTTCATGATTGATTAAATTCATACCTATAAAATCCTACGAAGCATATGAGAATCACACGTGAATCTATGAAACAACGGGAATGATTTGCGTCACAACACATTGCCAGTCAGCTTGGCGCTTTACATAAACGCGCAAATAGTGTTGAGTCAAGTTCATCTCTTGCCCAATACCCTCAAACATGCTGCTCACAATTGCTGTGTCACCAAATACTTTAACCTTGATATCACTGTAACTAACCGTGTCAAACATATTTGGATGTGAGGTAAGCATAGCAAATAGGTCAGCTTTACTCATCGTAGTACCTGTGGGTGAAATGCCCAGCCAATCATCCGCAACAACCTGAGTGATCGTTGCTAAGTCGCCTTGGAGAGGTGCGCTAGACCAGATACTCTCTACTTGAAGTACGTTTTCTTCGTCTGTCATTAGTAACCTTAGATGCCACTGCTGAGTTTAATAGCAACGCTCTTTGATTGATAGTTCATCTGATTGAGATAATAGCCACTGACACGTAGCGTGAACGGCACCTTTGCTGGTCTCTGTAATTAACGGATCACCGAAGGCCTCGAGCGCCACAATAATCTCACTATTAGTTTGAGGCTCTTTTTGCCGAACACTCACCAAAACCTGTTGACGTAAACTGGGTTCGTTGATGGTTGCGCGAACAAGCAACTTAACTTCTTGTAAACTGCGGGTTATTTCGTGCAAAATAACGTGGCCATCTGCGTAGTCTGTAACAACTTTAGAAAACTTTAAATCAGGTGGCAAACTGCCAGTTAAAACGGCGTGGGCCATGACATGCTTCCTCTGCAAAATAGGATAGTACTGTGTTAAAGCTGTAGCTAAGGCCGTGTCTGTACGAGTAAACACTTGGTAGTGCAGCGGTTTACCTTGAGCTTTCCACTTCAGCGCGTACTTGGTGGCAAAAACGGCTTCGGGTGCAGGGCGTGTTACTAGGTCGTATAAGTCAGTTTGTGCTGCTTCAGTCTGAGCCTGTGCTAAGTAATCTGGATGATCAGTTGCCAAACGTATCTCACCACCAGGCACCAAGCGTGTGGCGGCGAGTTCAAAAAAGGGCACCCGTAGTAGACGATTTTGTTCGTGTCTGTCTTTAGGCCAAGGGTCAGGAAAATTGACTGTAATTGAGCTAAGGCTAGCTTCTGCAAATAGATGTTGTAAGGCCAGTTGCGCTGTTACTTTGAGCAACTTGACGTTGTGTATGTCCTCCCTTGCTAAGCGTTTACGTGCCCGGGCAATACTTGCTCCCGAAAGCTCTACACCTACAAACCGTTCATCGGGTGCTTCACCAGCGCGAAAGGCAGTATAGCGACCATCGCCAAAGCCTACCTCAACGTGTAATTTGCCTGTTTGGATAAAGCTGTTATCCCAATCAATAGGGAACAAATACTGCTGATAGTTGACAAAGGTCAAGCCTGGGTCAATTGTGTGCGTCTGTGCTGAGGGTATAAGTTGAAGGTTATCTGAAGACATTTGGATTCATAAGTATCTTTAGAGAATGTTGTAAGTGAAGAAGTGAGATTTAGGCGGTCGTACGTATCATCGTGTAAACATATTAAAACAGATGCTCAGAACTTTAGTGTTAACACAGCATGATATTGGTCATGTTTGTTAAGTAGATATTAATCAGATGAATATTATCTAGATAGATACTACCTAGAGCGTTAATCAACAGGTTTAACGAGCAATTCGGTTTTGGCAGCTAAGTCAAGCGCAAAAAGCGTATCCCTCGAGAACATAATGCTACTGCCGATACTGTCCATACTTTGGACGTGGAACACATAAACTTTACCGTCTGGGCGGCGGCAGGCAATGCGGCTGGGTTCTTGCCCTAGTGCCATGCTCCACATGTCAAGTAAGTTACTGTCTAGCCCGACGGTTTTTTGAGGGAGATTGGTTTTAGACATTTGCGCCTTTATCTAAATATAGCTGCGTAATCTTATTAGCAGTTTTTTGTAGTTCGTCTAAAGTGACAGTACGTCCTTCGACAGACTTAGTAATAGAACTAATTTCCTCAGCGCTGAAAATAGTAC
>JBCCBI010000312.1:0-6667 GCA_039034155.1 Deinococcota bacterium | reverse complement strand
ATGGCGACAGCTACTGTCTTTATCTGCCCCTAGCACCATTATGACAACACACTTAAATGTCACACAGCTGCTTGATAGCATTGTTCTACAGGTCACTTAAAACGCAACCCTCACGAGCCTCTCAAGAATTGTAAACTTATTGTAAAGCCAATCATCTACTATTTAAACAGGTAGTTACACACTTAAATATAGGTACACTAAATATAGGTACATCTAGCGGGACAGTGAATATTAAAAGCTGACCGTCACTTTATATATCCCAGGCGTCACAACCGAACATCTTTATCGTGCCACTTGCCAGAGCATCAACTTAACTCAGTCTGCGTGTCATGCTCGTGACGTTATTGAGCCTTACTGAAATTAAGCCTTATTGAACCTTCGCGGTCTTCACCTTGTCAGTTACTTACTTGTTTGTAAAGGGTGGCGCGTTGATTTTTCTTAGGCATATCCATGGTGTATCCGTAGCATATCCGTCTTGTATTGAACACACAGCGCGTCAAAAAATCATAAAGTAGAACCACTATGGTTAAAGCCCCAGCTTGTACATTTGTTATTTTTGGCGTGAGTGGTGACCTTGCTGCTCGTAAACTTATTCCTGCGTTGTTTGAACTGCACCGCGAAGGTGCCATGCATGAAGATACCCAGATTGTCGGCTACGCAAGGCGCGACTGGGATGATGACGAACTGCGCACCCGCATGCGCGACGCTCTCATAAAATATGGACATGGAGACTTTGACCAAGCATTGTGGGATGACCTCGCACCACGTTTATCGTTTTGCCAAGGTAACTATGAGGGTGGTGAAGGCTACCACGCGCTTGCTAACCACCTTAAAAGTCTCAGTCACGAGACACACTTGTTCTACACAGCCACCCCACCAAGTACTTACGAAAGCATTGCTAATGGCCTCGGACAAGCTGGCTTAAACCAGAGTGATGCGCGGTTCATTATCGAAAAACCATTTGGCACCGACTTAGAAAGTGCCAAAGCGCTGAACGCAACTATCCTCAAAAACTTTGATGAAGAGCAGGTTTACCGCATCGACCACTACTTGGCCAAAGAAACTGCCCAAAACATTGCTGCGTTGCGTTTTGCCAACACTATTTTTGAACCCACTTGGAATAGCCAGTACGTTGACCACGTGCAAGTGACGATGGCTGAACCGATGGGTATTGAAGGGCGCGGCAGTTTTTACGAGCAAGCCGGCGTTGTGCGCGATGTTGTCCAGAATCACCTACTGCAACTTGCTGCTCTGGTTGCCACTGAACCGCCTGCCAGTTACGATGCCAAGAGCGTTCGTGACGAAAAGGTGAAAGTTTTACGGGCCATGCACTGCGTGCAAGTTGGTGATGCTGTCATGGGGCAATATGTCTCGGGTAGCGCTCACAGCAGCCACCAAAATAGCTACCGCGATGAAGAAGGCGTAGACAGTCGCTCGAGGCAAGCCACTTATGCTGCCATCGAACTACGCATTGATAATTGGCGTTGGGCTGGCGTGCCGTTTTACATTCGCAGCGGCAAACGCCTAGTCTCGAAATCCAGCGAAATTGTTATCTATTACAAAACACCACCTCATGTACCCTTCCAATTTCGCAAACCCCCACGCGAAGATCGTATTGTGTTACGCCTAGTTCCGAACGAAGGCATTTCCATTCGCTACAACGCCAAAGTTCCTGGTCAAGGCATCAGCTTAAACACCGCCAGTATGGACTTTTATTACAATGAGCAATTTAAACGCCGTAACCCAGACGCTTACGAAACCCTCCTGCTAGACGCCATGATGGGCGACGCTACCCTGTTTATGCGGGCCGATGAAGTTGAAGAACAATGGCGCATCGTCATGCCTATCCTCAACACTTGGGAAAATGCTAATGACGAACCTGCGTTTTATGAGTCTGGCTCTTGGGGCCCCGAAGAAGCTGATGACATGCTCGCCCGTAGTGGACGCCGCTGGCACGCACCTCAAACAGAAAGTCGTTAAAGTGTTACCGCACTAACTTCCTAGCAAAGGTTGATGATCTCATGATTCAAGGTAGCTATCAGCACATCTTGGCAATAGGGACAACGGGTATGCTAGCCGCTGCCACCCGCACACTTGCTCAACACGCAAGCCAAATGACCTGCCTGGCGCGTACACCTGCATCACTAGCAAGGTTGGTCGCTAGTATGCCGCAAGATGCTACCAAGATTCATACTGCTGAGATTCATACTGCTGAGGTTCACACTGTTACCGCTGATTATCAAGATAGTCATGCGTTTATGGACGTCATTGATCGCGCCACCCAGCACGCACCTATCGATATGGTTGTAGCTTGGTTCCACCAACCTGGGATGGAGAGTTGCAGTAAGCTCATCAGCTACTTGGACGCGCAGGCGAGGCCAGTGGATATGTTTCATGTTGTGGGTAGTGCTGCGCGCGACCCTTCTAATCCTGACTTATGGCCCCAACCGGAGGCTAACAGCATTGTGACCTATCATCAGATTATTTTGGGCTTTGTGCTCGAGGGCGAGTCTTCACGTTGGCTTACACACCAAGAAATAAGTGAGGGCTTGCTCGAGGCTATTCATCACCGTCACAACAAGCATATTGTCGGCACCGTCCGACCTTGGTCAGCACGTCCCTAAGTATGCTTGTTAGCAGTACGAGGTTACTTTTGTGATTTATGGCGTTGACCATGTTGCCATTGCGGTCTCTAATATCTCAACATCTATCAAATTTTACAGAGAGATCCTAGATATTCACCCCGTCGACAAGCGCAATCCTGCAACAGCATCATTTTTCTGGCTCAAAGCTAGTGCAGGACAGAGTATTAATTTGTGCTTAGCAGCAGATCAAACACCTCGAGCCAAAGGTAGCGTACTTGACTGGGACACGACGCCTCACGTTGCATTTGTCTGTGACGAGGGCTTTTTAGATACTGTTCAAGATCGCCTCGAGCACAAAGGCATCACCTATCAACGCAAGCCAGCTAGTCTTTACTTTACAGACCCAGACGGTAATTTCTTAGAACTCACCTGCTGGCGTGAAAGTCGCTTACAAGCTTCTGGTGCAGCACATTGGTAACACGCTGAGATGATAGATATCCACACTCAACCCTCTCCCACTTCTGCAACATAAAGCCTTGCACTCTGCTTGAAACACAGCTAAACTTACAAGGTTGCAGTGCCACCTGCTTAGAAGCATGTCGTGCACAAAGTGAGATTTAAGATTAGTACCGTCCACTTTGTGCCTTGCTGCTATCAGCATCTACTTCTTACACAATATCTTTAAGCTTCAAACCATCTCGTTGCATTTTAGCGTAGTGCTCTTTGCAAGCTGATGTTGCCACGCAAGTCTGCAATCTACTTACAGCCTATTTCTAGCTTTACCACCCCGTGAACTGCGAGTGTCTTCAGAGCTAGAGCTAATTTAAATCTACAAATCCGCTCGAGGAGGCAACTTATGAAATACAACAAAGGGGCAATTCTGCGCTCAATTGAGACACCCTTTATTAAAGACAACTTACCCGAATTTGACACTGGCGATACCCTTCGCATTGACTACAAAGTCACCGAGGGTAGCCGCACGCGTATCCAAAGCTTTGAAGGCGTGGTCATCGCTAAAAGCAACGGCCGCGGCGCACGTTCAACGTTTACCGTGCGCAAAGTCAGCTTCGGTGAAGGTGTGGAGCGTATTTTTCCGCTCAACTCACCACTCATTGACAACATTGAAATTGTTCGCCGGGGTCGCACGCGCCGCGCCAAGTTGTACTATCTGCGTAACCTGCGCGGTAAAGCAGCTCGCCTTAAAACAGATACAAGCCGTCAGGAAGCTGACCGCGCTGCTGCTCGCGAGCGTAAGCAAGCTTAAAGACCTGCATTTAGGGCATTGCCGCTAACCTAGAGTACAGGTTTTCACCCCTGTTAAGTTTGTCTGTGTTGTAGCTAACTTGACAGGGGTGCAAGCCTGCCTTAGACTTAGCGGAGCTTGGGGCTGTGGCGCAGTTGGGAGCGCGTCTGAATGGCATTCAGAAGGTCACGGGTTCGAATCCCGTCAGCTCCACCAAATAAGCTTTCCCTGGACGCACTCGAGACAGTTGGCAATAGAATTGTGCAATACCAGCAACAATTCTGGAGTAAACCGTCAACATGTGAACGCTGTTCAGGGTTTTTTGTGTGATGGGTATTGGCTCAAACGGGTCATTGAGAATATACCGAAGCTATCTGTTTGAGTGCTGTCACCACGTTTAGCTTTGATTTGTAGCTTTTTGTAACGCAACTTGAGTTAACCTAAATCCGTAGTTGATGTATGACTCTATGTAGTACGTTGTTAGCTGATTATCAGCATATTAACCTCAATCCCATAGGTTTACGTACACTAGTAAAGTTAGTTACAAATAAGTAAGAATATAGCAAAGCTCGGAAGACCAGAACTAACTTATGGAGGTTACGATGTTTGCAGTTATTAAAAGTGGAGGTAAACAGTACCGCGTACAAGAGGGTGACGTGTTGCGGCTCGAGCTACTCGAAAGCGATCCTGGTGACACAGTTGAGCTTCCTGTTATGTTGCTCGGTGGTGACACAGTTAAAGTAGGCACACCTTTTGTTGATGGCGCAAGTGCCAAAGCTGAAATTGTGAGCCAAGGTCGCGGCGACAAAATTGAGGTTTACAAATTTAAAGCTAAAAGTAACTACCGCCGTCACATTGGTCATCGTCAACACTACACTGAAGTACGTATCACCGAAATTACAGGCTAGTTAAGCTAGCTCAGTTCAACACAAAATATTTAGGAGAACGTTATGGCACATAAAAAAGGTGTTGGCAGTTCCAAAAACGGGCGCGACAGTGAATCCAAGCGCTTAGGCGTTAAGCGTTTTGCAGGTGAAGTTGTTAGTGCAGGTAACATCTTGGTACGTCAACGTGGCACCCGCTTTCGGGCTGGTCGCAACGTAGGTCAAGGCAAGGACTTTACGCTGTTTGCGCTTAAAGATGGCAAAGTTGAATTTGATAACAAAGGTGACAAAGGGCGTTACATTAGCGTTGTAGCTAATAGCGCTGAGCCTATTGCACAAGCTGCAGATTAAACAGAGCTTATTCCTCTAATACGTTCGTAGCACCGTTTCACAAACAATTTTTAAGACACCATGCAAATCTCATCAGCTAAGTCGATGAGATTTGTATTGTATTGATGCACGTGTCAATTTGTTAGGAGATACACATGCCATTTCGAGATGTTTTAGACATTACCGTTCAAGGTGGCAAGGGCGGCGATGGTGGCATGTCCTTCTTGCGCTTAAAATATATGCCCAAAGGTGGGCCTGCTGGTGGGCGCGGCGGTGATGGTGGCAGTATTTATCTAGAAGCTATTAATGACGTCACGTCACTAGATAGGCTCATCAGCAAGCGTATCTACAAAGCTCAGACAGGCGGGCAAGGTGAAGGGCGTAACAAAGCAGGTAGCAAAGGTGACGATTTACGTATCCAAGTCCCTATTGGCACCGTTGCCTTTGACTTAGATACTGGCGATATTCTGGCAGATTTTAACGAGGTTGGCGAAGAAGCTATCGTTGCCAAAGGTGGTCTAGGTGGGCGCGGTAACGCCTCTTTTGCAAATTCAACGCGCCAAGCACCTCGGTTTGCAGAGTATGGTACCCCCGGCGAAAAGCACCGTCTTAGGCTCGAGCTACGCAGTATTGCTGATGTAGGCTTTGTTGGCTATCCTAATGCGGGTAAGTCTAGTTTGCTCACAGCACTTTCCAACGCGCGCCCCCAAGTTGCGGCTTATCCATTTACCACACTTAGCCCTAATCTTGGCGTTTTAGAGCGCGACCTTAAACGCCTCACCCTTGCAGATATTCCGGGCATTATTGACGGTGCTAGCGCAGGTAAAGGCTTAGGCTTTGAATTTTTACGTCATATTTCTAGAACGCGCCTTTTGATCTATGTGATTGACATCACTGAAGATGTATGGTCAACCTTTCAAGCCTTACAAAAAGAGCTGAAGACGTATGACCCGACCTTACTCCAACGCCCAGCCATGATTGCCCTCAATAAGATTGACCTTGTTGATGCTGATACGGTAGCTGCGCAAACACAAGTATTGCTACCATCAGGTTTAGCGATTGTGCCAATTTCTACTCAAGATCACATTGCTGACAACAACTTAGACAAGCTAGCCGAAACACTATTTGCGCTTGTTCCTGAGCGCCGTGGGCGACCGCAACTCAAAATGTCCAAGCGCGTTGAGGTTCATCCTGTGCGCATTAGACAAGACCCCGAAGGATGGCGTGTTTTAGGCGGTGAAATTGAACAATTAGTTAATCGTTTTGACACAACAAATCCCGAAGCGGTCAGTTATTTGCAGCAGCATTTCAACAGTTTAGGTGTTTACAAAATGCTACTTAAAGCTGGCGCTAAAAACGGTGAAACGGTATTCATTGGCGATGCCCAATTTGAATATTTTGACGAAACACAGCCTGTCGCCACAGAGTAAAACGCCCATCTTAAGGTATGTGACTTGGTAACTCATGTAAAACATTAGACTATTTAAGAAAATTAGATGAATGTACGCTTTGCTTCGCGCACAGCTAGTAACAGGCGTATAGATAGTAACTTTACTAGCAGTTCCAGGATCGGTCCCCCACACTGAGCAGGTCGATTTCTACTCCCCTAGGTCGCACGCGCAACT